>WAQW01000045.1 GCA_015520045.1 Thermoplasmata archaeon | reverse complement strand
TGTCTAAACGAAGAATCCTGATGATCTGGTAGAGGAGGGAAAGAAACGTCTTTCCTCCATCAAATCACTCGATCTCAGGACATCACGTGCATATCACTTCAAGCTTTCACTACAGAGATTGTGGCATCTGGATATTGATACTGCCAAATCGTATCTGAAGAAGTGGATCTCATGTTCACACGGATAAAGGATGCCAGAAATCATCAAACCCGGAAAGATAATCAAGAGACACCTTGATGGGTGGCATACTGGATTCCACAGGATAAGAATAAATTCTGCTGTTGTTGAAGGCCTCAACAACTATATCCCGAAACATTCAAACGATCATATGGCTTCAAGTCTGAGAGATACAGAGACATAATCATCTATCTGGTTGCAGGAGGACTTAAGTTACCCACAATAAACAGATGGGATCCACTTTTTCATTGATATCTGGACTAATCTCGGTCACCCTTATACAAAATTTGTAATGCCAGTAGTAGAACACCTTGAGGATAAATAGCTCACAAAATTTATCACCCGATTTCCACTATCTCTATATAATGCATCTGAAATATTACAAAGTTGATATCCCGCTTATTAACTCATTTAGAACAAGTTTTGGTACGATCTCAAATAAAAAGGCCCTGATTTTTGAATTAAATGCAGATGGAATAACCGCTTTATCCGAGAGCGTTTCGGATGACGTACCTGCCTACGGTCCGGAGGATAACTACACGGTCCTCCATATTGTGAAGGATCATCTTGTGGGTTTTGTGAGAGATCTGCCGACTCCCGATGTCTTCAACAGGAGAGCTGCGGGAATTCGGGGAAACAATATGGCTAAAGCGTCGGTAGAAATGCTGCTGCATGATTACCATTCCCGTGTAGAAGGAAAACCTCTCCATCTATTCATTGATCCGGAGAGTAGAGGGTATGCGAATGTTGGCATTTCTCTCGGTATAGACAAAACGGAGAAAACGATAGAGAGGATCTCTAACGCTCTCCATGAGGGCTACAAACGGATTAAGGTGAAGATAAAGAAGGGTTATGATGTGGAGTTGCTTTCGACCATAAGGGATCATTTTCCCGATATTGAACTTAGCGCTGATGCCAATAGCGATTACAGCGCAAAGGATTTTGAGACTCTTAAGAGGATCGATAGGTATGAGCTGGTATATCTGGAGCAACCACTCTACAGTGACGACCTCGTCTACCACTCAAAACTTGCAAAGGAGCTTTCAACACCAATATGCCTTGATGAATCCATAACATCTCCTGCAATAGCCGAAGCGGCATTTGACATTGGTGCTTGCCAGGTTGTGAACATCAAACCGGGCAGGGTTGGTGGACTTACAAACTCTCTCGAGATAGCAAAGATCGCACGCAGGAATGGATACCATTGCTGGGTCGGTGGCATGCTGGAGACAGGAATTGGAAGATCGTTTAACGTTGCACTCGCCAGTTCACACCTCGTTGACTATCCTGGAGATACCTCACCGAACAGCCGCTACTTTGAACGGGATATTGCCGCTCCCACTTACGAAATGCACGATGGTATCATCAAACCGCATGATGGTGATGGAATAGGAGTTCACATAGTTCGGGATCTTTTCGGCAAGCACATCATAGAGGAAGGCGATCTTTTGTGAACATCATGAAATTTTTCACCGAGAATAGAGAGGAGATGCTGGCCACACTGGAAGCCATGGTTAGTGTTGAGAGCCCCTCAACCGACAAGCACCAGCTCGATCTTATGGTTAACCTCCTCAAAGAAAAGTTTTCGGGAATCAGCAACCTGGGTTGTGACGTGATCCCTCATGATGTTTACGGAAATGTCCTGAGATGTGTTCTCAATCCCGATGGCGATGATCAGGTTCTACTCGTGGGTCACTATGACACGGTTTTTCCTGTTGGTACCCTTTCTCGGATGCCTATCAGGCGAGAAGACGATAGGCTGTATGGCCCCGGGGCATTCGATATGAAGGGAGGAATAGTTCAGGCACTGTTTGCCCTAAGGTACTGCTCAAAAAACATGAACGCCAGCAGAAAAATCGTTTTTTTGATTACGGGAGATGAAGAGATAGAATCCACTTTTTCCAGGAGCATCATCATAGAGGAAGCAAAGAGGAGCAGATACGCCCTCGTTCTGGAACCTTCTCTGGCTGGAAAGCTTAAGACGGAAAGGAAGGGTGTGGCAACAGTGTACCTCAGGGTAACAGGGAGATCTGCCCACGCGGGGCTCGATCCTGAAAAAGGGATCAATGCGATATACGAGATGAGCAGAATCATTGAGAAAATAAGACGGTACTCGGGAAAAAACTCCCTTATGGTGAATGTTGACAAAATCAGAGGCGGTACAAGAAGCAACGTGATACCGGATAGCTGTGAGATTGAGATTGATATCAGATTCTCTGAGGATTCAGAATTCGAATCATTCATTAATTATCTGGAATCCCTTGAACTTGAGAACAATGGGGCTTCCAAAAGCATAAGCTTCAATAAGAGGGGTCCGCTGAAAAAGTCCAGGGAGTCCGTTGAACTGTTTAGTAATATAAGGGATGTGGCGAGAGGTCTGGATATGGAAATTCAGGAGGCAAGCGTTTCCGGAGGAAGCGATGCCAGCTATACATCAAAATTCTGCCCCACCATCGATGGTCTTGGGGCGGTCGGCGGAGGTGCACACTCCAGCGATGAACATGTCCTGATCCACACCCTCCCTGAGAGGGCAGCATTGCTGGCAGCAATTCTGATGAATATCTGAATTGAGCTCAGATGAGCCTGAGAGTTTCCAGATTTTTCAGGGCGTAGGATTCAACGCCAAACTTGGATCTCAGGAATCGAGCAAATTCCACGGTTTTATCGCCGTCACCGTGGTTTACGAGTATCCTCCTCGGTCTCGGCTGCATGGACGCGATGTAAGAGATCAGCTGTTTCTTGTCAGAATGGCCTGAGAATCCCTCAGCAGTCTCAACACTCATCTTTATCTCGAATTTAACGGTCTTTCCCTGTTCGGACAGCGGGATCTCCCTGGCACCTTTCTGTATCCTCCTTCCGAGTGTTCCGTCGGCCTGATACCCCACGAAAACCAGCGTATGGGCAGGATTTCCCAACCAGCTCTTAAAGTACTCCATGACGGGTCCACCGTTCATCATTCCAGACGTAGCCAGGACGATCTTGCTCTCCGGTGAATCACAGATCTCCTGGCGTTCGTTCTTGGTTTCCACAGCTTTGAAAATGGGACTAAGAAATGGATTATCCTTTTTAACCATTATTCTTTCACGGAGGTCTCTGTTCAGGTATTCAGGATAGGCAGCGTGAATGGCGGTTGCCTCCATTATCATGCCATCGAGATAGACCACGGCCTCCCTCTCTATGAGCTTCTCTCTGAATGCCTGTTCAAGAACCAGCATGACCTCCTGGCTTCTTCCGACGGCAAAGACCGGGATGAGCACAGATCCCCCCCGATCGAATGTTCTGTTAACGATATCAACCAGCATCTCGAAAGCTTCCTTCCTGCTGTGCTGGTAATCCTCTCTCCCCGCATACGTAGATTCTGTCATGTATGCTTCTGCCCTGGGAAATCTGTTGTTGGCAGCATTGAAAAGCCATGTCCTCTCGAACTTGAGATCACCACTGAAAACTACGTTGTAGAGCCCCTCGCCGATGTGGAAGTGCACGGAGGAAGAACCGAGAATATGGCCAGCGTTGTATAAGGTTACACGCACATCCCTGGTTATGTCCGTTGTTTCCCCATACTTCAGAATCACCGATCTCTTAACCATCTCCCTTATGTATTTAGACTCGTAAGGAGTCTTACGACCTTCAGAATGCACAACTTTGAGATAGTCATTCTGGAGTAGAACCGCCAGATCACGTGTCGGAGCGGTCATGTAAACGGGCCCCTCGTATCCATATTTGTACAGCAGTGGAACGAGTCCGGAGTGGTCAAGGTGTGCATGTGTCAGAACAACAGCATCTATGGATGAGAAGGGCTGGACCTCCGGAACGTACAGATATGGCGCTCCGGCCCATGGCTGGTCATCATCCACAGAATTCAGCATTCCACAATCAACAAGTATTTTGGAGTTATTGGTTGAGAGAAGAGTGGCACTCCTTCCCACCTCTCTGTGCCCTCCAAGGGCGGTGATGCGGGCCCATGTATCGCCCGGCATTGGTGGAAGATTAAGTTTCTCTCCCAGATTGTGAAGAAATGCCCGGCGTTCCTGCTTCATCTCCCGAATGAGTTCCCTTATCTCCTTGACGGTTCTGGAGTACATAGGAGGTGCTCTCACCAACCTGGGTGCCCATTTCGTTTTTGACTTAATCTCAGTTATAAAATTTGCCGTTTTACTGGTAACAATGGAAGGCTCCTCGGCCTCAATTATCACCTCTCCTGTATCAGATTCAAAATAGATGTCCCGGATGTTGGCATCCCGGGGAACTATCTTCTCGATAGCCTCTCTGGCCTCATCTTCGGGCAATAGGATTGAAGGATCGGGCCTGATGGTTATTCTCCTCCTGATCTCCTGCGCGATTTGTCTGGCCAGATCTTCTCGCTTTGAAAAGAGTTCCTCGTCCTGGGTGTAGACAACTATTGTTGGGCCTTCATAGTCAATTTCAGTTATCCTGTTATTTGGGTACAGTCTATCGAATATTTCCCTCGTTTCAATAAGGTAATCTCGGAATGCCATGAGAAATCACTAACAACCTGAATAATTTTAAAAAATAATCTAATAACTAAGCTTAAGTTTTTTCATCCTGGCCAGGATATCCTCCTCCGGGATGTCCCTGTAGCCACTTTTGTCAATTACCGCAACGTCAATCATACCGCCAGATGCGGAATCTCTTGATTTGGCTGCAGTGATCGCTCTTATTGCAACGTTAACCGCAGCATCAACCTTGAGCGATCTGTCATACTCCATTTCAAGCACGCCATATGCGAAAGGGGAGCCAGAGCCCGTGCTGACGTATTTATCCTCCACACTGCCTCCGGCGGCGTCAACGGAGAAAACGTGTGGCTTCGTATCAACACCACCCAGCAGGAGTTGAACCATATACGGGTAGAATTTCGATTGGTTCATTATGTTCGAAAGAAGGGTGGCAGCAGCCTCAACGGGCATGTTCATCTTTCTCTGGAGTTTGAATAGTTCAAGCTCCGCCCTCATATATCTCACCAGAACCTGGGCATCTCCAACGAGACCTGCAATGGTCATGGCCATATAATCGTCAAGCTTGTGAAGCTTCCTGCCATCCTTATGAGCAATGAAATGATCCATAGATACTCTTCTCTCAGTAGCCAGCACAACCGTATCCTCTAACGCCATAGCAAGCGTTGTCGTTCCTGTTGTCATAACCTTGTCCATGTTTATTCACCAAGAAAACAGGCTTTAATTTCATCTAATTATTAAACCTTTTAGTTCCTGAGGTGAAACAACTTCATATTCTTTTAGATCGTCCAGCGGATCATCAACGAGCGGTTACACAAGGCTTTTTACTCAGGCAACAATGCCTGACCATGAGAGTTCTCATCTACAGCGACGCCCATGCCAACAGGGATGCCCTGAGAGCCATTTTCTCACACGTAGAATATGACTTCTCCCTGTTTCTGGGAGATATTGTGGATTACGGTCCTTGGCCGGCTGAGACCCTGGATCTGGTCAGGGCCAATTCCGATGTGATGGTGATGGGGAACCACGATAACGCTGTTGCCTTTGGTGTGGATTGCAGGTGTGGCCAATCTAACCATGATATATCGGTCTACACCCGTGAAACCATAACAGTTCCATCCCTTTCCAGGGAGGACGTGGCTTTTCTGCAGACGCTGAAAAACAGAGATTCGGTAGATGTTGATGGTATAACTCTGAACCTCGTACACGGGAGCCCAAGAAATCCTCTTTATGAGTATGTGAACGCCAAAAATATAGATCAGAGCATCTTCACCACCGATATGGGTTCTCCGCTTGACGCCGGTTATTATCTCATGGGACACACCCATGAGGCTCTCTATCTTCAGATAGGGAAGTACGTTGCTATTAATCCCGGTTCTGCCGGTCAAGCACGGGATAATGATCCGAGGCCTTCTATCTGTATTTTAGATACAGAGAAGAACTCTCTTAAGTTTATGAGGATTGACTATGATACCCGGGCACTCAAGGAGGCACTTGAGTACACGGTAAAGGATAAAGCAATGCTCAGGAAGGATCTTGAACTCTTCAACTTACTGTAGTTTTACCGGATTTGCGCAGGTGAAGCGAGGAAGGGAAATGAGAAGGCCGGCGCATTTCAGCCAAATCCGGAGAAAATGAATGAAGATTTACTGATCAGGCGGAGAGCAGAAGAGATCTGTGTATCTTTCCTCATTCTCTGTCAGGTATGAGAGGATCACGATCGTGGAGGGAGCAACCTTCAGGGAGAGCTTCTTCAGGTCTCTGAGGTTCCCCTTTATGATGGTTTCTCCCACACCTCCGATGCCAGTGCCGATGATCATCCGTGTCGATCCACAAATTATTTTCTTTCCCCTTATTGATTCCATGGATTCAAGTATCGTGATGGCTTCTTCTGGCGTCATAGGCCGTCCGCCGCCAGTGTCCAGAAGAAGGGGTGTGTGTTTCCCGGAACGCATATTTTGCTCGATCTTGTCGTAAACGCTCAGTGGGAAGAACTTATCTGAAACTCTTGGGACGGAGACCGGTGCGCCGGTTCTGTAGGGGGAAATACCGCATTTTCCAGCCAATGTGTTGAGTATGGATGCATTCTCGTATGTTCTTACAGCTATACCCCTGTGGATACACTGGAACCTGATCTCGCTATGTGTTGTTGCCATAAAAGGATCTCCAGAGACAAGAAGAGTGACGTTGCTGTTTTCCGCAAGATCATAGAGTTCATCACCGGTTTCCAGAAAGGCCCTGTCAACGGGTTTTACATCGGTCCCCAGCCTATCAGCAAGTTCACGAATGAGCCCATCCGGAATAACTGATGTGTAGGAATCAAGAAAAATATGATCGGAGGAGCGGATCACCTCAACCTCCTCCAGTGTGAGGCTCCGGTAACCACGGAGCCCCATACCTATAATACTGAGCATACCCTTAGAAACTCTCCTCTATCCGGGTAAGCTCGTTTAGCTTGGCCAGTCTCTCCCCTCCTATCGTGCCAGTTTTGAGCATGTACGACCCGAAGGCTACGGCGAGGTGAGCAATGTAGTTATCAGTCGTTTCACCGCTTCTGTGCGATACCACCGTTTTCCAGCCAGCGTTTCTGACTATATCCACCGTTTCATAGGTACGTGAAAGTGTGCCGATCTGGTTTACCTTTATGAGGACTGCATTGGATGCGTTCATTTCTATACCCTTGAGCACTCTTTCGGGATTTGTGGTGTATATGTCATCCCCAACAATCACACATTTTGATCCTATGGATGCGGTGATTTCGGCGAATCCTTCGAAATCCGTCTCATCGAGTGGGTCCTCTATGAAAGTCACACCGTGCTCATTTCGGAGGCTCTTGACAAATTCTATCTGCTCGTCGCGGCTCTTCTTCTCCTTCCTGTATATATATTTTCCATCCCTGTAGAAGTTTGATGCAGCGAGATCGATGCCTATCTCTATTTTGTGGCCTGTTTCCGAAGAAATCTCCTTCACGGCTTCTTTTATGACATCCAGTGCATCGAGATCGTCAAGAGTTGTGGTCCATGCGCGCTCATCACCAACACCGATGCTCTGCCCGACCATCCTCTCTGAGAGGAGGTCGCCTATCTTTCTGTGAACCCTGGCGTTTGTTATAATGTTGGTGAGGGCGCTCCCGGAATCTGTGGAAACGAGAAATTCCTGAATGGTGGTCCCGTTCCTGGAATGCTTCCCTCCTCCGATGACATTCCCAATCGGGCGGGGCATCTTGCGGTTAAGGTATCCTCCAACCAGTGCGTAAAGTGGAATGCCGAGATGATTGGCGACCGCCTTTGCATTTGCCACGGAAAGAGATGTGGCGAGATTTCCCCCCATTGCGCTGAAATCTTCAGTGCCATCAAGTTCCTGTAGGTTTTTGTCAAACGAGATCTGATCGAAGGCGTTCAGGCCGATTATGTAATCCTTCACACTATCCTCAAAGAATTTAATTGATTCATCAACACCTCCCTTGGGAAATGCCTTTACCTCAGTTTTTCCCGTGCTGGCTCCCGACCCGGAAGAACATCTCCCCACTGAGTCTCTCAGGTAGATTTCTGCTTCTATGGTTGGATTTCCTCTGGAGTCAAGCACTTTCCTCACTTTGGAATTCACAATCTCAAATTCTTCTTGCATGATGGTACCTAATTTGATGAAACTAAATATATTTATTCTCGGTCAGTGAAATTGCTGAATTTCTGTACATATTCCTGCGAGCGTGGTTTTTGCAGCTTGAAGCAGGAATTAAATATCTTTTTGGATTTCACACTAACCTATGGTGCCCCGGGAAAATACCCTTATGGAGATGAGTTCACAGTGAACAGGAGAGACACTCGGTCTGCGAAACCGGATTTTATGGATGCCGTGAAGATACTGATAGATGACACGAGGCTCCGAAGAGTTCTGCAACATCTTCTTGTGGCGAAGGTGGATTACGCCAAGAACACCACGAGATACACAGATATACCAAAGGGTGAGGTGCAGCGGTGCTTTGAGAGGTTGTTTGAGATGGGGCTTGTCGATATCTACAGCAATACCTCAATAAAGAGAAGGGACGCGAAACTTAAGAGGAGCGCGGAGGTTCACAAACATCATACATACTACCAGATAAACAGACTAGGTGTTAGAGTGGTCAATGCCATTACGCCAGAGGCACTTGCACGTTTCATTGAGCCAGATATCTTAACCCTTTTATGTGGTAGCACACCTCCAGGGGTAACGGATGAAAAAATTGAGAAGCTGGTGAATCTGGGACTTATGGACAAAAGGCGTAGGGTAACGGAACTGGGTAAAAGGGTCTGGACTATTGCCGTAAAGGATCACAGAATCAGGTGTGGGGCCATTTAGGATCGCTGATGGAAACGTTTTAATAACAATTTTATCTGAATCTGCCATAACTGATTTAAATGGCTGAAAGCACCTTCACATTTTCGGATCTTACAAGGTTTCTGAAAGGAGCACCGAGAATTCGCTCCTATCTTGTTCCGACCACCCTTTTCGTGGTCGTTGATTTTATCCTGGTGAGGAACCTATGGTTCACTGTTTTTGCCTTTATTTTTCCTCTTGGCCTGACGATCTCCCTCGATGTCGTCTTTGTCAGGTTATCAGATTACCATTTTCCCATAAGAAGGACTAACTACCTGAATTTCCTCTCCTTCTACCTGTCAGATGCCTACTTCATAGTCGTGAGGATCCTGTCTCCCGATTTTCTCAGCGTGTTTGCTCTTGTCATGCTGTCATTCTCCACATCCTCATTTCTGCGGGTTTTGGTCCTTTATACATATTTCTCAGAAAAATTCAAAAAGATCTTTGTCCCCTCCCTATTTTATTCTTTCTCAGTGATGGTAGGTCTCGTGTTCCTTTCACCTCCCGTTCTCTCCTATGCATATTTTGCACTTGCAAGCGTCATCTTCTCTGTCGGCGCGTACGTATTTATTGAGCACACCATGAAGGGATTTCGTTACGAGTTTGGGCACTCTCCTGTATCTATACTGAACTACTTCTTGAATTCCCGGTCAGCCCGGTTGACGGATGATGAGGCGCGAAGCTTCCTCAGAAAGCTTTACAACAAAAAGAAGGTTGTTCCTATACAGGTTATTGATGTTGAAGGGAGGAGTGGGAAAAGGAAGGTCACTCTCGTGTTTCCTTATGTACACCCCGGTCCTTTCGGTACCATAGGCACGAGCAACCTTCCTGAAAAGCTACATAACAGGCTTGCAGGCTCTCTGGGCGATCTGATGGTATTTCACACGGCGACAACGAACAGTGATAACAGCGTCTTCGAGGAGGATATTGATACCATAGCCAGTTCAGTTGAAGAGGCAGCCAGGAATGCTCAGAAGGTGGGTCACATATCCCGGTTGAAGAAGCTCAACGTGGGAAAATATTCCATAGGCCTGATCAGAATGGATGATTATGGCTGGTGCACGGTGTTTCCAGATCGGGAGAGATTCGATGACATCTCCTATGAGGAAGGCATCAGGCTGATAAAGGCCATGAGAGACTCCGGGTCCGCGGATTTTATTCTCACTGATGCCCAGAGCAATTTCCTTCAGGGTGCGCCTCTACTGGAGGATCTTTCACCTCTCATACCCGCGTGCAGAAGGGAGTTTAACAGACTCACACCGCGATTCCGGCCCAGAATTGGCTACGCCAGGAAGGTGGTAAAATACTCGGCCCTTGGCCCTATGGGAATTCAGGTCATGGTTATTCAGGTAAATAGAAAAAAACAGGCCCTGATCCTGACAGATTCCAACAACATCACGGATGAGCTCATGGAAGCGACAAGAAACAAGATCCTGGGCATCGTCGACGAGGTGTTTTTCCTCACCACCGACAATCATTATGTGAATGCGGGTACTCTCGATATGAATCCACTTGGGCAGAGAGATGACCCCGGAATTGTTTCCGAATCAATAAGGGAATGTGTCGCTGATGCCGTTGATAATATCGAAGAGTGCGTCATTCGGATAGGCTCCTCGCGAGCGACCGTAAGGGGTGGGGAAGGATCCCTTTTCAAAAGAATGCTCAGTGTTGTATCTTCATCGGTGAGGGGGGCCAAATACTATATTACCCTGACCATTTCGGTGTGTCTCTCATCCACCATTCTTATATCATTTTTCTTCGGGGCGTTTTTTGGCCTCAAGTGATCCTTCTGGGGATAAAGCCTGACTGAGACAGAAGATCGCAGAGAGCCACAGCCGTCATTGTTTGAACCACCGGCACGGCCCTTATGGAGATGCAGGGATCATGCCTTCCCCTGACCGTAAGATATGCTTCCTCCTTAGTTTTTAAGTTGATCGTCTTCAAAGGTTTCCTTATGGAGGCTGTTGGTTTCATGGCCACCTGAAACGTTATTGGCATTCCGTTTGATATGCCACCCAGGATCCCACCATTGTTGTTCGATGAGGTCACTATTTTGCCATCCCTTATCTCAAAGGAGTCAACCACCTCACTGCCAAGAGATTCGGCAAAGCCAAATCCTTTTCCAAACTCGATCGCCTTAAGGCCCGGTATGGAGAACATCAGCCTTGAGATCGTTGATTCTATGGAATCAAACAGTGGCTCTCCTACCCCTGGAGGGATGCCGTTTACAACGGTAGCTATAATGCCTCCAATGGAATCACCATCTTTCACGATCTTTCTCAGGAGATCCTGCGCTTCACGATCCTGCTGAGCAGATGGAATTCTGGTTCTGAAGCTGTAACAGAATTCAGGGTCATTCGGGACATCATCGGCCTGAAAATGAACGTGACCTATTGATCTCTGGAAGCTAATGATCTTTATTCCATATTTTCTGAGAAGCTGCAGACAGACGGAACCGGCTGCCACCATCGGAGCGGTCAGTCTGCCGGAGAGGAATCCTCCGCCCTCATAGCTTCTGTTCTCACCATACTTGTACCACATGGTGATGTCTGCATGGCCTGGCCTTGGCATAAACCTGATGTCATCGTAGTGGCCTGAGATGACATTTCTGTTTTCAATTCTGAAGAAGAGGGGAGAACCATCGGATAAACCGTTATGAAGACCGGTTACTATCTCAACATTGTCCTCCTCTCTTCTCGGGGAGGTCAGGTCGCTGAAACCAGGTCTCCTGTAGGAAAGCCATCGCTGTACCTCGCCAGTATCGACACGGAAGCCAGCGGGAACGCCTTCAAGAATGGCGTTAACAGACCTTCCATGTGAGGTCCCAAACACGGTGATCCTAACATTTTTTCCCACGGTGAAGGACATTCTGAAGGAATAAAACATCAGCCTTAATAAAATAGATGGAATATGTTTCCGTATCTGTATTTGTTACCGTTTAAAACCACTTGAGGAGAAAAACCCCTTATGGAATGGTGCAGGGCACTTAATGTTAAATTTAAATACCGGAACAAGATGTTCTATGGAAGCATATCGGTGAGAGCGCACGATGTGGGGCGCATCTTGCGATGTGAGTGTTGCTGAGAGTTTGAGATAACGGGAAAGTATTAATTCTAATTTTGGATTATGAGTAGAAGTGACAGAGTCAGCTGAAGAATTGCCGGATGTAGATACGTGGATAAAGGATCTGAACATAAGGACCACCAAGGATGTGCCCATCCCGAAGATCCTCTTCGATCAGGTGATCGGTCAGGATGAAGCAGCGGAAATTGTAAAAAAGGCCGCCCTCCAGAAGAGGCACGTTCTTCTTATCGGTGATCCGGGGACTGGCAAGTCCATGCTCGCTCAGTCGATGACCGATTTTCTCCCAAAAGAAGAGCTGGAAGA
The DNA here is from genome assembly GCA_015520045.1 of Thermoplasmata archaeon. Taxonomy (GTDB): domain Archaea; phylum Thermoplasmatota; class Thermoplasmata; order Thermoplasmatales; family Thermoplasmataceae; genus WAQW01. The sequence continues at coordinate 55,353 of WAQW01000045.1, read as the reverse complement.
TATCGTGGTTTTTTACAATCCTGATGATCCTAACCATCCAAAGATACGGACTTTTCCTGCGGGAAAGGCGAAGGAACTTGTGAGGCAATACCAGATCAAGGCCGAGAGGGAGAAAAAGGACAGAACAAGAGGAGTAACATTCCTCATATTCTCTATCTTTCTCTTTGGACTCATTCTCTCCGTTTGGTTGAGAAACTTTACGATTATATTTCTTGCTCTGATGGCAGCTGCTTTTTTCTATATAGTATTTGCCATGAATCCCGCTTACAGAGGGGATAGGGCCATCGTGCCGAAGATACTTGTGTCCCACAATCCGAACGATAAGCCACCGTTCATCGACTCTACAGGTGCACACAGTGGAGCGCTCCTCGGGGACGTGAGGCACGATCCATTTCAGTCCGGTGGTCTTGAAACACCAGCCCATGAGAGGGTTGAGCCCGGCAATATCCACAAGGCACATCGGGGTGTTCTCTACATAGATGAGATGAACCTTCTCAGGCCGGAGAGCCAACAGTCTCTTCTCACGGCCATGCAGGAGAAAAAGTTTCCAATATCCGGTCAGAGTGAGAGAAGTGCCGGTGCTATGGTTCAAACCGAGCCGGTACCATGTGATTTTATTCTCGTTGCTGCGGGAAACCTTGACGCCGTTGCGGGAATGCACCCCGCTCTGAGATCCAGGATTAGAGGGTACGGCTATGAGGTTTATGTGAAAAATGTTATGGATGACAATGATGAGAACCGCAGAAAATTGGTGCAGTTCATAGCACAGGAGATAGTCAAGGATAAGAAAATCCCGCACTTTGATATCAGTGCGATTGCCGAGATAGTGAAGGAGGCGCAGAGGCGGTCGGGCAGAAAAGGCAAACTCACTCTCAGGTTGAGAGAGCTTGGTGGGCTCATAAGGGTTGCGGGAGACATAGCGATCACTGAGAAGAGGGATATCGTGACCGCTGAGCAGGTTGTTCGTGCGAGAAACTTTAGCAAACCTCTGGAGCAGCAGGTTGCCGATAGGGCAATAGAGATCAAAAAGACATACAAAACCTTCTTCACCGAGGGTGCAAGGGTAGGTTCCGTAAACGGTCTGGCTGTTATGGGAGCAGATTCTGGTATTGCGGATTACACAGGCATTGTTATGCCAATAGTGGCGGAGGTAACTCAGGCTCAGCACAAGGGAAACGGTGTTGTCATAGCAACGGGAAAGCTGGGTGAAATAGCGAAGGAGGCTGTGCAGAATGTTTCGGCTGTCATAAAGAAGATAAGCGGAAAGAATGTATCGGATCACGATATTCATATCCAGTTCATTGGAACCTATGAGGGAGTTGAGGGAGATTCCGCCAGCGTGTCCATAGCAACTGCGGTGATTTCCGCTTTTGAAAATATACCGGTTGATCAGAGCGTTGCAATGACCGGCTCTCTCTCTGTTAGGGGTACCGTTCTTCCCGTTGGCGGTGTTACTGCTAAGGTTGAGGCCGCCATAGATGCTGGACTGAAAAAGGTGATTATTCCACAGCCGAATTACAACGATATCGTTCTCGATGAGAATCACAAGGACAGGATAGAGATACTGCCTGCCGAAACCATCATGGATGTTCTAGAGAATGCTCTGGTAATATCCCCAGAGAGACAGAAATTCATCGATAGGGTGAGAAATATATTCAAGCCTATTGTTTCACAGGGGATCTCTGGTAGCAATGGAAAGGCCCCCGCTTGATCTAAAGCTCTGCATCAGCAGGGATCGTCGAAAGCTGAACATTCAGGTTGGTGACAGGAAGGGTGTTTTTCTTCTTTTGAAAAGGGAGTACCTGCTGAGCAGGGAGCAACTCTCAATCGCTTACGAGAAGGCTGTATCCATACACATGAATAGCCGAAAATTTCGAGAGGTTGAACCGATCATTTTTATGTTACTGACAGGAATCAGCCAGATTGGACCGGCCATGGAGAGAGCAGGCCTGAGTGGGAACGAGAGTGAGTTTCTGGTGGCCTATGCATACAAAGAGGATCTGGAGAGATTTCTTCAGGAGAATCCGTGGGTCAAGGTCAGTGATTGCACGGAAGTACCAGAAAAAGACTCGTCGGTGGAACAGATCATCTTCGAAAGAATAAATAATGTAGCCGTGGATATAGGCTCGAAGTGATCCAGCATGACCTTTCTGGCATATTTCGGACACATAAACCTTGATACCACAATCATCGTGGAGCGGATAGTGAGCACCGGGAGCGAATCGGCCATATCGACGGAGGATAGGCTAGGTGGGACCCTTGGCAATTTTTCCATGGTTGCCTCATCTCTGGGACTCGATTTTCATCCGTATACCGCTGTTTCCAGGAAAACCCATGGAAGGTACATTGAACTCCTTCGCAGGAGGGGCGTTTATACCAGGAGTATAGATATAGTGGATGACGACTCTGGTCCCCTTTGCTATATAATTTCGGACAGGAGAAATCAGGTGGCTTACGTTCTTCAGGGCCCCATGCTTAGGTGGAGGCCTGAAACCAGCTTTCCCGCTGAAGGCTACTCGTACATCCACTTCAGCACCGGGCCCCCTGAATCCTACTTGAAAATAGCCGGAATGGCCACCAGTGCTGTTAAGGTCTTCGATCCATCGCAGGAGCTCTTTTACAAGTACAACAGAGAATCTCTAAGATCCATATATGATCTATCTGACATCATAATGGGTAACCGCAATGAAATGGATTATATGAGTGAGATGGTAGGTTTTGATATGGAACGCCTCAGTTCGAACAAAAGGATCATCATGACTGATGGGGATCGGGGCGCGATGCTCATCACCAATGGGCAATCCAGGTTGATCAGGGGTTTCAGATCGGAGAAGGTTCACGATACGGTCGGCGCGGGTGACGCATTCAGAGCGGGGTTTTACGCCTCCCTCTTCAGAGGCTTCCCGCTCGAGGATGCGATATCCGTCGGCAATTTCACCGCTTCACTGGCCATAAGTGATCTCATAGAATCTTTTAGATACACCTGGGATAGAATGTATGCCCTGTACACCGCGTCGGCGAATGGTTCCTGATCCGGGGCTCCACTATTGTGGCTACCATGAAACGCTTTGTTCTGGTTCCTGAAATTTAGAATCCTGGCCTTTTTCCGTTTGCGATGATATGGTCCGATGCTTGTCCTACCTATCATGCCAGGGTATTTTTTCCGTGATAGGTTAGGTGCGGAGCTTTCCCACATTTTCATCCAGAAATCAAAATATTATGGACAGATAGTAGTTCCAGAAGGAATAGTATGCTTCAAGAAAGCTCTTTGCCTCGATGAGCACCTTGCGGTTCTTCACATGAATTCTCCCATTTTCTTCTTTCGTAACTGGAGGGATATCCATTTTTAATTTGAACTCGATTCTCGCTGGCTTCTCGATCCTAAATGGTCTCATACGATCAAATCCATCCAGGGCATGGGTGACCTTTTGGGTGATCAGGGAATGGGCAGATTCCGGTGGAAGTAGTTCAACCCAACCATTCTCTGCCATTTTCTTGACGGTGACAACTATGATATTGGGATCGACCAAACGCATCTCTCTCGCGGCAGCTTCATCGCCTATGATTGCTGCAACGGGAATGCCGTACTCTCCGAATAATCCTGCCGTCATGGTAATGGATCCCGCCTCCCTGCCGTTGACTCTGATATACTCAAAAATGTTACTGTCCCACGAGTGAGATTTAAATCCTCCTGATCCGGCCATTCCTGGAAAACCAACGAGAATTGCTCCCATTATGTTCCTTTTTGTGTACAGCTCTTCCCAGAAGCCTGTACCCCTCATGCTGGTATTGGCACTGTGCGGAGGAAGAACATCGATGAAGGGGGGCAGTTCTTCAGGAACAGTGTTTCTTCCAAGATTGTGATTCTCTGATAAATAGATCCTTTTGATCCCTCGGGAGAAAAGTGCCATGGCTGCGGCGTTAACATCCCACGTTAACAGGTACCGTCCATAATTTCTCCAGAATCTTCCACCTGAGGAAAGAAGAGCATCGTCTACGAGCCCACTCACACCCTCCATATCGGATATTATCAGAAAAGCCTCATCACTTCTGAAGGGTCGCATTTTTAAATATCACACCATTTTATAAGAATTATCTGATGGTACTTCCGGAGAAGGCTCACGCCTATATCCACCATCTGTTCCGATTCCTGTTTATGTATAACTCATTTGGTTTACCAGATAAGGGGAAGCACCGTGATTCGGTGATATAATATCCATCTGAATGATTATATCAGCATTTCATGCGGCGCGGTAAGGCTTCGCCCGGTAAAACGCTATGGTCTGAAAAGGGCTTTTGCTTTACCCGCCAGACGTGAGTTTGTTCCCGAAAAAGTTCCACTGCACAATATCTACAGGGGGGACCGATGCAAAATTTTCCGTGAATCCGTTGTTCAGAACCTCTTACAATCAGGTTCATGATATCCTGTTCATGATCTGAATGGCGATCCTGAGTTAGAAGAAGCGTGCCGCTGAGAGATTGTTACCGTTAAGGTTAAATAGCCCATTCTTGTTGTGGTTAGATGTCAGACAAAATCAATATGTTTGGCCCCTTTAGATGAGATGTTTCATATGTCGGTACCATACAGGATCACAGTACGCATATCCGAGGAAACCATGGAGAAATTGGTTGAACTTGTTGATATGTACAGATATGAAAGTATTTCTGATTTGATCCGGAAGGCAATAGATGATCTTCTGGAGAAGAACTATGGCCCAAGGAAGAGAAACGTGGAGATGCTTAAGGCAAAGGAAATTCTCAGGACCGTGGACGATGAAATAGACAGAAATGAGAGTATCTCTCTTGAGGATCTCCTGGAACTCGTAATCAGGGAATACACCTACCGCGTTCTGGGTGGTGAAATCAAGGACATAACAACAAACGCTTCGGTTAAAAGAAAAAAAGGTGGTAGATCCAGGTAAAAAAGTTATATTTTAAAGTAGTTCCCGATACCTTCGTGAAATGGTTGTAATTAAAACCGACCTCCGGACTTTCAGAGAAAAATATGGTACCTCTGCCTATGATGATGTGATATCATATTCCGATGTTATTGGCTATTCGGTTGAGGTTGATGATGCTTCTCTCCGGATAGAGTTCAATCCGGATCGCCCTGATCTCATGTCATTTGCAACCCTCATGGATTCAATCAGGCGCTTTGAAGCCGGTGTTGAAATGTCACTCAGATTCACCGAAGTGGACAGGGAAATCTTCGTGGATGAGCGTGTTCTCGCAATAAGGCCTTTTGTTTCCGGTTTCATCGCTTTGGGAGAGCCTATCTCTGATTCTCTTAATGATCTCATAGAGTACCAGGAAAGGCTCCATCTCATTGTGGGGAAGAGGAGGAAGAAATCTTCCATTGGGATACACGATTTGGACAGAATCTCCTTCCCCTTGCGGTATGTGGCTTCTCCAAGGTCCGAAATAGAGTTTGAAACCTATGACGGTTCTGTGACCGGGACCGCTGATAAGATCATCAGAACACACCCGAAGGGCATTGAGTTTGGATCGCTTCTCCCTGAGGGGGAACTTGTTCCAATCATTCTCGATTCAGCTGGAGATGTGATGTCGATGCCACCTATAATTAACGGTTCAAAATCTGCAATATGCAATAACACCAAGAATTTTTTTGTTGATATAACTGGAACTGACAGGCACACCACCGAGAAGACAGCCTACCTGATGGCGAGATATTTCGATTCACTGGGTTTTGATCTCCGCGTCCCCAGGATTTATGGCAGGAAAAAAAGACCAGTTGTGGTGCCCGGGAATAAGTTGAGAACCATTTCCATTCTCAAGAAAGATGTGAAAGGGTACCTGGGAAAGGAAATCCCGAACGATGATGTGAAAAAGACCTTTAACAAAATGGGCTACACCGTTGCGAACGGTACCTTTCCCTTTACCGTGGGCATTCCACAGTTCAGAGTGGACGTTATGGGCCCTGCCGATGTCATAGAGGACCTTGCCAAGGGTCTCAGGTATGATAAGATTGAGGCATTACCTCCCCGTTTCAGTACCATAGCGAGCAGGGATCAGAAGAAGGAATTCATGAATGTTCTGAGATTCGTTCTAGTGGGGGCGGGACTTCAGGAGGTATCTTCCTTCGTTCTGGTTTCACGAAATATCTACACCTATCTGAGCTACAAGGGCGGTATTGAAATCATCAATCCAAAATCCGATGATTTCTCGGTTGTGAGAGACAGATTGTCGATCAGTTTGCTGTCGCAGCATGCCAACAACGCTGATAGAGCTTATCCTCAGAATATTTTTGAAATCGGTGATGTGATCGCTGATGGTAATCAGAAAACTCATCTGGCTATATCCCTGGCCCATTCCAAAGCCACGTTCTCAGAGATCAAGAGATATGTCAATTATATCTTCGAGAGATTGTTCGCAGTGGAACCCGAGGTTGAGGCTGTGGATGATGAGCTGATGATTCCAGGAAGATCTGCCCTGATAACTCTGAAGGGGCAAAAGTTAGGTCTGCTGGGTGAAGTACATCCTCGTTTTCTTGAACAGTTTTCTCTCAAAATTCCAGTAGCTCTTGCGGAAGTTGACGTGGGGAGTCTTTACATGCTTTACTCTTCAGCGTGATTGATTACAGCCATAAACGGAAACAGTCTCCGCTATCTAAGAAACGCTCTCCGTCCAAAACATCCCGGTGGCGCGTGGGCAGAGTTCCGGGATTCAACAGTTCATGCAACTTCACTCCTGTTCAGGCTCAAGATTGGAAGTCATGGCCCTATCTCTTAGGGTGTTCTGAAAATGCTACCGCTGCATAAAATCAAATATATGTAAGAAATCACAGGGAGGGGCCCGTAGTCTAGTGGCTATGACACCGCCTTCACACGGCGGAGGTCACCGGTTCAAATCCGGTCGGGCCCATTGCCGTACTGGGGATATATATAACAACAAAAAACGTGCCGCTTTTTACATTCAATTTAAAAAATGAATCCTGTATAATGAGCATATCCGGATGTGATCGAATATTTAATAGGGAATACGAAATTTGCTGGTGAGATGACAGATCTCATTGAATAGGATAACCTCCCCTCCCTTTTCCTGTACCCGGATGGCATGTTTCACCATGTATACAAAGAGACAAGTCTCATGCAGATGGAAGAGAAAGTGGGGGAGGCTGGCCGGTGGTTTTTTGCAGCAGACCAGATATCAGAATAAACATGGCAGAAGAGAAGCTTGATTGCTTCTATGAAAAAAGTTCTATGACAGTTATGTGATCATCTCCTGGTTATTTATTTTTTGAGACTGTCAATTTTTAGTTGAAATTGGATACTCTCCAATTCTGTTGCTCTGGATATCAACAATAACAGCGGTGTTGTAAAGCAACACTTTCCCGTCAGATCCGAATCGCTTAAGAATATATTCAGGATGCGTGAAGGCCTGCTGAAAACATCCTGCTGGTATCTCGGCTATCAACGAAAATTTGACAGTATCTATTTTTTCCATATTTCGAGATTGTCAAATATTAGTTGATTCCACAGGATTTATGGAAACGATCATGATCCCGCGGCAACTCCTAAGTGTGGCCTAACCAGAATCTCAAGATTTTCTTGGTCTAAATTTTGCCTTTTTCATCAACTAAAAATTGACAATGTATTCTAACAGCAAAATGTAAATAGTGGATGAACATTTTTATTTAGCTATGCTAGGAGCGTTACGCAAGAGAATGGTGGAAGAAAGCAAAAGTTGTAAAAAGTCTGTAAGAGAAAGGCGCGTTGTTAGAAAGTATGGCCCAAACAATGACTTCAATATATATGTTCACTTTGCTTACGACAGGAGGTTTTTTGTTATCAATTGGTGTTATGACATTCGTTTTAACCCTATACCAGAGATATCGACTCCAGCAGCTCCAGACGCGCCTATTGGAGGGGGGAGTGGTTATGGATACTACGGACCATTCAATTGGAATAGGGAGGTTATGTACGCCCCAACCATCAAAGTCGTTTTTGGCATTGTTCTTTTCCAACAATCTGATTCATATAAATACAGTTACGCGTATAATGTTTGGCCAACGCAGACCAACTACTACGTAACCTCGTACAATGGGGAATCAATCGATAAGACCGTCAACCTTTGGGGATATACTGGTGATTCAAGTCCATCTGTTTTAGTTAATCAATACACTGTTGTGATGAACCCCGGTTCCAGTTACGAAATTACTTCACAAGTAGATATGTTCCACGAAGCGTTTTCTGTTGGATGGGGTGTTCAGACATACACTGCTAGTTATTATCTGTGGTTATATGGAGACCCAAGCGAAACTAAAATATCGGGTAGTTATACTTGGGATGGATCCATGGCAAGCATTCCTCTAACCTTTTCTATTGACTTTCCGGTTGAATTCGATTGAGGGGGGGAATTAATGCTTAAACCTACTCTAAAATTTATATTTATTTTGATAGTTTTTGTGATGGTATCCGCCATTCCGGCAATATCCATATCAATAGAAAAGCCCAACGCGAGCACGTTCGCGAATAACATATCTTATGTTACATATAAAGTCACTGTAAATAACTCAATATACAAGTTAAGATTCAATAACCATTCATCGGTTTCTGGTGCTCCTGCCATAAATTATAACCAAACGTTTGTTTTAAATGCATACGTGCACGATGGGCAAATTTCCATAGTAGACAAAAATCACGGCATATCTGGTCCAGCACTTAAGGATATTATTTTCGTCTATAGTAGAGAATATCCAGTAGATCCTTTAAATTCCAATTTAACAAAAAGCAGTTCGTCTCTGGCTTATTTTGATAGCCCATATAGTAAGTTGTATGGTTTCTTTAACTCAGTGGCACTCGAATTCAGTACTTCCGTACCATATAATGTAAACTCATCATACGTATCAGGAATAATTGGAGGGACGATTTATACTGGTTCATTAAACGGAGGTAGATTGGTTTATTCAACGCGTGTTGTAGGAACTTTTTATGGAACGGTTAACTACCTGAAGAATACCATTCCGACCCTAAATCCAGATACACTTGCTTTACTCGGTGGATCAAATTCACTATTGGCCACTCTTTCTAAATTGAATGGCTCATCTGAATACGAAATGGTGGTAACTACAACTTATAAACTGATTAGTTCGAATGTGGGATTTGTCCCTAATTTAAGGGTTTATGTCGGTTACGGATTGCTAACATCGTCAATTATCCCAGTTTTATGGCTCTCCTACCAACTCGGAGTTAGGAGGAAATGGAAGCCTCAGCAGAAATTATTGTTGCCTATTATATTTATGCTCATATATTCATTTTTAGTGTTCCCGTATACTTATTCACTTTATTTATGGTAGCTGGGCTGATGTTGCTATGATTTCTTTCGATAGTGTTACAAAAAATTATGGTTCACTTAAAATTTTTGAAAATTTATCATTGAAAATCCCGGAAGGAAAAACTTTGATTCTGGGCAAGAATGGGAGTGGTAAAACAACGTTACTGGATATGATTTACGGTCTCAGGAGAGCAGACAGAGGAAGGATTAGGGTGTATGGCTTTTATCCAGATACTTCTCCCGAAACAGTTAGGAGCAAAATAAGTTACATTCCCTCTATCGGCAATTTCCCTGGAATGCTTAAGGTTAGGGATGTCTTAGAATATATCTCATCATATGATTCAGATAATCATATTAGTGAGTACGCTGAACACCTTGGAGTAAGTAATTTGCTCAACAGAATGGTCATTAACCTTTCCTCAGGTGAGACTCAAATTTTGAAAATACTCATAGGTATATCTTTGGAGAGGAGAGGGCTTCTTCTGGACGAGCCCCTATCCTACCTGGATCGCAGTAAAAGATTTAGGTTTGTAGAACTCGTTAGAAGATCAAAGTTAGACTTGATATGGACCACTCACGAGGAAGATCCCATCCTCCCAGACTTCGATCAGGTCATTATAATCAAAAAAAAGAGCCCCGGTGAAAGTTCAATAGTTAGATTACGTAAAGATCCACGGTTTGCATACGTCCTCACCACTCACAACTTAGAAGAGTCTAAACATATACTGATCAGAGCAGGAGTTGATTATGCCTTCAATAATGGTCAAATAGTAATATATAATGGTATAGAGAACGTGATAAACGAACTCATCGGGCTATCAGCATCGCTCAGAAAGGTGATTTTGGAGGAATGAATATGAACATTTTCAGGTGGAGTTTAAAGTACCTGTCATCAACTCCCGTACTGCTTTTCTTATATTTAATCCCGATAACAGCTTCATTCTTGCTATCTCCAAGCAGAGAAGGAATAGAAATTCTCACCGGTATCACTCTCCTAATATCTTTAGTTATAATAGTCTACATTGCGAGCAAGATCACTCAGATTTATGAATATAATCAGTTTTTCTTTTTCTTGTCAATACCTATCACTATCAAAAGAATAATAATTCTTTTTAGTATAAGTGGCTTTTTTATCATTCTTCCGTTGTCTTTTGTTCCGCTCGAAAATTCCGGAATTACAGTACCGTTGAACCTGGTTGCTATGGTATTTTTGTATTCTGTTATGTACCTTTTCCTCAGTTTGGCTTTTTCTATATTTCTTAGAAACTTTCAAACAACAACAATGTTGACTTTCGCTTTATCACTTGGACCGCTTCTTGCATCTTCTTATTCATTGAATAACTTGAATTCATATATTCCAATCTTTGCTATTTCTCCATTTTCTGGTTTGGCAATTTACCAACTGGGCAAAACATCAATACTAACCCTTTGGCTTCCGTTATACTCACTTCTTGCAGTTATCACATATATTAGTTCCCTGTACCATCAAGATAGGAGGGATTTGCTCTGAGATCGTGGATTCTTCCAGTGGTTTTCACTCTTCTGTTGGCTGTGTCTATTCACGGTGTTCTCTCCACCCCAGTAACATCATATCAGCTTCCAGGAAGCAAATCCAGTTACGCCGTCTATGATGGGAATAGCATTTCATTAACTGTTTTGGAAGGTAAGAATACATCATCCATATCAATAAAAATAAATGGAAGTCCATACAATGTCTCCAACAGTGCGAGTTTAGTGATTACCAATCTATCTGGAAACGTGGTGATTTACACTCCAGGTGGGAATTATCTACTGAGTGTTACAATAGAGCCGTCTAAATTAATCCGATATGCCTATATCGCCGGAGGACTTTTCTCTGATTCATTACTTGTCGTAGTTTACATACTTCTTAACAAGAACAAAAAACGGCAGTGAATAGATACTTCTGATGAATCTGCCGTTTCGATTGGTGTTATACATTGAAGATTCAATGGACACTTCCGCTATTGAAAATGGATAGTGTATTGAATTTTATGGATCTCATCGGTTTATTGTGGGTAACTTCAATCCTCCTGCAACCAGATAGATGATTGTGTCTCTGTATCTCTCAGATTTGAAGCCATATGATCGTTTGAATGTTTCCGGATATAGTTGTTGAGGCCTTCAACAACAGCAGAATTTATTCTTATCCTGTGGAATCCAGTATACCATCAAGGTGTCTCTTGATTATCTTTCCGGGTTTGATGATTTCTGGCATCCTTTATAAATACACAAAATATGGGACGCTACGACTAATGCATATGGACTAAAAGGACGTAATTGTTATATAGGCTGTATTTATCACTGTGCTGATGACGGCCATAACAGTGGGGAAAAACCCGGTCTCATCCCGAACCCGACGGTTAAGCCCACTGTGCCCTTCATGCGTACTGTCTTCCGCGAGGGGATGGGAAGTGAGGGTCGCTGTCATTACCCCACTATGATTATATTCAATAAATACTTCTAAACAATAGGGTTCTTAACGAATGTTTGTTCACGAGGAGATAAGATGAGCAAGGCTGATAATTTCAAGGTTACACCCTATAACGTGGCTGGCAATGTTGATTATGAGAAGCTGATATCTGAGTTTGGAACCAAACCCATTACCGGTGAACTCATGCGGAGGATCGAGAAGTTAGCTGGCGAGTCCCATTTCATGTTGAGAAGGGGGATATTCTTCACACACCGTGATCTTCCGTGGCTTCTGGATGAGTATGAAAAGGGAAATGCTTTTTATCTCTATACAGGTCGTGGTCCCTCTCATCACACGCACATAGGTCATCTGGTTCCCTGGATCTTTACTAAATGGCTCCAGGATAGGTTTGGTGCAAAGTTGATCTTCATGTTGACGGATGATGAAAAGTTTCTCTCTGAGGAAAAACTGGATCTGAATGACACCCACCAGCTTGCATACGATAACGCGCTGGATGTTGTTGCACTGGGTTTCGATCCGTCAAAGACTGAAATAATAATAGATACTGATTATGCTAAAACGCTGTACAGGGAGGCTCTGAAAATAGCAAAGAAGATCAATTTTTCTACGGTGAAGGCTGCCTTCGGATTCTCCGGGAGTACCAACATAGGTTTCATATTTTACACGAGCATTCAGGCAGTACCATCAATACTCGAGAGTGTCAGGAAGGGCGAGAGGGTACCGTGTCTTATACCCCACGGAGTTGATCAGGATCCACATTTCAGGGTCACGCGCGATGTTCTGCCACATCTTGGTTATTATAAACCAGCAAGCATACAGAGTATATTTCTCCCACCGCTCTCCGGTATACAGGGGAAAATGAGCTCTTCAGATCCAAACAATACGATTTTCGTTACGGACTCTCCCGATACCGTTAAGAGGAAGATCCGAAAATATGCCTTTTCAGGCGGGCAGCCAACGGTCGAGGAGCATCGCCGTCTGGGTGGAAATCCCGATGTTGATGTTAGTTTTCAGTGGCTGCGGATAATGTTCGAACCTGATGATAGGAGACTGAATAAAATAAGGGAAGATTACCTCAGCGGGGCCCTTCTCACTGGTGAGTTGAAGGAGATTCTCATTGAAAAGATAAACACCTTTCTTGCCCAGCATCAGGAGAAAAGGGAAAAGGCGAAAAATAGGCTGGAGGATTTTCTCATAAGGGATTGAGGATGATCACATTCTCATAAAGAGATCCTTGTCTATGAGTTTCTTAAGGGATTTCAGGTTTCCAGACTGAAAGATGCCATACTCAGTGATGTAACCTGTTACGTATCTTGCGGGAGTTACATCAAATGCAGGATTTCTGGACTTGCTGCCGATCGGTGCTGCCCGAACACCTCGAAATTCAAGGACTTCTTCCTGGCTTCTCTCCTCTATAGGTATCTTATCTCCGTTCTCCAGAGAAAAATCAAAGGTGCTGCCGGGTGCTGCAACATAAAATGGTATGCCATTCTCTTTCGCAAGCACAGCCTTCTCATAGGTACCGATCTTGTTGGCGAAATCACCGTTTGACACTATTCTATCCGCTCCAACAATAACAAGATCAATATCTCCATTTCTCATGAAATAGCCGGAGGCATTATCCGCAATTATATAGTGTTCTATACCTTCCTGCAGCAGTTCCCAAGCAGTGAGGGTTGAACCCTGTAGTCTGGGTCTGGTTTCATCAACGAAAACCACTATGTTCTTTCCCTTCCTATGAGCCACCCGTATGGGAGATAGAGCGGTTCCCCAGTCCACTACTGCAAGAGCACCAGCATTGCAGTGCGTGAGTATTCTGGAGTGATCTCTGATCAGGTCATCTCCGTACTCACCAATCTTTTTTGATCTTCCCGTGATTTCATTGGAATATCTATCAGCAGCCTTTTTTGAGAATCCATTTTTTTTCATGTATGAGATGGCTTTGAAAAGATCAAAGGCGGTGGGCCTCGTGTTGGAGAGCTCCTCCACAGCTTCTTCAATATCTTCATTTTTCAGCTTCGCGAGTGCCAAACCATATGCAGCAGTAACACCGATTGCAGGAGCTCCACGGACGATCATCTCCCTTATCGCGTGAGCAACCTCGTGGGTGTTGGTAGCAGTATAGATTTCAACCCTGTCTGGAAGCTTTTTCTGATCTATCATCTTCACAGAATTGTCCTCAAACCATACAGCACGCATGTGTTTAGTCTCGCCATTTATCGTGATGTTCATGAAGACCCCATTTTTGTTTATAATATAAATTGTTTTATGGTATTGTTTAATCCTCAGCCAGTGATATTATCGAACTTAATCTCGCAATACTGGATGACTTTGTAATTTGTACTACCCTCACGCTGGATGGATTGGAGAACAAGGTTAAGCTCCTTTCCCCCACAGGCAAAGGCTGATATCCTTCCCTGAACTTGTACCTTATGAGCCTTTCGGACATTTAGTTCAATCTCGAAGCAAGTGTATGATCAACTTTTATATCAGTAGATCATATCTCCGCTGAGAAGGTGGGCCCGTAGCTCAGCTAGGTAGAGCATCTGGCTTTTAACCAGGTGGTCGGGGGTTCGAACCCCCCCGGGCCCGTTGAGGTGCGATAAATGGCGAGGTTTAATGTGTTGAATCACGAGCTGGTTCCGGAACACCAGATACTATCCAAAAAGGATGAGCAAAAGGTTTTAAAGGAACTTGGGATAAGGAAGGACTTGTTACCAAAAATCAGCAAAAATGATCCCGCAATAAGGGCTCTCGAAGAGCTTAACGGGCCTATAGCCGAAGGAACAGTAATCAGGATCATTAGGAAAAGCCCCACCGCAGGTGTGTCTGTGTACTATAGAATGGTATCAGGCAGTGAGGTTATTAAATGAGAGAGATAGTAGAAGCTTTTTTTAAAAATGAAAGTGTTGTGAGCCATCAGCTGGACTCTTTTAACTATTTTGTTGCAACGAAAGAGGATCCAAACAATATAATGCAGCATATTGTCGATGAAACCAGGCCAACCGATGATGATACTCCTGGCGCAATTCATCTGGATCCGTCGAAAACCGCTGGCAGGGAGATCGTTATATATTTCGGCAGAAACCTGCCAAATGGTAGGAAAACGAACGAGTCTACAATATGGGTGGAGAGGCCGGAGATCAAAGAGGCATCTGGGGCTTCTAAACAGATAACACCCAGTGAGGCCAGGTTGCGTGATCTGAATTATACAGCACCAATAATGCTGAAGTTGCGCGTAGTTGAAGATGGCGTTGAGAAGGAGAGTGAAACCATAAAAATTGGAGATCTGCCGATCATGGTCCGTTCCAAGGTTTGCACTCTTCACGAGAACAATCTTGATAAATATATAGAGAGAAATGGTGGCTCGGTTGAGGATAGTAGAGAAAATAAATTGAGATTCGTCGGAGAAGACCCGAATGACCCTGGAGGGTACTTCATCATAGGTGGTTCGGAGAGGGTGATCGTATCACTCGAAGATCTGGCCCCCAACAAGATTCTCGTGGAATACATCGAGAAATATGATTCTCGCGTGGAGACTGCGAAGGTATTCTCTCAGAAAAGTGGTTTTAGGGCCCTAACGGAGATGCAGAGGGGGGCCGATGGAATTATCAACGTATCCATCCCAACGGTTGCCGGCTCCATCCCTCTCACTATATTGATGAAGGCTCTCGGTCTGGAGAGGGATAAGGATATTCATGATTCAATAGTGTCGGTCCCAGAGATGGAGCCAATCATATATGCTAATCTGGAGGATTCAAAGAATCCTAAAATACTACCCCCAAACGGTGTGAATACTACCGAAGAAGCCATCGCATATCTGGAGAAACGGTTTGCAGCCGGTCAGGCCAAAGAATTCAGGGAGAAGAAAATAGCTCAGATGCTTGACAAGTCCCTATTGCCACATCTGGGGGACAGCCCAGATGATAGGTTGACGAAGGCCGTGTACCTGGGAAGAATGGCAAGATCTCTCCTCGAGTTGCATCTTAAAATTAGGGACGTGGATGACAAGGATCATCTTGCGAACAAGAGAATAAAGCTGACTGGAGACCTTCTTGATGATCTATTCAGAGGTGCTTTTCAGTCCATAATGAAGGATTTAAAGTATCAGCTTGAGCGCACCTACAACAGAAAGAAGGGAATCCGATTGAGGCCCGCTGTGAGGCAGGATCTTCTCACCTCCAAGCTGCAGCACGCAATGGCAACCGGTAACTGGACAGGCGGAAGAACGGGAATATCTCAGCTCCTTGACAGGGTTTCGAACATCAGCACGCTGAGTCATCTGAGGCGATTTATATCTCCTCTCACACGATCTCAGCCTCACTTTGAGGCCAGGGATCTTCATCCCACGCAGTGGGGTAGGATATGCCCCAACGAGACTCCTGAGGGGCAGAATTGTGGTCTCGTTAAAAACGCTGCGCTACTCATCAATGTTTCCGAGGGTGTTGACACTGAGCCCGTACTGCAGCTACTCAGGCAGCTTGGCCTCATTGAAGAGCCAGCTGTGGGAAATATCCGTGGCAGGGTGTACATCAATGGAGATTACGTTGGGTATGTGAATGATCCTGCCGAGGTGACACGAAGGGTGAGGCTTGAAAGACGGGCTAACAGACTCTCCAATGAAGTCAACATACGGTTTGACAGTGCCACCAAGGAGATACTTATAAACTGTGATCGTGGCCGTATCAGGAGGCCACTAATAACGGTGGAGAATGGAGATACTCTGATAACCAGAAAGGACCTCGAAAATCTGGCCAACGGAAGCGAGACGATAAACAACTTCATCGAGAGAGGACTCATAGAATGGATAGATGCCGAGGAAGAGGAGGATCTTCTTGTTGCTCCCTATGCCTTCGATTTTCCTGAGAGGTGTCCGTCATGCAATCAGATACTTTACAGATCCAAGATAACCTGGCTGAATCCAGGGGAGGTTAAGAAGAGTGGCAAGGTTCTCCTGAGATGCGAATTCTGTGGGGGTGTATTTGAGGGTAAACCCTTGTTGACGGAAAAGCGCACGCATCTTGAAATCGATCCCTCACTGATTCTTGGTGTGGTGGCATCCATAATACCCTACCCGGAGCACAACTCATCCCCCAGGATCACCATGGCAGCCGCTATGGCAAAGCAATCAATAGGTCTTTCATCGAGCAATTTCAGGATCAGAAGTGATACCAGGGGACACGTTCTTCACTACCCCCAGATACCCCTTGTGAAAACCGCTGTGATGAACTACATAAATTACGATAAAAAGCCTGCGGGCCAGAATTTTGTTGTGGCCATAATGTCGTACCAGGGATACAACATCCAGGACGCCATTATATTCAATAAGGCTGCCGTTGAAAGGGGTCTCGGACGATCGTCCTTCTTCAGAACCTATTCTGCCGAAGAGAAGAGATACCCGGGAGGGCAGGTCGATAGGTTCGAGATTCCAACTCATGATATACTGGGTGCAAGGGCGGAGGAGTTCTACAAGAATCTCGATGATAGCGGAATAATATTTCCAGAGGCGGAGGTTCATGGTTCAGATGTTCTTGTGGGAAAAACATCACCTCCCAGATTTCTGGAGGAGGGAGCTGAGAGATTAGGCCCGCAGAGACGAAGGGAATCTTCCATAACCATGAGGCCGAATGAGAGTGGATTCGTCGACAACGTTATTATGACGGTCTCGGAGAGCAACAGCAGAGTGGTAAAGATTCGGGTTAGAAGCGAGCGTATACCTGAACTTGGAGATAAGTTTGCATCAAGACACGGACAAAAGGGTGTTATTGGTGCAATCGTACCTCAGGAGGATATGCCTTTTACAGAATCGGGAATTATACCTGACATCATAATCAACCCTCATGCGATTCCATCGAGAATGACTGTGGGGCACATCCTTGAGATGATCGGCGGAAAGGTTGCATCTATGGATGGCAACTTCGTTGATGGAACCATATTCAGCGGTAAACCTGAGAAGAGTCTGAGGGAAGCCCTTGAAAAGCATGGGTTCAGAAACACCGGGACAGAAACAATGTACGATGGCCTCACAGGTAAAAAATTCGATTCCGAGATATTCATGGGTGTGATATACTACCAGAAGCTTCACCACATGGTCGCTGGCAAATTCCACGCAAGATCTAGGGGACCAATTCAGATTCTTACGAGGCAGCCAACGGAGGGGCGGTCGAGGCAGGGCGGTCTCCGTTTCGGTGAGATGGAAAGGGATGTTTTGATAGCGCACGGTGCGGCGATGGTTATCAAAGATCGTCTGCTGGATGAGAGTGATGGTACTGTATTATATGTTTGTGGAAATCCTGACTGTGGCCAGCTGGCAATCTACGACAGACGGCGCGGAACCCTCCGATGCCCTGTGTGTGGAAACACGGGAAACATTCATGCCATTGAAACCAGCTACGCATTCAAGCTGATGCGTGATGAGCTTGCCACCCTTGGTGTTATGATGAGATTGGTGCTGGGTGATCTTCGATGACGAGTGGAATTTCGAAAAAAATCAAGGAGATAAGGTTTTCTCTTCTTTCCCCTGAAGAGATAAGGAGGATGTCTCAGGTTAAGATCATCACTGCTGACACGTATGATGATGATGGATACCCAATAGAGAAGGGTCTGATGGATCTCCATCTCGGTGTCATAGAGCCGGGTCTCAGATGTGCTACCTGTGGCGGAAAAGTCGATGAATGCCCCGGTCATTTTGGTCACATAGAGCTGGCAATGCCTGTTGTTCATATAGAATTCATCAAGGAGATCAAAAGATTCCTAGATGCAACCTGTAAGGTGTGCGGCAGGATAAAACTGACCGATGAGGAGATAAAGGCATACAAACCCAGAATGTATGAGCTTATGCATTCAAAGGCAGACGTGGAGCTGCTTGAGATAAACATAAAGAAGATAACTGACGAGGCTGCCTCTAGAACGATATGCCCGCATTGCGATGCACAGCAGACGAAGATCATACTGGATAAACCCACAACCTTCAGGGAAGAGGGGATAAAGGTAACACCCAAGGAGATCAGAGAGAGACTCGAAAGAATACCTGATGAAGATCTTCTGCTTTTTGGTATGGATGAGAAGGTGGCCAGGCCGGAGTGGATGGTTCTGACGGTTCTTCCCGTTCCTCCGATCAACGTGAGGCCCACCATAACTCTTGCCACGGGAGAGAGGAGTGAGGATGATCTCACCCATAAGCTGGTGGATATCATAAGAATCAGCCAGCGTCTCAGGGAGAGCCGGGACAACGGATCTCCGCAGCTGATTATAGAGGATCTCTGGGATCTTCTTCAGTTTCACGTTACGACGTACTATGACAATCAAACCGCCGGTATCCCACCGGCAAGACACAGATCAGGTAGGGCACTGAAAACGCTTGTGCAGAGGTTAAAAGGGAAAGAGGGGCGATTTCGATCGAACCTCTCCGGAAAGAGGGTCAATTTTTCTTCGAGAACGGTTATCTCACCCGAACCGTTTCTATCGGTTAATGATGTCGGAGTGCCTGAGGTGGTGGCAAGAGAACTCACGGTTCCGGTGAGTGTGACGAGTTTCAACATCGATAAGGTAAGGGAGCTGGTGAAGAGGGGGCCATCTCCCAGAGACGAGTCCGGCAGATACATCCCGGGCGTGAACTATATCGTGAGGCCAGATAGCAGGAGGATCAAGATAACAGATGAGAATGCTGAGATAAACAGCGAGCGTATAGATGTGGGTTGGACAATTGAGAGGCAACTTATGGAGGGGGATATTGTGCTGTTTAACAGACAGCCATCCCTGCACAGGATGTCTATGATGGGCCATACGGTGAGAATCCTTTCGGACAGGACCTTCAGATTCAATCTTGCAGTATGCACTCCGTACAATGCTGATTTTGATGGAGATGAAATGAACCTCCACGTTCTGCAGAATGAGGAGGCCAGGGCGGAGGCCAGGATCATAATGAAAGTAGAGGAACAGATGCTTTCCCCTCGCTTTGGTGGACCGATTATCGGTGGCATTCACGACCACATCACCGCGATGTTTCTCCTCACGCACAGGAATCCTCGCTTCACGGAGGAGGACACCATCAATATGATCAGCTATGTTGATGTTGACCATCTGCCCGATCCTGAGATAATTGACGGTAAAAAGTACTACCGCGGTAGGGACATATTCTCACTGATACTGCCGGAGGGTTTTAACGCCAGATTTTCGAGCAAACTGTGTGCCGGTTCAGAGGGTAAATGCCCGTACGAAGACCGCGTGGAGGACAAGGAGGTCTACATAAGATCTGGAAAACTGCTCACCGGCACCATAGACGAGGCTGCAATCTCTCCCTTTTCCGGCGTTATCATTGAGAAGATCTTCAAGAAATACGGTCCATCCGTGGCCTCCACGTTTGTGGATAGGATGACCAGGCTTGCCATCGGCGTTCTTAATGTCATAGGATTTACCACAGGTATTCATGATTACGACATCCCCGAGGATGCAGTATCATCCATACGCTCCGTTTCGAAGGAGGCTGTGGCGAAGATCAATAAACTGATTGAGAACTATCAGGCCGGGCTTCTTGAACCCCTTCCCGGGCGCTCGGTTGATGAAACTCTTGAGATAGAGATACTTGGCGTTACCGGAGAGGTCAGAGATCAATCTGGAAAGATAGCCAGTGCACATCTGGGATTGAACAATCCGTCCGTTATAATGGCAAGATCTGGTGCCAGGGCGAAGATGCTGAATATATCTGAGGTGGCAGGGATGGTCGGCCAGCAGTCAGTCAGAGGTGGAAGGATAAATAGAGGTTACACAGGGAGAACCCTTTCTCACTTTGAAAAAGGGGATATAGGGGCAGAGGCGAGAGGTTTCGTTCAATCCTCCTACAAAAACGGTCTTAATCCTCTGGAATACTTTCTGCACAGTATTGGTGGAAGAGAGGGCCTGGTGGACACTGCAGTCAGAACATCCAGAAGCGGATATATGCAGAGAAGGTTGATCAACGCCTTTGAGAATCTCAAGATAGACGAGAAGAGGCGTGTGGTTGACACATCAGGATCCATCATTCAGTTCTCCTACGGGGAGGATGGCATAGATCCGGCTAAATCAGACAAGGGAAGGGCGGTTGATGTTGATTATACAATATTCGATGAGGTTGGTGAATCATCATGAGGTACATCATCTGGAAAGATCTTAAAAAGAATATGACGCAGCTGAAGAAAAGGGCACCGTGCCCGTATGCTCTCGACTTCAGCCTCCCCGAATCACCCAGGGTTACAGATGTTCTTATCACCACCAATGGGAAGGAAGCCGCATATCATCTCAAGATAGAGGAAATATCCGGTGAGATTGATGAAAGCACTCTGGTGAAGAAAACATCAAAAAAGCCCAAACAGATAGTAATGGTCAGGTCCGTGTCTGACATAATGCCTGTCGAACTCACCAAGCTTAAATTCAAGAAAGGGGCATCACTTTCGAAGGATAAGGTCTGTATCGTGGAGAGAGAGAAACTCGACTCCGTTTCAAAGGCAGATCTCTTTGTGCTTGACGACAGGGCAAAGAAGATAATTGCGGATTTTGAGAAGAAAGGATTCACTATCCCCCATTCTCTTGCGATAGAACTGAGCCAGAAGATCGGGCGGTTCAAAAAGAAGGATTATGAGCGGCTCATTGAGCGCATTGGAACCGACTTCTCCAGAAATGAGGTGGATCCGCATGAGGCTGTTGGTATAATAGCAGCGCAAAGTATCGGTGAGCCTGGAACGCAGATGACCATGCGAACGTTTCACTTCGCAGGCGTGAGGGAGATGAACGTTACTCTCGGTCTCCCGAGGCTGATAGAAATTGTGGATGCGAGGAAGATACCGAGTACCCCGTCGATGACAATATATCTCAAAAAGGAGTATGAGAAATCGAGCGAGGCGGTGGAGAAGGTCATGCGGGAGCTGGAGAACACGACACTCATCGATGTTTGTGATCTGGAAACATCCGTTGCAGATCTTACCATAACCATAACTCCTGTAGAGAACCGCATGAAAGAGCGTTTTGTCACAAGGGATGAGCTGATCACGGCCCTCAGGCAGTCGAGGCAGATGAAAGGAACAATCATAGAAAGTGTGGAAGGATCAGAAAAGATCATCATAAGACCTCAGAATGAATCATTCAAGGATCTGTACAAGCTTCAGGAGGCCCTGAAGGTCACCACGATCAAAGGCGTGTCAGGCATAAAGAGGGCCATGGCAAGGAAGGAGAGTGGTGATGTGTGGGTTATCTACACACAGGGATCGAATCTCAAGGAAGTCATGGACAAAATTGAGGAGATAGATTCTTCGAGGATATACACGAACGATCTCAATGAGATATACAACACACTTGGCATCGAGGCCGTCAGGAACGCAATCCTGCTGGAATCGAAGCGCACGCTTGAGGAGCAGGGATTGGAGGTCGACCTGAGGCATCTCATGCTGGTGGCGGATATGATGACGCAAAGTGGGGGAGTCAGGGCCGTAGGTAGACAGGGAATATCCGGAAATAAGAAGAGCGTCCTTGCGAGGGCTGCATTCGAGATAACCGCCAAACATCTATTGAATGCTGGTTTGACAGGGGAGATTGATCCACTTGCAGGGGTGGCTGAGAACATTATTGTCGGTCAACCCGTTACACTGGGAACAGGAGCTGTTAACCTCATATACAAGGGTTTCACATCCGATGAGGAGTAATTCTGGGTGAATCATGGCTGACATAGTTATAGACAACAAAATTATGGGCTACATGCAGCTCTTCGAGAGACTGACGGGGATTGAGGCCCAGGAGTGTCTGGAGAATGAGGACATGATCCTCTTCATAGTGGGTGAAAGAAAGCTCTCAAAGCTCTTCAAGTTCAGGCCAGACTCAATTGGAGACCTTAAGAACCGGACGAACAAGCGGATAGTCATAGCGGAGTATTCGAGAGACATTCTCGGATTTACGAGAAACCTGTTCTTCAGGTTTGGTGTCAAGGAAATAAACATCAACTGGAGGGAGGGAAACATCTCTATCCAGGTTGGTCTCAACACTAGCGATATCGGTAAGGTTATCGGAAAGGAGGGTCGCAACGTTAAACTGTTCAGGGAGACACTATCCAGGAATTTTAATGTGAAGAGCGTCACAATCAAGCAGTGATGCAATATATTAATATGCAGTATATCAATGCGGTGCGGTAATGCCCGATCAGAAAGGAGCAAGGGGAGAGGAGACATCAATTCGTGTGATAATGCCCAATCGCAGAAAGGGCGAGATGTACGGCATTGTTGAAAAACTCTCCGGGGCCTCTCATTTGCTGGTGATGTGTCAGGATGGGTTCACGAGGAGTTGCAGGATACCGGGGAAGATGAAGAAGAGGATGTGGATTCGCGAGGGAGATCTGGTCATAGTGAAACCCTGGGAATTCCAGAACGAAAAGGCAGATGTTGTTTACAGGTACACGCAGACTCAGGCAAGCTATCTGAGCAGAAACAGACTGCTGCCGGAAATTATTGATATTTTTAATGAAAGACGATAGCTCATCAGCCCTCAGGGAGCTGATTAACAGAGGTGAATTCTCATTTTCAAAGGGCCTCGGCCGGAAGACGGAATCGCTTGTTTTCGATAGAGGGACCCTCAGGGCTCTGTTCGAAATCATGAACAGACTCTCTATCAGGTACATAGATTATCCGGTATCATCAGGCAAGGAGTCCGTTGTGTTCAAGGCTCAGGCAGGGGGCGGCCCTGTTGCCGTGAAGATCTACAAGCGCTCCACAATCAAATTTAATAAACTCCACGAATACATTGATGGTGACCATCGGTTCGATTCTGTGAACAGATCAAGGAGCGGCATCATCCTGTTGTGGGCCAGGAAAGAGTTCACCAATCTGCTTGAGAGCAGGAGGGCGGGTGTTCTCGTGCCAGAACCCATAGCCATAAACAAAAATGTTCTGGTGATGAAGTATCTGGGAACGGTGAAAAGACCGGCACCCCAGCTGAGGAAGGTAGATGACCCGGAAACTTACTATAGCCGTATTCTCACGAATGTCCGGTTGCTTGTTGAGAGGGCAGGGCTCGTTCATGCAGACCTGAGTGAGTTCAACATCCTTATCCACAGAAAAAAACCATACCTCATTGATATGGCCCAGTCAGTGTCGATCACGCACCCAAAAGCCCTCCAGTTTCTCAGAAGAGATTTAAATAACATTTCGTCATTTTATGCTAGATCCGGTATTGTTACGAATGTTGAGGCTCTGCTATCCGAATTAGGGAGGAGTATAGAATGATATCAGGTGCGGTCAAAATCCCCCGCGGTCGGCTTGGTGTGATAATCGGGAAAGATGGAACAACGAAGAGGGAGTTCGAGAAGATGGCCGGAATCAAGCTCGACATCGATAGCAGCACTGGGATTGTAACGGTTACGCAGAGCGATGATCCCATGCTTGGCCACCAGGCTGTTTCGGTTCTCAGGGCTATCGGAAGGGGTTTCTCCCCAGAAAAGGCACTCAGGTTGCTTGACCTCGATTACAGGCTCGTTATTGTTTCTCTCCGTGATTACGCCAGATCAGGATCCAGGCGCATGGCTGAGCTGCGAGGCAGGGTTATTGGAACCTCAGGCAGAACGAGGAGGATTATCGAAGAGATCACGACCGCCTACATTTCCGTCTACGGTGATACAGTTTCCATTCTGGGCGATTATATTGCTGTTGACTATGCCAGCAGGGCCGTGATGATGATCATAAGGGGAGCCAAGCACAGGACGGTCTACCGGTACCTCGAGAGAGCATCAAAGGAAATAAGGTTCCGGAAACTCAGCGAATCTTTTTGAGGTACCTTCTTTCCGGGCAGTTTTGGAGAATTTTTATATTCTCAGGGGCAATCAGGGTAGGAAGCGGGGTGGGGTAGTCTGGAAATCCCGACGGGCTCATAACCCGTAGATCAATGGTTCAAATCCATTCCCCGCTATGACATTTTTCCTGCTATCTCTGTATAGCAATGTATTTTAGATACTATCCACTGGGTGCCTGAAAGTGAATATTCCATGAGGTGCGCTCAAATACCCATCGGGATGGCGGAGAAAGAGCTGAGGTACCTATTTTCGCTGGGTGTTGTTGAGAAAGGATACAGGATCCTGAGAGAGGGAAATTCTCTACTGGTGCCATTAAAGAGCATTCCGGAAGGATCTTTCCGTGTCGTAGAATCTGATCCTCCCCGGAGGATGCTGGTACCGTCTCCAGTAAGTGAGATAGTGAAGAATCTGGCCCGGTTGAATATCAATCCATCGGAGGTTCCAAGGAAGTGGATTCGCTATGGGGATTCAATGCTCCTCAGGATCAGTGGAGAGCATAGGAGGATCATAGCAGAGGAATTCCTCAGGTTTTTTGAGTTGAGGGCCGTTTACAGAATCACCGGCAGGATCGAGGGTCTGTTCAGAACTCCCAGTGTTGAACTCATTGCCGGCGAACCGGGAGACACCGTACATCTGGAGAATGGAATATATTATGTCTTCGATCCCGAGAGAATAATGTTCTCGCCGGGGAACGTGAACGAAAGGATACTCATGTCGAAGATGAGAATTGAAAACGGCAAGGTTCTTGATCTCTTTGCCGGTATTGGATATTTTTCCCTTCCTCTTGCCAAGTATTCCGGTGCCAGCAGAGTGGTGGCGTACGATATAAATCCTGAGGCGGTAGATTATCTGTTGAAATCGGCTCTGAGGAACGGCCTTTCTGGTAAGGTAAAGGCGGCCGTCGCCGACAGTTTCAAGGTCGATCCACAGGATGAATTTGACCTCGTAGTGATGGGTAATTTTCAGTCAATCAGCCTTCTGCCAAGGGCATTCGGCTTTGTGAAACCAGGTGGTCTGGTTATCATCCATCACCTCGTTAGAGAGGATCACCTTTCGTCATACAGGGAAGAGATCCTTCATATTCTCAGAAAGAATGGTTATAAGGCTCTCATGATTGAATCGCACAGAGTTAAATCCTTCTCTCCCAAGGTCTGGCACTTTTCCACAACCCTGAGGAAGCTTGGTCATTAAGATAGCCCATTTCTAACGGGTTTTTACCAGCGCTGATGCACCATGGTTCCGGTGAAAAGTATCCCGGATAGCCTGAAAATGGTCTAATATTCAACTTTGTTTCAGTAAATCTTATAAATCTTTTTATGTTTATGTAGGTAAATATGCTTAACGATGCGTTACTTGGTTTACTTCAGGAATTCTTCAACCAATCTTACGGATCATCGCTGATCATAAAAGGTAAACCGGGTGCTGGTAAGACCACATTTGTTCTGGAGTACCTTGACAAAGTGAGGGAGAAAACCCCGATTTTTTACCTTACAACGAGATTTTCTGAGGATCCGCTACTCTCAATGTTTCCCTGGCTCAACGAGGTCACCCTTGGAAGCAGGGCAAGGGAACGTAATACCGTGGAGATGTCAGAGTCATTCCGGGGGAATTTCAAGATCCTCGAGAAGATGATAGAGGAGGGCAAACTCTCCCAGGGCACAGGGAGAAAAGCTTCCGGGTTGATGATGAATATTGAGGAGTTGCTGCCAGAGCTGAACTCGCTGTACTCTTTCGTTGATATAAACATAAACAAATCGCCTCTTATTGTGGTTGATTCAATTGAGGCACTCGCAGAGAAGTACGAGATCAATACGCAGCTTCTTTTCACCATTATACAGAAGGATCTTGTCGAGAGTTCCGGCGCCAACATAATACTCATAATGGAACAGTTTGATAACTCCACCATGGAGTATTATGCCAATGGGGTGGTGACCACATCCTATAACATCATTAACGGATTTCTCTACAGAACAGTTATTCTCGAAAAACTGAGGGGTGTATCCATCGGTTCTAACCCTATATACATATTCTCCCTGGAGGGCGGAAGGTTTCAGTCATTCAACAGGATCCCCATTGTGTATCCAAAGAGCAGGATCCAGCTCAAGCCGGGTGAGAATCCCAACAAACTTTCTGTGCCCCTTGGCAATAAGGATCTCGCTAAGGTTCTCGATCTTGAGAATGACTCCCTTCCCATAGGTTCTGTTATCGTGCTTCACAGGAAGGGTTTTTCGACTGCGGTAGACAAATACGTCAATCTTATAAAGAACAACCTTGTAAAGAGAACCATAGCTGATTCACGGGGAGTCATCGATGTTTCATCGGGCAGTAACGACACATCAAGGGTCCTCATGGGAGCAATAGATCCGGAGTTCACAAAGTATTACATAACAGCCGAGAAATCTGAGCGGTCGAGCCCGTACATCATCAACCTCAGCGGGTCGTCTCTTGCGGATGATTTTCCCCAGGAGGTCATAGATTTCTACACCTCCAATGCCAACAGCCCTTATGTTTTCATATTTTCAACTGATTTTCTCTCCTTCATCTACCACTCGAAGTTCTATGGCGACCTTTCAAGCATAATCAACAATGTGAGGTCGTCCGGGATCGTTGTCATAATCGCTGACGATGAAGAGTACAAAAGGATATTCCATTTTGCCAACTATGTCATTCACTTCGAGGAAAACTTCGGGTATGTCACTCTCTACTCTGATCCCTCAACCCTTTATGTTGGAACCGTGGATTACGACGGTAACTGGCCTGAACTCAAACTGTCTGTAGAGGTCTGACGATAGCATTCGTTCCTTCTATGGGTTCAGCCTCCGGCACTCAACATTTCCAATTTTAAGTGGCTCCTGCAATTCTTCAATCTGTGGTAGTTTATCAAAAACAATCTTCAGGATGTGCATCAGTTCATCGGTGATGTGGGCCATTACGCCGTATATGGTGATGCTGTCCTTAACCCGGGACAGGTTTGTGGAGAGAGTCAGCCGGTTTCCGCTGATCTTGATCTCCAACTGAAATTCCACCGCTTCACCGATCTCCTCTCCGATTGATCTTAGAATGGAATGCCTTCTCTCACTGAAAAAGGATGAGGTATCGATGCCCAGATTGGAAAAGACAGAGTTCACGTTATCGTACAGAATAAGTTCCCCTGAGACCACATGAGTCGCTTTCATCGTTATGGCTAATGTCAGACCGGTATAATAGTGGTTTCGCTCCACCGGAATATCGTGGCCATGCGCTCATCCCAACAATCTTTTAAGGGTTTTATTGCCATACGATAGCACATCTTTTTATCGCCCTGTAAACAACACCGGATCCGATTGCAACCCGTAAAACATCCTGTTGAGCCATATCATGGGATCACACCGGATTTTTATCGGCATCCAATTTTTAATGGAGAGTGCAGAGTAAGTCTATCACCGTTTCTCCGCTTTTCTGCTCCAGGTATTGGAGAAATCTCAGATAACAATGTTTAAAAACCTGATGAATATTATGCCGTCGATCAACAATGACAGTTCGTATTGGAATGAGGGCTCCAGATTTCACAGCATTATCCACGAAGGGTCCCATAGTATTCTCCTCGCTCAAGGGAAAGTGGGTTGTCCTGTTCTCATATCCAGCCGACTTCACTCCCGTTTGCACCACAGAGATCGTTGCTTTTTCGGAGAGGGCTGAGGATTTCAAAAAACTTGAAGTCCAGCTTCTGGGCTTGAGCAGTGATACAATTTACAGCCACATTGCATGGCTCAGAGAACTCAAGGAACACTTCAATACTGAGGCCAGTTTCCCCATAATAGCCGATACGGACAGGAGCATATCAACCGAGTACAACCTTATAGATGAGAAGTCCTGGGGCATTGTCAGGGGAATATTCATAATCGATCCGAATCAGATCGTACGGTGGATGATGTACTCCCCACCCGAGATCGGCAGAAATGTTGAGGAGGTGCTGAGAACCATTAAAGCACTTCAATTCAACTGGGACAAGAAACTATCCACTCCTGCCAACTGGGTTCCTGGAGATCCCGGTGTGCTGGCTGCTCCTACGTCTCTCGAAGATAGCTACGCAAGGGAGAAAGATGGAGCTCCACGTTGGTACCTCAAGAAAAGTGGATACTGAGGCCACCGGTGGTCAGATTGACAGAGTGTGTGATATACAACATCCTTTTTGAGGGTCAACACCCCTCAACCATCTGCGTGGAGATTGCCTTATTTGATGACTCCCTGAAATCCCTTCTTGATCTTTCCACTTCGGGTTTCGTCAGGGAAGAATTTTTCGAATTCATCGAGCACTACGCAAGGAAAGATACCATTTCTCCTCATGACAGGACGGTTGGTTTTGCTGTACTCAACACCGCAAAGAAGATCATCTCGGTATCCTTGAATGGAGCCGGCTCTGAATTGGCATCAAAGGTTGAAAGGATTCTTGCAGACTTTAAAAAAAGCGGGTATCACACGGAACTTGAGGTGGATTCCTGATCCTCGGGTTCAAGAAACAGGATACTGGAGGGTGAACCGATCTAAAACTTAAATACCGAAATCAGATACGTCGATCAGGTATTATGTTTGATCAACCTATTGACTGGATCATAATAATCGCCGTCGTGCTGATACTGTTCGGGAGCACCAAGAAGATTCCACAGCTTGCCAGGAATCTTGGCCGGGCCAGGGGTGAATTTGAGCGCGGCAAGCTCGAGCTCGAACGGGAGATGAAGAGCGCCATGAACCCCCAACCCACTGAGACGCCTGTTAACTACAGGGAGGCAGCAAAAAACCTGGGTATAGATACAGATGGAAAGACGGATGAACAGTTGAAGAGTGAGATAGCGAGCAGACTGAATGATAGTAAATGAATGAGGACTCACCTTTTTCCTCGCTTCTATCTCATCTTGATGAGCTCAGGAAGAGGCTCATTAACTCCCTTATTCCCTTCTCGATCTTCACCATTTTTTTTCTGATGTTCAGGTTTGATGTTTACTATCTCTACCGGATTCCCATACCATACCCCTATCCCGATGTTTACAGGAACGTGGGAGCTCAGTTTCTTCTCCTGCTGGAACAACACCTCCTCCCTGCCGGGATGAAGATCATTGTCATAAAGCCGGCCGACTCGCTTATTGCGGACCTTTACTCCACCATGTTCTTGGCCCTGATCTTCAGTATGCCCGTTATCGTTAATCAGTTTTCAAAATTCGTTGGTCCCGCCCTGAAGAAGAGTGAGCGCCGTGCAATAGGAAACATAGGTATACCGGCTGCAATATTATTCGCATCGGGTGCGTTTGTCGGGCTATGGCTGGTGGCTCCCGCGCTGTTCTACATCTTTTACGAGTTTGATCTGGGTCTTGGTGCTGTATCATATCTGAGCCTGGTGAGTTTTACAAACTTTGTGCTGATTTACATAACCGCATTTGGCCTTTCTTTCGAACTGCCAGTTATAATGGTGGGTTTGACCCGTGCGGAACTGGTGTCTTCGGAATTCTGGCGCAAGAACTGGAGATATGCCGTTGTTGGGGCCCTGATATTCGGGATGATATTTTCTCCCGGCGCCTTTGGATTCACAATGGTGATGATGGCTCTGCCCATAATTGCCCTCTATTTCGGGGGAATCTACTTTGCTGAGAGATATGAAAAGAAGGCTCGAGCAGCAGAAGAGTTAGAGGGTGTTTCTGAAAGCCTCTAGTTCTCTGATTCTTATTTTGTCAGTATCTATTGCATCGAGAAGGAACATCTCAGGATTGTTGGCACCAACGGTACGGGTTTGCTTGTAATATGAATGGAGTGTTCTGTTATGGTCTTTAATTATGCCATGAAGATTTTCTAAAGAACCGCTAACATTGATCCGGCTGACGAACAAACCACTCCTGCTATCATCCATCGAAATAATCTCTCCTGTCATGAAGAGGTTAACGATGCTCTTCCCATAATCTTCCCTTATTCTATCAAGGGAAACCATAAGTGGCGGCATTCCATACAGTGTGTCTGGAAAGCCAAATTTTGCGTTCTCAGAGGCCAGGATAATATCAGATGAGAGAACCAGCTCGAATCCCAGACCAAGAGCGTAACCATCAACAAAGCTGTAAACGGGACCTGGAAATGATTCGATCATTCGCCTCAGAATAAAGGCGTACTGCTGGACATCCTTAAGGAAATCGGGCTCTTTTATCCGGCTGCAGGAGCTGTCAAATCCCACGGAGAAGTATCGTTCATTTCCATGTATGATCAAATATTCGGTATTGCGGGTGAATGATTGAAGGGCAACAATCAGATCCTGAAGAACCTCAACGTCAGCTACGTTCCTCTCTCCGTTCCTGATCTCTATCTCAATGAAACTTTCATAATCGGAGACGAGAACCTTCCCTCGATCGTTAACAGAGATGGTGGAGCGAGGTTGCATTGCATCAATACATGGTCAGGTTGAATTTTTTGTCAACCTCGTTATAGCGTTCCCTACTGTCTATCCCAAGAATCTCTGTGATTCTCTTCATGTAATCCGAATAGGTATCGTCGTACATTTCCCTTCCCAAAACGAGCCGTTTTCTTTCGTTACTGTACATCACATTCTCACCGTGTTTCTTCAGGCAGTGGATAACCTCTGCGGCAGATTCAGGTTTATTCACCAGCTCTTCGAAGCATTTTATGTAGCTCATAGGTCGTCACACCTCTTCTGATCGAACTCGGGATATGCAATAGCGTACCGGTCACTGGCATACTCGAGGTAAAACAAATATGTATCCGTGAGCTTATCCGTATTCACCTCTGAAAAGAATGTCTGAAGCTCAGGTCTGTGGAAATTATTCCTTATAACAATAGGGCTACCGGTGCCTCTCAGATAGTTATCAATGGATTCCAGCAGATCCCTGTAAGCGGAGCAGAAACCACACCTGCCCGTGTGCTCCCTGCGAGCGAGCCTTTTCAAAGATGAACGTATCTTCCAGAGGGCATCTTCCACATCTCCCATGAGGAGAGCCGATTTAATTATGTCAAGATCACCTATCAGATCCATACCAATCACCAGAAAAGTCCTCCCGATAGGGTGAGTATCCAGTTGAACACCGGATACCACAGACCGAGAGCCAGCGTAATTGCGGCTGTTATGTAAACAGGTACCTTCATTTTATATGACAGAACAAATGTATCGTTTTCCTTCGGAGGCCTGGCGTACATGTAGACCATTATTCTGAGATAGTAGAAAACGGATATGGTGCTGTTGATCACCGCAATGACGGCCAGCCACCAGAGATTTCCCTGTATCACAGAGAGGAATAGGTAGAACTTAGCGAGGAATCCGCCCGTAAGGGGAACACCCGCTAGTGCCAGAAGCAGTATGGAAAAACTGGCGGCAGTGGTTGGGGATCTCTTGCCGAGGCCAGAGAGATCTTCAAGCGTGGCATCATCCTTGCCTGCAACATCAACAGCGAGAAAGGAACCGGATTTCATGAAGAGGTATACAAGGGAATAATACATCGCGGCTGCCACAGCATAGGATATGGTGGTCGCAGAGGTTGTGAATGAAACAACGACCAGCGCCAGTATCAGATAACCTGCCTGGGCCACGCTCGAATACGCCAGGATCCTCTTCACCTTTTTCTGGGAGAGGGCCGCTATATTGGCGTAGGTCATGCTGGCAATAGATATTATGAGGAAGAAATAGAAAACGTACTGATGTATGCTGTTAAATCCGACCAAAAACAGCTTCAAGATTATCACAAACGAGACAAGTTTGCTGCCTGTCGAGAGGAAAGCTGACACAGAATTTTCGGCACCATCATAGGTGTCCAGGGCCCACTGATGCATGGGGAAGAGGGCCATCTTGAAACCGAATCCTGCAACGAGAAACGCGAGGGAAACAAGTCCTGCGGTGGAATTTGCCTGTAGGGCAGAGGACCCTACCAGATTGAATGTTCCGAAATAGAAGAAATAGTACGCCAGCCCGAAGATGATGAAGGATGTTGACAGCACGCCCACAAAATAGTATTTCACAGATGATTCGAGAGCTCTTCTGGACCGGGAAAAGCCCGTCATGAGGTATGTTCCAATGCTTACGGCTTCGAAGGCCACGAAGATAACGATCAGGTTATAGGAGAAGGCAGCAATCAGCATGCCCACCGTAACGAAGAGGAGGAGGGCATAAAACACCTCACCCTTCTTCCTGATCGATTTAAGTGCAGGATAGGTTATTATGAGCCCGGATATGATAAACAGGATGGCGAAAAAGGTCGTGAAGCTGTTTATTCGATAGGCCGGAACAATGACGCCTGCATTGTAATCCGAGGCGATCATCAGCGCGGCAAGGATGAGAGCCCCGAAGGTTATTGAGGCAAAAACCCTTCTGCTGTTTCTCAGAGTTCCGAGGAAGAGTATCACAAAGCCGGCAATGGCGAGAACAAAAAGCGGGTAGTAGTGCTGCAGGGACGAGGCACCCGTAACATTCCAAACAGATGGTGATGTGTACATTTACAGTAAACCTCCTATGTAAGTTGTGAATAGACTAAAGAACATATTGGGGAAAAGGCCCAGCACAACCAGGAAAATAGCGAGGGTGAGGAGGATGGAAAACTGAAATGGTGATACATCCTCGATCTTCCCGATGGTTTCGTTGTACGGACCGTACAGTGATCTCTGAGCTGCCCAGATATGGTACGCTGCGGTGATGAGCATACCGAATATGACTATGAATATAAGGGCCCCTATGTATCCGTAAGTGCCCACAACAACCGAAAATTCACCGATAAATCCGGCCAGGCCGGGCAGACCGAGTGAGGCCAGCAGACCAATGAGAAACAGTGATGACAGCCTGGGGGCATCCCTGTGAATACCACCGAGCTCCATCACGGTCTCTCTCCCGGTGCGCAGCACTATTATGAACAGAGAGGAGAATATCAGAACAACAATGAATGAATGGGCGAGCATCTGGAACATGCCACCCGAGAGAGCCAGAACCGCGTTTGAGGCAGAAGGTATTGATGTCATGCCTCCCATGAGGTTTATACCGGCACCAAACGATAAAGTGACGAATCCCATGGCGGCAGCACTGGCATACGCCATCATCCTTTTGAGATTCACCTGAAACATCGCGGAGAGAGCGAAATACACGAGGCTTATTATTCCAAGGGCTATCAGAAGATCTGAGACACCTCCTTTCAGGATCGGCCACAGCGGGAACAGGATACCGAAGAAACCATAACCTCCCATGAGGGAGAGTGCACCGGTCAGCACGATGGTGACCGAATACGGGGATTTCTCGTATGAATCAGGGAACCAGGCATGCACCGGGAAGGAGGGCATTTTCACTAGAAAAGACAGAAGGAACCCGAAGAGGATAAAGCCTTTCTCGAAAGCTGTCAGTGAACTGACAAAAGAGGGAGCCATCAGTGATGATATGCTCAGGGTGGAAATGCCCGTGAGATTGCTGTGATACGTATACAGGGCAAAAATGGACAGGAGCATAAATATGGAACCTGCCTGGGTGTAAACGAAGAATTTTAGCGATATACGGGCTGCGTTACCGGTTCCGAACTTGCTTATGAGGAAGTAGACAGGAACGAGAACAACCTCCCAGAAAACGTAGAAGAAGAGAAAGTTGCGCGAAACAAGAAGGCTAACCATCCCAAACTCAGCAAAGAGTATCAGGCCATAGAAAGAGGGGGTAGTTCTCTCTCTGTTGGATATCCCAACAGCGGCAAGAAAGACAACTGATGAAGCAATTATCAGCGGGAAGGTGAATCCGGACACCGCCATGCTAAACCGGACACCGGGAGCACCGGGAATCAGATATGACTGGTACGACAGAAAGCCGCCGGAATAACCGGAAGAGAAATCGCGGATAAAGAGGAATATGAAGAGCATCATAACGACAAACGTTGTGATAAGTGAGAAGGAATATCCCGATTTTTTCATGCCGAAAGCGGCTATAGAAGAAGCGAACAGGTAGAGAAGAATAAGACCCAGAAACATCACAATCCCCCCAGAAACAGAACGATGATCAGTATCACCGATATGCCAGCCACAATGAATGTTAGATAATTCTCCACAACACCGGTCTGTAGCCTGCGGAAAGTATCTCCAAGGGAGACAACGCTCTGACCAAATTTCTCATTAGAGGTATTATACCCTCTTTCGAATCTTCCGAAGGCAGAACTCAGGGGATGGATAACTCTCTCAGCAATGATGTTTGTGAAAAGGAAATCCAGGTAATACTTGTTCTTTAGCAACCTGTAGAATGGATTCCTGGCTATCTTCATCGATTTCCATCTGTTCGTTCCGAAGAAAAGGTATGCCACGGCAATCCCAACCAGAGCAAAAATTAGGGGCAACCAGTCAAATAGCGGCGGAATGGCAACAACAAAAAAGGACGGTACGAAATAAGAGTAGAACCCATGCTGAAATAATCCAAATATTATTGAGAGTACGGCAAGAGCAGCAACCGGTAGAAGAGCCCATATTGGCGCTTCTCTCGCGTGTTCAGCAAGGTATGATCTCGGTCTTCCTATGGCTACAAGGAAAAACATTCTGAAGGTGTAAAGCGCGGTGAAGAACTCGCCGAACAGGACAAACAGGTAGGGGGCAAGGGATGCAATGGTCTTGTAATGCAGGAAGTATGCATACGAAGCACTAACAATCTCTCCTTTGGAAAAGAATCCCGCGGTAGGCGGAATACCAGCGAGAGTGAGGCTTCCAATGAACATCAAACTCACCGTGAAGGGCATTCTCTTCCATAATCCCCCCATCTTTTTGATGTCCCTCAGATCCATCAGTGATATCAGAATTGCTCCCGCGGCCATAAATAAGGTCGCCTTGAAGAAGGCATGTACCATCAGGTGGTAGATTGAAAACGGAACCGCACTCATCCCTATCAGCGATCCCAGACCAAGTGCGGCCATCATGTAACCAAGCTGGCTGATCGTGGAATAAGCGAGCACCCGTTTAACATCATTCACAATTATTCCAAGCGTGCCGGCGTAGAGTGCCGTGAAAGATCCTATTATGAGCACGAGGTAAATGGAGAAGCTTGCTGAATCCAGGAATATGGGGAAAACACGTGCCACGAGATAAACACCTGCGGTGACCATGGTGGCAGCATGTATGAGGGCAGATACGGTCGTTGGGCCTTCCATTGCGTCTGGAATCCAGACGTGCAGTGGAAACTGGGACGATTTGCCGACAGCTCCTCCCAGGAGAAGAACTGCCACAAGCCCGAGCCTATATCTACCAATTTCTGCAACAATGGTTGAAATATTGCTCTGGCTGATCAGGTAG
The DNA here is from genome assembly GCA_015520045.1 of Thermoplasmata archaeon. GTDB lineage: Archaea > Thermoplasmatota > Thermoplasmata > Thermoplasmatales > Thermoplasmataceae > WAQW01. Next base: position 19,543 of record WAQW01000045.1, on the reverse strand, counting down.
GGAATGCTGAGTGGATGGGATGTGTAAGGTGAAAGATAGGTGTAAAGCAGGGCCATCCCAACGAGAAAGAGCATATCTCCGACCCTAGTAACGATGAATGCCTTTTTGGCTGCTGCGCTGGCGTTCGGCTTGAAGAACCAGAAACCGATGAGAAGGTATGAACACAGACCCACAAGCTCCCAGAAGAGGAAGAATATGACCAGGTTAGAAGCTACAACGAGCCCGAGCATTCCGGCGGTGAAGAGTGCAGTCTCAGCAAAGTAAACATGTTTGTTGGGGTCCCTTCCCATGTAGTACGAGGCAAAGAGATGGATCATGAGAGAAACGAATGAGACCATAAGCGCCATGGCTATGGAGAGATGGTCGATGAAGATGCCATAATGGATCCCATAGAACCAGGTGTAGCTCTGGTACACCGTCCCACTTCCCAGTCCAAGGAAGATTTTTGCCGATATGAGGAACGCTACCAGTATCGATGCTGAGCTAATTATGGCGGGCAGGTGCCTGTTAAATCTCCCGAACAGCAGAATGAGAATGAAGCCGAAAAATGGTGACAAAAATATAAACCAGCCAAGATCGAGCATTCAGATTACCCCCTCAACTCTCCAAGCAGCGTTATGTTAACCTCACCATAGATCCTCTTCAGAGCTACGAGAAGACTTATACCTACAGCAGATTCAACAACCGCAATAGCTATGGCAAATAGGGCCAGAACTATTGGCTGCATTGACACACCGGCAACGGCGATCAAACTGAGGATAGCACTATTGATCATTATCTCAATGGAGAACAGCATTTTTATACCCACTTTAGAGGTCATAACACCGTAAAGCCCTATCACGAACAGTATGAGTGCAAGAAGATTAACAATAACGATGTTCATTTCATTCCCTCCCCGCTATGTACAGCATTCCAATGATACCTCCGACAATTATGAGAGAAAGCAGCTCGAAGGGAACGATGTAAGTGTAGAAAAAGTAGTTGCTGATGGAGGTGATGTTCTGCCTCACCGGTGTGAACGTTTGGCCTGCATCAATGATGAGGGTCGCAAAAACCATAAAGAAGATTCCCAGGGATACAACTATCGCACCTTTATTCAATTTCCTTACCTCCTGTGAGCATCAGGGTGAACACCAGTAGAGTAATAACTGCACCAACATACACCAGAAGTTCAATACTGGCCACAAAATCCGTTCCCAGATAAACAAAAAGACCCGCCATACTGAACATGAAGAGCATTAGCCATACAGCCCCGTGGACAAGATTCCTTGATCTCACAGAGAGAGCTGAGAAGACTATCAGAAAAACAGAAAATATCAGCACTATGATTGTGAATATGAATATCATTTCAATACCTCATGCTCAGGTTTGGAGAGCTCCTCTGGCGAATAATAGAAACTGTTCTTGGTTCTGGATGTCTGAAATTCGTGTGAGAGGTAAATGGCATGAGTTGGACAGATCTCTTCACAGTTTCTGCACACCGTGCATGTACCGAAATTCACTCCCGGGTATATCTTCCTCTTGTTGTGGGGATTTTCCCTATCGAGGTGTTCCATCTTTATGGAACCATTCGGGCAAACCTGTTCACAGAGCGTGCAGCCAACGCAGGAATCCAGTGTCAGGAATATTCTGAACCTGAATCTTTCCGGGATGTAGGGCATCTGTTCAGGATACTGAATCGTCACGGGTTTTCTGAGAAGATTCTTTCCCAGCATACCCATTCCTCGTATCATGCTGAAGACCGGAACAGGTTTTTTTGGTTCCTCAACTTCTTTTACATTTGCCATTATTACCACCCAAATCCTAAAGTCAACACGCCTGAAATAACCAGATTTATGAACGATATCGGGAGGAGATATTTCCAGCCCAGATCCATAAATTTGTCAATTCTGATTCTCGGCATGGCGAGCCACACGGTGAAGAATATGAGAACAAGTATGAATGCCCTGACCATGAGCCACACCCAGCCTATTGAACCGGCAAACGGACCATGATAACCTCCGAGATAGAATACGCTGAGTATCAGAGATCCGAGGAAAATGCTTCCAAAGAGGCCCATGTAGAAGAGTCCGAACCTGAGGCCCGTGTATTCCGTCGAGAAACCTGAAACGAGCTCACTCTCACTCTCTCCGAGATCGAATGGTGTGTGCGAAGCCCTCGCAACGGTTGCAACGAAAAAGACGAAGATTCCGAGTGGCTCCAGAATGCCGTAAGGAATAACCTGTGATGTGATGATGGACTGCAGATTAAGAGCATTTGCGGTTCTGGCAGAACTCATAAGCACGACCGCTATAATGGAAAGCATCATCGGGACCTCAAACGAAATATCCTTCGCAACGGCCCTCATAGCACCGGTCAGAGAGTATTTGTTTTTGGAACTGATACCGGCAAGGACTTCCCCGATGGGCATTATAGCCATGAAAGCAAAAAGGAGGATCACGGTCACATCGCTGTGTGATATCGTGAGGCTGCCAAAATAAGGAATGTTTCCATATGGTATGATGAAGAACGCAGCAAAAAGGCCGAAAATCACAAGAAGGGGCGCAACTCTGTAGGGAAGGTCATCCCGCCTGGCTGGAAATATAACCTCTTTTCCCATCAATTTCATTGCATCGGCTATCAGCTGCAGAAGGCCATACTTTCCCACTCTGTTTGGTCCGATACGCCTCTGGAGCCTCGCCATGTATTTTCTGAAGAGGTAAATCATGATTATGAGGCTCAGGGCAGCAAGAATGAGGCCAACGACTGCTTCAAGAAAGTACGCAATGGCATACGACCAGAAATGCCCGAGAGGGCTGAACCAGCTCTGGAAAACCGTGAGAAGGCTCATCTATCCACCTCCCCAAAGACAAGATCAATAGAGCCGGATATCGAGACAAGATCGGCGATCATGGTATCCTTTGCCAGAACAGGTAGAACTGATAGATTCTTGAACGTGGGGCTCCTAATTCTGACCCGGTACGGCCTCACACTTCCATCGGCGACAATATATGTGCCAAGCTCTCCCTTGCTGGACTCAACACGTGAGTAAGCCTCACCGTTGCCCCTCACCCTTATCATCAGCGACTTTTTTCCCTTGGGGTTGAAATAGGGGCCATCAGGGAGCTTCTCGAGAGCCTGCTTGACGATTCTTGCAGACTGTCTCATCTCTTCGAATCTTACCACGAACCGCGCGAGAACGTCCCCCTTCTGTGAAACCGGAACGTCGAAATTCACCTTGTCATAGGTCAGGTATGGCTCGTCTTTTCTAACATCATAAGGGACTCCGGAAGCACGGAGCATGGGCCCCGTGACACCGTAATCAATCGCAACATCCTTGGGTAGGTATCCTATATCCTTGGTTCGGGAAAAGAATATGTCGTTCTTTATGAAAAGTTTGTAAATCTCCTCGAGTTTCTCAGGAAACTGTTTGAGAAATTCCCATATGTGGGTTATGGTCTCCTCCTGGAGGTCCTGATAAACCCCTCCAATGCTCATATAATTGGTCTGCTGCCTGGAACCGCATACTTCTGTGAAAATGTTGAGGATCTTTTCTCTCTGGATAAAACAGTAGAAGAAAGGCGTGAGCATACCGAGATCCAGGCCGAAGGCACCAGCCCAGACCAGATGAGATGCTATTCTGCTGAGCTCTGACATTATCACACGAATCCACTTCGCCCTCTCCGGGACTTCAATATCCAGGACTTTCTCGGCAGCTTCAAGGAAGCCCGACTCCATAATCATGGAGGCAACGTAGTCGAGGCGATCGAAATAGATCAGGTTATCACAATAATATGACATCTCACATAATTTTTCGGCGTTTCTGTGAAGGTATCCAATTACGGGCTCCACATCCTTTATGATCTCACCATCAAGCTTGACTTTCAATCTGAGAACGCCATGTGTGGATGGGTGTTGAGGTCCAATATTGAGTTCAGTCCACCCTGATGAATCCATCACCAACCATCCCCCGAATCGAAGGTGACATAATCTTCTCCATCCTCATCCATGTTGACATACTGCGGAGTATCCATATCATAATTTTTTCTCAGCGGATGCCCGATCCACCCCTCGGGAAGAAGGATACGTTTGAGATTTGGATGCCCCTCAAAGATGATGCCCATCATATCGTATTGTTCTCTTTCATCCCAGTCTGCGCTGCTCCACAAAGAGGTAACACTCGGGACTCTGGAATCCTTCGTTTTGACCTTTATAACGACGATCTCGTTGGTTGAAATCGAGTGGAGGTGATATACAACCTCAATGTAATCACGCCTATCAACGCCGGTTATGAGTGAGAGGTGTGAAAATCCGCTCTCCTTAAGGCGTTTCATGAAAGGAAGAAACTCATCCTTTGTAAGGAAAATGATCTTCCTACCGTCCTTTCCCAGGGTGTATTCCTTTCCCATGAAGGTCTTCTGTTTATCTTCTGTATCCTCCATAGACATCACCTGTTTGTTTCACCCCTGATCTTTTTCTGGAGAGTGATTAACCCAAACTGAAGAGCCTCTGGAGTGGGAGGGCAACCCGGGACATAGACATCAACCGGTATCACACGGTCAACACCAAGTACAACAGAATACCCACGGGCATACGGTCCACCCTGGATAACACACGCACCCATGGCAATTACGTACTTTGGATATGGCATCTCATCATACAGCCGCCGGACCCTCGGGGCCATCTTCTTTGTTACGGTACCGGCAACGATCATCAGATCAGCCTGTCTCGGTGAGGCTCTGAATATCTCACTTCCAAATCTGGAGACATCAGCATGTGAAGCCTGAACGGCCATCATCTCGATAGCACAGCAGGCAAGACCAAACGTAAGGGGCCAGAGAGAATTGCTTCTTCCCCACTTCATCGCCTCATCCAGTTTTGTTGTTACTATTCCCAATTCTCCGGTTTTCGTCACCTGAGCCACCTCATGTACCCTTCTTTGAAGGCGTAATAGACTATGAAAAGAGGCATGAGAAGAAAGAGGATCGTTTCGAGGAAGGCAGAGAGCCCGAGGTTGTAGAAGTTGAAGGCCCAGGGGAACAGAAGAATCATATCTATATCAAAGACAACAAAGAGAAGAATAACAACGTAGTACTGCACGTTTAGATGAAATCCAAACTCCCCCTTCGCCACCTCTCCAGATTCATATGGTTCGGTATAAGATCTGTCCCTCACCGGCGGGTTAACAGAGTCAGCCATGTTCCTTATGATATCTTTTATTTTTAATGTCGGCTTGGAATCATGGTCATAACGCCTTGCCCCGAGGCTGGGCAATAAGGCAAAAACACCTGCGAGGGCAATCATAAGCAGGATAAGAGCTATTGCCAACGGGAGATACCCGTAATACATATTTGGGAATTGCAGCGGAATATATAACGATTGCAGGCGAATCTAATATTTACCATATTTTAAAAGTTTTTAAAGTTAGTATAAATAAGGGATAAATTTTATTAAATGCATCATCGACTACATCGATATCGACTTATTCGACCGCCTCAAAACGGTGTGAGCAACGTTCTTGTTACCGGAATGAACGATTATCCGCCGATGATTTTTTGAGATCTCTGTATATCTGAATTACGAGAGAGGGGTCGAAAGGCCTTTCCTGGGATCTTCTGATCTCATTTATGAGGTGTTTCTCACTGAGATCTCTCATGCTGGAAATCATCCTGCCAACAAGATCCCTCAACTCTTCCTCTGTGAGAGGCCTGATGGCAGGATCCTGGATAACCTCCTCGGGAGTCATCCCCTCTCTGTGCATCTTAATGATGGAGGGTTCAAGTGAATAGCGCTCCCACCCCCTTTTGGCGAGAAGAGAAAGGAGCCTGAGGAGAACATCGGGCTCAATACTGATACTAAAATCCCTGGAAAGCCTGGGCACTGTGTGGATCAAAATCCTCGCTGCGAGTCTGCCCTCAACAATATCCGCCAGGCGTGCGAAGGAGCCCGTAAGCCCCTCTTTCAGAATGGCCTCAGCATCCTGCTTTGATATTCTGTAGCGACTCACCAGATCATTTACCTGCTCGGCATAGGGCTTCAGGATATTACCTTTCACCTCCCTCATCATTTCAGGACCTACGGTAAATGGTGGGATATCTGTTTCCGGATACATCCTGTTTCTCCCGGGAAGGGGTCTGAGGTAATGTGTTATTCCACGTTCATCCACATAACGGGTTTCAGAGAAATCGTAACGTATAATCTTGTTGATCCTTTCTCTCACTACCCTCTTAACTGTATCTCTCTCCTCAGCCCGTATGGCAACAATGCCAAAGGAATCTGTCTTCCCGACGGAGAGTGCATTTTTTGCAAAATCAACCAGATCGCTTTCGATTCCGTATCCTGGGAGTTCATCACCATGCATGAAGCCTCTTATTCCGTATTGTTTCAGCTCATCGGCGATCTCCCTTCCGATTCTCATTTTTCCAGCTCGGAGCAGACCGGCCATTGAGGGCAGCAGAAAACCATAAACCCGCCTTCCTGAAGCAATTGCATTTTCTATGACCCTGCTCCCACATCCCACAAATTTTTCAGTTATATCCAGCATTTGGACATCCTGCATTTCTGAGAATCCCCTATCCCTCAGGGTGGATATTGCCACAGCGAGATTTTCCTGCCTATCAATCTCACTGTTAATGGCCTTCCTGATCTGAGAGAGCTTGCTCACACCTTTAATCTCAACCCGGCCGTAACCAATAGAGAGGTTAACGTCCTGTCTTATCGCGTCAGCGCCTCTTCTCGTGCGTCCGGTGGATTCAACCAGCTGGCCGATCATCTTCGCCACCTCAATGGTCTCCTCAGCTGACTTTATATCGGGATCTGTTGATATCTCAATGAGGGGAATGCCCAACCTGTCGAGTGAGTAGAGAGTTTCGTTTGAATTGCTCTCAATCTTCCTGGCAGAGTCCTCCTCGAGGCAAACAGTTGAGATGCCTATTTCTGTTTTCCCCAGTGAAATACTACCATTGAAACCCACAAGGGCTGTTCTCTGGAAACCTGTGGTGTTGGATCCGTCGATGACTATTTTTCTCATCACGAATATGTTGTCGAGAAGTGTTGTTTTGAGGGCTGCAGATACCCTCAGTGCAATCTTCAGAGCATCCTCGTTTATGGGATGTGGAGGTTCTTCGTCCATTTCAACCAAACACGAATTTTCCGTTATTGCGTAGTTGAAAACCCTACCCCTTGATGCCTCAAATATTGCCGCCGGATCGATCAGACCGAATTCACCGGTAGTGGAATACAGGGTGCGGCTGAATCGACCTTTTTCGGCTGTGCCCGTTTCACCTTTGCAGCCACAGAAAAGTTTATTCGTGTTGAGCTGCACATGTATCTCCAGCCCGATCTTAATCCTGTCCGGTTGTTTCTCTTTCAGGGTTTTCACCTCTTAAATCTGCTCTCATCACGTTCTCGAACTGTTCTTCTTTCACGTTTGCAAGAGCCCACATTGCCTTTATGGCAGCCACCTCCGGCAGCGTCCTCCCAACTGAAATCGCGCCAGCTTGCAACATTCGTCTGCCAGTTGAATACACGTTGAGATTAACAGCTCCGAAAATGGTCTGGGTGCTGATCAGCACCTTCACGCCTGTATCTGCTAACTCTCTCACGGGATCTATCATCCGGTCTCCGATGTGCCCGAGCCCCGTTGCCATAATGACAATAGCCCTCTTTCCGTTTGATGCGTTGATTAAATCTTCCGGAGTGGACAATGGAGAGAAATAGTATATCCCAACACGCTCGTCTAACCTATCTCTGAGAATGGTCTCACTATCGGGCGGTTTCCTGATATTCTCGACCCGCAGAGAACCGTTATTCCACCGTGCTATGATGCCGTTTCCGGCCGATCTAATGGCATCCCTTCGTGTGGAATGCATCTTTCTGCTCCTAACGGCACGCAGTATATTTATTCTGTTGTCCGACAATCCAGCGTGAAAAGAAATACACACCTCCCCTATGGGGGTTGATGCGGCCATTATGGCTCCTTCCAGATTATGGAAAGCATCGCTGCTGGGTCTGTCAGAGCTCCTCTGGGAACCTGTCAATATTATCGGTCCTGCCTGTTTCTGGAACATAAAGGAAAGGGCAGAACCGGTATACGTCATCGTATCGGTTCCGTGGGTAACCACCACACCATCGTACTTGTTGAGGTGGCGACCGATTTCTCGGGCGATCTTTATCCAGTGGGAGGGGAGCATACTCTCACTCAGAATATTCTCAATGACCTTCGAGTGAACGGTTACCCTGTTCACCATATCTTTCAATGCTGGCATCAGGTACCGGAGATCCTCTACCGGGCTGACCGCTCCAGTGTGGTAATCAACCCTGCTTGCTATGGTTCCTCCAGTGTGGAGTATGATAATCTGCTTATCACCCGTTCCGAATACCTCTTGGGGCTCCTCCACCCTCCCGGAAGCAGTCTTTTTTTCCTCCACGGTTTCAATCTCTACCCTATCCATCGGCAGAGAGATATTGTAACCGTTGAGAAGTTTCACAACGATGGTGTTTCCATCCTCGCTGATAAATCTGCCCGAGAGCAGTTTGCCCCTATAGGATATCTTCAACAACTGTCCAAACATCACTTGGATCACATTACCATTACTTCCATCAGTAATATGTTTTCTAGTAAAGAGTTTTCTGTCTCGTTCTCGTACCGAGACCGATGAATTCCATCAACTTCATAGCGTTAAGGGGAGCGAATCCCACAGGATGGTTATTAAAAAAAATGAAGATATCTTTAAAGCGGGTCCTGGAAATGAGAACCTTTTCGGCGATATATTTCAGTTCAGAGCTATTATAATTGTATCTGTACCTTTCCAGCCGAACATCGGGTTTTGACCAGAGGTTTGTATTCCTGCCGTGGAGCCTGATGTATCCATACTCTCCTCCAGGATACAATCCCTCGAAATGAACATCCGGGCTGTCAACAGTCACAACGTACCATCCATACTCCAGAACCCTACGGTAGAAATCCGTGTTGTTGAGAAAGTACGGATCCCTGACCTCTAGAAAGCACCTCACACTACGGCAATCCACGCTAGAAAGGAAAGAAAGCAAATTCTCCTCATTTTCTCGTCTAAAGAACGGTGGTAGTTGCATTAACACACCGGCCAGGCGTGAGACCTTCGCGAACGGCATCGCAATGTTATGCAGAAAGGTGGAGGTGGCCGAAATAGCGGAGTCAACATCAATGAGGAGAAGGCGATGACTGATCTCTCCGGGAAGTTTAAGAGAGAAAACAAATGGTTTGGTATCTTCAGATCTTTTCAGCCAGCCCTTTACCATCGTTTCAGGCGGTACCGAATAAAATGTGGTATTTACCTCAACTGCATTGAATATTTTTGAGTAGAAGGAGAGTAGATCGCTGGTCCCTTTAGGGTAGAAGATCCCTCTCCATTCGGGATAGCTCCAACCAGCACATCCAACGTATATCATAGTGGTTTATTTTAGCAGCTCCCTGGCGATCACGAGTCTTTGAATCTGATTTGTCCCCTCATATATCTGCGTGATCTTGGCATCCCTCATATGGCGTTCAGCGTCAAAATCGACAGTGTATCCATAGCCACCAAACAGCTGCAGGGCATCCACGGTCACAGACATTGCAACATCCGAAGCAAAGAGTTTGGCCATGGAGGATAGTTTTATCGTGTTTTCATGTTCCTGCCACAGGGCGGCTGCTTCGTAGGTTATCGCTCTGGCAGCCTCGATCTTCGTGGCCATATCCGCAATCATAAACTGGATTCCCTGAAAGTTGGATATTTCTCTTCCAAATTGCTTCCTTTGTTTTATGTATTCGATCGCTTCGTCCAATGCCCCTTGTGCTATACCGATTGCCTGAGCCGCGATTCCAATTCTCCCCGCATCCAGTGTTTCCATAACAACCTTGAACCCTTTATTCACCTCACCGACGACGTTTTCCTCCGGTACCTCAACATCTGAGAATACAAGCTCTACCGTGCTGGATCCGCGTATTCCAATTTTGTGGATGTCTCTGCTTATGCTTAGCCCGGGAGTGTTTGCATCCACAACAAAGGTGGTTATGCCCTTGCTTCCTTTGCCGGGTTCTGTAACCGCATCTACTATGAAAAATTCAGATATTCTGCCGTTTGTTATAAAGATCTTGTCACCATTTAAAATGAATCTATCTCCTCTCTTCTCCGCCCTGGTCTGTATTCCTGCGGCATCTGAACCGGCTCCTGGCTCAGTAATTGCCAAACCACCAACGGCTCCCCCCGCAATCCTTGTGAGATACTTTTGCTTGAGATATTCGCTGCCAAACATCAATATGGGCTCAGCGAAAAGAGTTAGGGCCCCATCGAGTACGAGAGCTGTGCTGGCGCAGGCTTTCGAAAGCTCCTCTATGGCCCTGACAAGAAGCGAAAAACTCAATCCGTTTCCACCGTATTTTTCGGGAATGTAAATAGAGAAAAATCCCAGATCACGCATTCTCTGAATGATACTTTCTGGAATTTTTTCGTTCATATCAATTTCTCTTGCAAGAGGTTTGAGTTCGTCTGTGGCGAATTTTTTTATGTACTCGAGAACGTCCCTTTCTATGTCCGTTAGATAGCGATCCTTCATGGAACTCCATCGTTTGGTAATATTTTAGAATTCGTTTGCTGTCTGAATGGGGCTCCTTACTGATGTCGGAAGCAAAACATGAACCATCCATATGGGGTTCCGTATATTGAGGTGGAATAATGGTATGTGTCGACTCAGAACCCATAAGCCCGTGTCGTATGAAAATCGAGAATGTATAAAATGAAGGTGGGCTCTCTAAAATTTCACTAGACTTTCTATCAGAAAATTCAACCTCTGGGGGAGTCTCTTGAGAGCATATTCCAGAACATCCTTGGCAGAAAGAGAACCATCTGTTTCGAATTTGAAAATGAATCTTTTGGGATCTTCTGTAACAGTTACCCCATCGCGATCCTCTAGAAACGATAGTACTCCCGGATGGAAATCGTCTGTTAGCGTAGTTTTCCCCTCACCCTCACTTAGAACAAGGTCGGGATATTTTTTTAGCAGAGGCTCAACCTCACCAAGATCCTCGTTTTTAATAACATATTCCCGGTGGTACTTATATGCTACGCCACTCGTCGGTTGCCACTTTGCGTGCTCTTTTCCCCTGCCTAAGATGGCCTCGGCACTGATAAGTATGGCCTGCCCTTTCCCGAGCTTTACGATGGGGATATCAGGATCGGCTGGGACTGCCTCAGGGTTACCGGTGGGCATTATATCGGAGGAGTAAACCGTTGCTGGCCCTATCTTGTTTATGGAGTACGTAACGGTACACAGAGGACAGCCTTTTCCGCCACAGCTACACTCACTCCTGAGGTTCATGGAGAGATCTGTTACCAGTGGAACAAGCCCAAGTCTGTGGGCAACAACCTCGTCAAAAAGAGGCATCGAGGAATCATACACATTCCCCTCACGATCTCTAATCTGTCCATGATGAATCTTGACGGTGTGTATGGAAAGTTTCGGCACATCACCTATTAGAGTGCGCCTGAGAGCATTAGCAACAGAATAGGTGATATTGTTGACTTCGAATACGATCTCTCTTTCCTTCAGTCTCAATATTTTTAAACCCATCTTTTTAGACTCTCCTGCCCCGCCTTCCACCTTTCTTCTTCGTGCCATCGTGAGGTATTGGAGTAACCTCTTCAATTCTGATTATCTTGAAACCGGCTCTTGAGAAGGAACGTATGGCTGATTGTGCTCCCGGTCCCGGAACCTTCGAACGGTTGCCACCGGGTGCCCGAACCTTGATAACAAGATCGGTGATTCCAAACTCTTTCAGCCTGTCTGCCACTATATCTGCTCCCTTCATGGCAGCATAGGGGGACGACTCGTCCCTATCATTCTTGACAACCATGCCACCAGAGATTTTGGCGATAGTTTCAGCGCCCGTCTGATCAGTTACCACGATGATCGTGTTATTGTGTGATGCAAATATATGAGCGATAGCCGTTCTACTCATTCAGGCTCACTCCCCTTTTCTTGAATTTCTGGCGTCTCGCCAGCATCCTCATCTCCGGTCGGGGCGCCACCTGAAATAACTTGCCTGATAGGATGAAGCTCGTCAGCCAGGGGTGATGTTTCATAATAGGTGATGTGATCTTCCTCCTCATCTTTAACCATATACCCTGGTATGTCTACTCTCTTTCCCTTTATCGCAATATGCCCGTGGGTGACAAGTTGCCTTGCCTGCTTGACTGTGGAGGCTAGGTTCTTCCTGTAAACGATGGTCTGTAGTCTCCTCTCAAGGATATCTTCAATCTTTAGGGAGAGAACATCATCGAGGGTCGCATCCTTGCTCAATATATTGTACCTGCTGAGTCTTGAAATCAGCCGCTTAAACTGATTCTCTGCGTTTGGATCCTTATATCTCAACCTCGCCTGAAGGTTTCTGGCCTGAACCCTCACAGCTTCGAGGAAGTATTCAGATCTCCAGAGTTCATGTTTACTGCGCAAGCCATAATCGAGGACGATCCTCCTTTCTTCTTCTATCCTCTCTTTCTCCCATGGATGTCTTGGTGTTGAATATTTCTTTCTCTGAAATTTCTGATCACCCATTTAATTCACCAGTTCATTTTAAAATATTATTTAACTCCTCTTTCTCATTACGCCTATAGAAAGCCCCTTCCTTCCATTTGATTTGGTACGCTGGCCTCTAACCTTATGGTGGGTTTCGTGTCTCACTCCTCTGTAAGATTTTATCTTTTTCAGGAGGTTTATATCGTCCTGTATCTGGAGTTTGAGGTCGTTCGTAACGAGATTGAGGTTTTGGCCCGTTGTGATCTCCTTCCGATGGTTAAGCGCCCACTCAGGAATTCCCTCAAAAGATTTTGATTCTATGAAATTCTTAAGCTCTTCAATCTGAGGCTCAGACAGTTCACCTATCCTCTTGTTTGAGGGAATTTTGAATCTTTTTCTGATCATTCTGGCCAGTCGAAGGCCAATCCCTTCTATGTTTGACAGGCCAAGTTCAACAGTTTTTGTACCATCAAGGTCCTTGTTGGCTATACGCACGATATACTGAAAGTCTTCCCCAAACTCTTCTTTCTTAGGCATTATATCATCCACATCCTATTCTTCCAAATACTTATATCTCAGGGATATAGTAAACCTTTTGTTAATATTTTACAGCTTATGGATCGCTGCATCTTAAATATTTCGCTATTGAGAGATAGCGGCAACATCATAAAATGTTTCATTGGCGCCATCAATGACTTGCTTTTTCTTGATTCCAAGAAGCCTCAGTTTCCAACAGGCAGCGCGGGGAGAGGGATTCGAACCCTCGTACTCGAAGAGTAATAGCTTAGCAGGCTACCGCCGTACCACTGGGCCATCCCCGCTCAACTCCCATATCTCTCCTGAATATCATTTGCGATCTGCTCTAGTATTTCTTCAAAATCTTCATTTTCTACAGTCACAACATCCCCTGATGGGAGAGTTATGCGTGCCTGATATATGTCTCCATCCTTGACTATCTCAATATCCGCTAGGCGCTCGACCATAGTATCAAAGGGTTAATATTGACCTGTATATTATCCTTTTGAGTAGCATATTCCATAGTAGGGAGAGATGTTATTGTATGTAACCCATTCAGGGATGGCTTTCCCTGCCATTATCTGCATGACCTCAGTATTTTATTGCGATGCCGAGCATCTTTGAGATTTTCCTCCCTTTCAAATCACGCAGTTTCATATTCTGTATGGCTTTTTCTTCCTCTACACCCCCGGAGAACTTCTTTCACGGTGACCCGCAACTAAGCAGCTAAATTTTTTATCCTGTGCCGACTCTGAGTTCAGGTCTCCCGTATTCGGGTTAGGTGCAAGGTTGAATATAGTTTTGAATGATAACATTGATATTTGAATCTCATCTGTTTTAAGGAAGTAGCTAATCATCCTGCCACCAGGTTTTGGCGTGTATCTACACAGGGTGGTAGAAGAATCCCTTGGTATCGAAACTCTTTTGCAAGATTTCTCTTTGGGGATAGCTGTGCTTGGGAATCGGCATGCATTCAAGCTTGCTTTATCTTTTTGGTAGGACCTGCCGCATAAATTACAAATTATATTTCAAGGCTAAATCTTCCTCATCATCACCCTATCGATACTGTGGTCTTTTCGTTTCAACAGGATGAGATCTGAATGGTATTTGGTGGGCTCTATGTTTTGTTTTAAGTTAACATAATTGATTGTGTCCCATATATTCCCCGCAACTATCTCCGCTTCTGAGTCAGAGAGTGTCGAATATCTCCTGAAATACGATTCCTTTTTGGTAAATGCCGTTTTCTGCAGGACTTTAAATCTATCGATGTACCACCTTCTGATGTACCTTTCATCTGCATCGATATATATGGAAAAATCAAAAAAATCTGAAACCATCATTTCTGGAGTATTCTTTTTCTTCGTTGTTTTTGTCTGGAGCACATTCAAACCCTCAAGCAGTATTATGTCTGAATTTCCGATATGATGATATTTGCCTGGAATGATATCATATATAATATGAGAATAAACAGGTATCTTAAGGTTTGACTCTCCGGATTTGATTTTGTACAAAAAGGATATAAGCTTAGGTAAATCATAACTCTCTGGAAACCCTTTTTTATCCATCAGGTTCTTTTCCTCGAGGATACTGTTGGGGTAGAGGAAACCATCGGTCGGGATCAGCTCAACGGAGGGGTGCTCCGGCCAGGCTGATATGAGCGTCTTTAAGAGACGGGAGATGGTGCTCTTTCCAACCGCAACGCTACCTGCAATACCGATAATGAACGGGACAGGCTCAGAGGACTTTCCAAGGAAGTTGCTTCTTGCCCTCCTGAGTTCTCTAGAACCAATAAAATAAAGATTCAGCAATCTGGAGAGTGGGAGATATATGTCCTCAACCTCTGAGAGTGAGATGTTCTCATTGATTCCCCTAATCTTGTCAAGTTCCCGTTTTGTTATGGTCAGGGGAGTCGAATCTCTGAGTGACCGCCACTCCTCCCTGGAGAAGATAATATAAGGGGTGTACCTCGGGGCATCTTCTGTTCTATTGATCATTGAACGGTAATGCTAACTGCCATTATATATATCGAGCATCTTTTTCAGGGGTCGCCACGTTATATTTTACGGCTCTCTTCAGGACTGTGCCGGTAAAAGGATACTCTAAAAGATTGTGCAGCATGCCAGTTAAACAAACTATCTAAATTGCATCATGCTGCTTTACAGAGGAATTCCGGGGTGAAACCTCAAAGGCGGGCCATCAATCACCTATCTCCTTAATGCCAGTGGTTTAAAAAACCACAGCATGTTGAGGAGATTCTGTTTTTCGATCAGTAAGCTTATCATTTAGCTGCCTCAGCTTTACTGACATGGCATAAGGATGCTAACAAACTATTTCTATTGAGCAAACAGATAGGAAATATGTGTTCTGGGGGCGGTCGTTGTTTGAGCTTTATGTGGTTGCAATAACGAGTTACCGTGATTTAGCAGAATTCACGGACGACACGCATATGTTATGTGTAAGTGTACGACGGTTATCACCCTTCAAGTGCCGATCCACATAAGTATTTATCCTTGGATTCATTTATAAACGTGATAACATGCCAAACGATCAGTATGATCTCTATTTCAGGATGATATGGCATTCTGATATTTCGGAGCTGATTAAGCTGCAGGAGGAGATTGCCAATGATGAGTTATTGTCAACGGAGGAATCCGAAGATCTCGACAGGCTTATTTCGAATTATATCGCCTCCATAGCTAAGACCTATCTCAGTGATCTTTACGATGGCTCCGGTGAAGGTTCCATAGACCTCTCTGGGAGGTAGTTTAACTGCTCGAAGAGATTGTGCTTTATTCTAACCGTTAGCAATGATGCAGATGTAATCTCTGAAAGCTTCCTTTAAAGATGAGTAATTACCTAACACGAGGGGTATGGTTTTTCACTTCGGAATCCATGCGTGCATTGTAGAGTTTGATCTTATCAACATAATGTAAAGGTATCATGCAGATACCCTACTAATCTATCTCGGTTAAAGGAATACGCGTAGCATCTCAGTGTCTTTGTGCGTGAATGTGAAGCAGAACAAAGTGAAGAAGATGTTTGATACTTCAATTTTCGCATAGAATATTCCACTGTTCCGGAGGGATGATTTCCTGAGTCAGTCCGAGAGAAGCGAGAGTTTAAGGATTAACGGGGATTTAAATCCCTGAGGTTTTAACCGGACGATTACCTTTTAATGCTGGGCTATACGGGCCGGGATACCAAATTTCAGGTGAGCATTGCTGCTGATGGATTTTCATAAGAGATCCGATAAAAATTTATTTATTGTGATGTAATAAAGGTTAAATATGCGCGATCCTGCTAGACGATATTTTAACTGTAATGATAGGGAAAGAGCCATTTTTGAGGCGGGAATAAAGTTGGGTACTATATATCATCAATATGTCGGCGTTCCTCTCAATCTTACCAATGTGAGATCCTTGGAAACGGCGATCAGGGAGAGTTTGCTCGTGCAGCCCTTCGTTGAAGACGCATCAATAAGAATTGATGTTGATAAGATCAAGAAGAGGCGTGGAGTTTACAAGTACCTCACGCTCTCTGGGGATATGTTAAATGTTTCTGTGACTGTGAAATATGGTGAAGAGAGAATAGTAGCTCGCCTTCGTTACATCCCAGAAATGAATTATCCCTTAATGTACATTGATGGTGACTGATAATGGGATTGAAGATAGTGATAACTGGGCCTGTAAATTCGATAAAGACCGTCGCGCTGAAAAAAATACTTGAAATTCTCGAAAATGAAGGAAAAGTGATTCATGGTGTTCTTTTCGGTGAGGTCAGAAAGGAAGGAAAATTGTCTGGATACAGCATTTATGACCTTCATACTAAGAGAAAGGCGGTATTTGCAGACGTGAAGTTGATATCTAGAGTTAAGATAGATAAGATAGGGGTTGATACCCGCATACTTGAGGAGATCTTGGTCCCATCTCTTCAGAAGGCATCAGAAATGGCTGATTACATTGTTATCGATGAGATAGGGAAGCTGCAGCATACTACCAGAGCCGTTCAGACCGCCATTGACGGGGTACTCCACGGCGAAAAACCCTTGATCCTAACGCTTCACAAGAAATCTAGAAATCCTGTTCTGCAGGAGATAAGGAGTCTGGAGGGGGTACGTGTGTTTGATATCACGCCGATCAATAGGAATATCCTCCCCTTCAAGGTACTTCGCGTTCTCCAGGGTGAGGAGGGGTCTTGACAGTTAGAGAAGGTCTTGCAATACTGAAAAGGGCAACTACACAGGATAGGATGGGGCCTTCCAGGGCGCGTCCTGGCTTTTTTAATAAATCTCAGAAATTGAACCGAGACATCACCATCCTCTTCTTACGGTATGCAAAACCCAGAAGGGCACTGGATGGTTTCGGTGGTACGGGCATTAGAGGCATAAGATATTATCTGGAGGCCAATGTCGAGACAGTCATATCAGAAAGAAACAAACTTTCAGCGGAGATTATAAAGGATAATATTGCAGATCTGAGAGGCGGTGTCACATTCTCCAATGAGTCATTCGAGGCGACTCTTTCACACTCACTCTTTGATTTCATTGATGTGGATCCTTATGGTTCGCCGTTGCAGTACTTCGATCAGTCTATATATTCAGTGAAAAATAATGGATATGTTGCCATAACTGCAACGGATTTGAGTGCGCTGACGGGTTCCGTTCCATCAAAGACGTTTTTGAGGTATGACGCAAGGGTGATTAACGACATTTACAGACACGAAACGGGAATAAGAGTGTTGATTGGTTCATTCGTAAGACGCGCTGCATCCCTCGGGAGAGAGGCGATTCCTCAGCTTTCAATATGGTACTCCCATTACTACAGG
The DNA here is from genome assembly GCA_015520045.1 of Thermoplasmata archaeon. Lineage (GTDB taxonomy): Archaea > Thermoplasmatota > Thermoplasmata > Thermoplasmatales > Thermoplasmataceae > WAQW01. Next base: position 1,690 of record WAQW01000045.1, on the reverse strand, counting down.
GTAATTTTCAGGATAAGGAATGGGACATCTTTGGCCAGAAAGGCTTTGGACAATATAGGTTATATAAATAAACATAAGGTGATTTTCAATCGATATCCGAGCGTAGAGGAGGGCCCCTTATGGTTAGGAAACCTATTCTCGAGGGATTTTCTTTCTAGCATTGAAATTCCAGATTACCTGAGTGATAATGTTCTTTTGAGGAAATATGTTGACAGGATTAAACACGAAGACACACAGCTGTATTTCACAGATATTTCTGAGCTTGCAAAATTCAGGCATATATCTCCGCCACCCGTGAGTCATGTGATTGACATTTTGAAGACACGAGGAGTTTCTGAAGTTGGAAGGACGACATTCTCGCCCACTGGCATCAAATCTATTTTGAATACAGCTGAAATCTTTGATATGCTGTTGAACGAGTAGCCAACTTTCTACACCGCCTTTGTTGCAGAAGTGCGTTCTCGTTTTAAATACGGCCTCGATCCCCGACAATGAATTGATTTTTATCAGTATAACTATGCCCCCTTTTACAAAAAATGAAGAGGAGGTTTGAATGAAAGCATCTATGATGCTCCGACTCATTGATTTGGGATGGGCCCAAAAAGTTGGCAAATTTCGAACCTAATTGTCTTTGTGTTCACTGCCAAAAATGGTGTGTAGGAATGCCAAATCCGTAATTCCACGTTGAACGTGATCAAAACCCACAAATACACAGTGTTCTTTATAACTCAAATTTCGTTGATCAGTACTGGATCCCATAAGCACTAATAACAGGAACCTTTAGTGTAGATAGTTATTACTGTAGCATGAAAATCTACGTGATATGTTCCCATTTCACGTATGAAAGTCAGCATAGTATACAGCAATACATAGCAAAAAATAGTTCTCTCACCGAAGCGTGCTTAATGGTTTCCAGATGACTTAATGGACGATGTGTTTCGTGGATTAGCGGAGTCTGTTATAGTTTCACCAGATTTTTGTAACGTGAGGAAAAGGTGTTGTAATTTTTCTTATAACCCTTCCACAGGTTTATGTACTCATCGTTAACACTGCCGATAACCTTAGCAGGGACACCCACGGCAATCCCTCTGTCGGGAATTACCTGTTTAGATCTCACCACAGCTCCCTCTCCAATTGCAGCCCATTCACCAACCTCTGAGAAGTCGGAAACGGTTGCGTTCATGCCTATGACGGCCCAATCTTTTATTCTCCCTGTGTGAACCACGCTTAAATGCCCGATCGTTACGTGTTTTCCAATATAGGTTGTTTCTCCAGGCCTCGCATGAATGACGCAATTATCCTCAATTGCAGAAAAACTCCCTATCTTTATTGTTCCGTAATCCCCGCGAATCACAGCCCCAGGACCGATCCACACCTCATCTTCAATGGTAACATCCCCGATCACAGTAGCATTCGGAAAAACGAAAGAACTATCAGATATTGACGGAATCCTGCCTTCAAATTCATAAATCGCCATCAAAGCAAATAAAACCAAAACATAAAAAATTTGGTTTCTATTGAGGTGATCAATCCTCTTTGACGTAGCGTCCCATATTTTGTGTATTTATAAAGGATACCTCTCCTGAAACATTTCCTCTATCTCATCCTTGCATTTATAATATCCCCTTAATGTTCTTAGAGACCACTTATCATTTATCTCAACTACCCTGAGATAAATTATCTTCATAGC
>WAQW01000044.1 GCA_015520045.1 Thermoplasmata archaeon | reverse complement strand
TGGAGGCAAGAATGCAACCGAGCCTGAGGTGGTTTCGGAATCAATGGAACTGATAAGCGATACTCTCGATCTTACCAGCACGGTGCTCGATACATTTTCTGCAATAGACTTTGTTTCCAGTGTGCATGCGGTTACTATCGGCACGTCCATAGCCAATTTCCCTTTAGCCGGGAATGGTTCAAATTATTCCATCAACATATATCAGAGCAGCACACCCATCACCTTTAACGCCAACGGAGAAACAGTAAGCTTCTATGCCCCGATGAATTATGTGAGCATCACTGAAGCATAAAGGATAAGCAGGTATCTGATATACCACTCCCTTTTTGATTATTATGTCGAGCATGAGTGGCTGAAGGCTCCCCATTTCCTGAGCGTGATTTCCGCTTAAATCAGCCTTCACGTTGCAGCCTGTTCTCAACTGAGCGACAAACGCTTTTAAGAATGTTATGCATTATGTTATAATGTTGCTGCTTCCCATATCTGGTGCGGCAACGGTGTGTGGTATTAATGATAACTGCGGTAGTGGGCATTCAATTTGGAGATGAGGGGAAAGGTAAAATTGTCGATTTTCTGAGTGGTAGGTTCCATTTCGTGGTGCGCTTTAATGGGGGAAGAAACGCAGGGCATACGGTGGTTGTTGGGCAGGAAAAGTACAAATTTCACCTTGTCCCTGCCGGTGGATTGAGAACTAAAAATATTGTTCTGGCAAATGGGATGGTTATAGATCCCATTGCTCTTGTGGATGAGATAAGGGCAGTTCAGAGGGTAAATCCTGACTTAAAGATTCACATAAGCAATAAGGCTCACGTTGTGACCGAGCTTCACAGAGCTATCGATAGGAAAGAAGAAGAGCTGCGTGGGGCTTCAAAGATTGGAACAACGTCACAGGGAATCGGGCCAACCTATGAGGATAAATATTCACGAAACGGTATCAGAATAGAAGATCTCTCGTCTCGCTCAGCCATAAAAGAGAAACTCCTGGCAATAAGGAGAATGAAGGGAGAACTCCTCAAATCCTATTCTGATGCCGACATAGAACGTATTGGGGAATCATTGTACAATAGCGGGAAAAGTTTAGAAAAATATGTTGAACCCACCGATAGATTACTCAATTTAGCATGGTCACAGAAAAAAGACATCCTCTTCGAGGGTGCAAATGGTGCCCTCCTGGACATCGATTTTGGTCTCTTCCCATATGTGACATCATCCAACACTGTTGCTGGTTTTATAAGCTGCGGGGCCGGTCTCTCTTTCAGAAAGGTTGATACGGTTATAGGAGTCATGAAGGGTTATGTTTCAAAGGTGGGTGCTGGGCCATTTCCTACCGAGCTGTCTGGATCTCTGGCGGATAAACTCAGGGAAGCAGGACACGAATACGGTACAACCACCGGAAGGCCCCGAAGAGTAGGGTGGCTCGATCTTCCTGCCCTCAGATATTCCATAAGGGTCAGCGACATTGATCTTCTGGCGGTTACTAACCTGGACACACTTGGGTTGATGGATAAAATATCTCTTGGGGAGGCTTACGTGAACAGGAAAACTGGTGAGGAGATCACCGATCCAGACGCCGCACACATGAAAAGAATTGAAGATTATGATGTAAAGTACAGGGAGCTGAAAAGCTGGGGAGAAATTGACAATTCATTGAGAAAGGAGATCGTTGAGAATGGCCTGGAAGCCATGCCTTCAGAACTGAAAGAGTATCTAAAGATGATAGAGATGGAGACGGGCAGAAAGGTCGGGATCATATCCTTTGGGAACAGAAGAGAATACACAATAATTACCGATAGTCTTAAGCTCCCCGAATCAAGGTAAAAGTATTCATTGCATAACTGATTACCTTTTATGAGCAGAACGATTCACGCTCCAAAGGGGAGAGACCTGAACACCAGGGGCTGGGATCAGGAGGCCGCCCTTCGCCTTCTAATGAATAACCTTGATCCTATGGTGGCCAAAGATCCTGAGAATCTGATAGTGTATGGTGGTAGGGGAAAGGCCGCGAGAAACTGGGAAGCTTTTGACAAGATAGTGGAATCACTCAAATCACTGGATAATGATGAGACTCTCCTCATACAGTCTGGAAAGCCTGTGGGAATATTTAGGACTCACGAGAATGCTCCGAGAGTTTTGATTGCGAATGCACAGATTGTTCCAAAGTGGGCAACAGATGACATCTTCTGGGAGTTGGAGCGCAAAGGTTTGACAATGTTCGGTCAGATGACGGCGGGTAGCTGGATATACATAGGAACACAGGGTGTTCTTCAGGGTACGTATGAAACACTCAGTGCTCTGGCACGGAAGGAGTTTCACAGAGACACTCTTTTGGGAAAGTGGTTTCTGTCCTCCGGTCTTGGTGAGATGGGAGGAGCACAACCTCTCGCTGCGAAAATGAACGAAGCTGTTTCAATCATCATAGAGGTTGACCAGGAAAAGATCAACAGGCGTCTCAGAGACAGGTATCTTGATGTTCAGGCGAAGAGCCTCGATGATGCTCTTGAGATGAAGAATGATGCTCTGAAGAATGGCAAGGTGATATCCATAGCAGTACTCGGAAATGCAGCCGAGATGTATCCTGCCATCCTCTCTGCTGGAGAGGTACCGGACATAGTCTCAGATCAAACGGCTGCTCATGATCTCGATTTTGGATATATCCCTGAAGGTTACGACGTCAAAACCGCAGCGCAGTTGAGGGAAAAAGACATCAAGATCTATCACAGAAAGGTCTATGAATCGATAGTGAAGGAAACCCGTGCCATACTGGAATTCAAGAAGAAAGGCTCCAGAGTATTCGATTATGGAAACAATCTCAGAGGCAGGGCGAAGGAGGGTGGATTATCCAATGCATTCGAGATTCCGGGCTATGTGCCAGCATACATACGGGACCTCTTCTCCATAGGATCTGGGCCCTTCAGGTGGGTGGCTCTCTCAGGGAATCCTGAGGATATTTATTCAATCGACGATGCTATAATCAGGGAATTCTCGGATGACAAGCATCTGGTGAAATGGATCAGGCTGGCAAAGGAGCATGTGAAGTTCCAGGGTCTGCCCGCGAGGATATGCTATGCGGAATACGGCCAGCGAGAGAGGCTCGGATTGCTGATGAATGATATGGTGCGTGATGGCGAAGTTGAGGCGCCCGTCGCAATAGGGAGAGATCACCACGACACCGGTTCTGTTGCATCACCCTACAGGGAAACGGAAGCTATGAAGGACGGTTCTGATGCAATCGCAGATTGGCCGATTCTGAACGCTCTGCTGAACGCATCTTCCGGTGCTTCATGGGTTTCGGTACATCATGGTGGTGGAACCGGTATTGGAAACGCAATCCATGCAGGCTTTGTGATAGTGGCTGATGGAACGAAGCGTGCGGAGGAACGAATCAAAAGGGTGCTCAATTCTGACCCCGGAATCGGCGTGATAAGGCACGCAGATGCAGGTTATGAGAGCTCTATTGATCTCATAAAAAAGGGAGTGAGGTTCCGCGCTCCATACTTCAGGTGAAGCATCAATCTCATTCTCCTATCATTCTCAGATGCAACTTCGGTGAATGATCTATCCGCAAAAGGTGGTATCAGACCTCATCCAGTGCTTTGTGGAGATTTCTGATATACATCCTGGTTTCCACTGATCCGAAATCGGTTATTTTCACAACGGTTCTGGGCCGGTCCAGGAGCATCTTTTTGATTGTCACATACCTCTCCCTCTCCAGCGTTCGAAGGTGAGAATCCAGATTTCCTGGCGTAATATTTAGGATAGGTATGAAATCTCCAAACGGTACCTTTCCTCTCGGTAAGAGAAATAGCATTATCCCAAGTCTTACCGGATTTCCGAGAACACGGTTTTTCACCACCTCTTTCAGATGATCCACATGCTCACCTGATCAGTTTGAAGGCCGAGTAGAGATATGACAGTATGGTGGAGGAGAACGCCAGTGAGACCACAAGCACTGCCCAGAAAAATGGATTCGTACCCGAGTTGCTCAGATAGAGTGCAATAGGGATTCCCACAGCAGGTATAACGATGGCCGGGATCATCTCCAGATCACTGCCGCGGAAGGTGAGCCACTCTCCAAACACGGATATGGATATGAATGATAGGTAGCCGATCGAAAACATTGTGATGCTGTTTATCCCCACGGAGAGGTCGGGTATGATCCCCATACCCACAAATCCACCAATTGCCCAGGATAATCCTATGAAGATACCAGTTCTTCTGAACACCTTCCTGTTAAGGGGAGCGCGCAGCCTTCTGTAGTACCTGAAAATAATGGATGAGAACCATAAGTATATAACGATACCCACTCCCCAGTACACCGCCGTGGCCCAGAGTGGCAATTTAACATTCGGGAAGATGAGGAAGTAGAGGAGCATTATAATCATCCAGAAGACAAATGACATTGCGACATAGACCTTTCCAGAGGCTATAAGCTTGTTCTCGACTCTGTCAAGCACCTTTCTCAGATTTGGGACTTCTTCCATCTTTAAACACCATATTACTATATATAACAGAGACTATAAAATGGAAACATTCTCTGAAATTCAGAGTAAACCATCCTGGAATTGTTTGCCATCCTGGTGAAAATCCTTCTCAGGCAAAGAGGGGACATGTTTGGGTAGAAAAATGGATATAATAAAATAGAAGGATACATTGCGTGACTATGGAAGGCAAAGATTACGATGTGATCATAGTTGGTGGGGCATCTGCAGGTCTCACATCGGCCCTCTATTCTTCCAGGCAGGGCCTTAAAACCCTCGTCGTGACAAAGGATATAGGTGGCCAGGCCCTTCTCACCGATTCAATAGAGAACTATCCGGGCATACTGAGCACCGGGGGGTTCGAGCTCATGAATTCTTTTAAAAATCAAGCTGAAAAATACGGGGCCGAATTTGTTTTCGATGAGATTAAACAGATCAATAGGAACGATGACGGATACTTTGAGGTGAGCACATCTCGCTCCGGGTACAGATCACTGGCCGTGATCCTCGCCTTCGGTAAGACCCCAAGGGATCTGGGCGTTCCAGGTGAGGAGGAATTCAAGAATAAAGGCGTCTCCTACTGCTCGATCTGTGATGGTCCTCTCTACAGGGATAAAACGGTTGCCATTGCTGGAGTGGGAATGCCGGCAATAGATGCCGGGATCCTGATGAAGGATATTGCATCAAAGGTCTTTCTGGTCTTTCCTTCGGGAGACCTGGTGGGTGACGGAAACCTCGTGGAACAGCTGAAATCATCCAACAGAGTTGAGATGCTCTCTCATTCTGAGATCACCGAGATAAAGGGCGATAAGCGGATCCGATCAATCGTAGTGAGGAATTCGGGCAACTCTACGGAGAGGGAAATCGAGGTTGACGGCCTGTTCGTGGAGATGGGCTATGTCACCAAAACTGAGTTCCTCAGGGATCTTTTGGATCTCAACAAGCTCGGTGAGATCGTCACGGATAAGGAGGGACACACCTCGGTCGAGGGAATTTTTGCCGCAGGTGATGTTACGGACATCGGATTCAAACAGGTTGTGATCTCAGCAGGTGCAGGTGCAATAGCGGCGCTTTCCGCCTACAATTACGTTCAGAAGGTTAAGGGACTACCCGCCTCAAGGAATGACTGGAAGAAACTCTCCAGTAAGAAAGAGAGTGATACCGGTGTCTCACTCTTTCTTCACTGATTTCCCTACGAATCCTCTTTGACCGTCTTGAATACCGTCAGTGTCTGTGTTTTGAGTATGCCCTTCATCTCCCTGAGACGATCGAGAACCAGGGTTCCGAGCGTTTCCATGGACTCCGCGCGCACCTTTAAAAGAAGGTCCCACTCTCCCGTTATTATGTGCACCTCCCTCACGGTGGGAATGTTTGATATTCTGGTGGCAAGATCCCTCTCCGAGATACCACCAGCTGGATCGAACTGCACGTATACAAAGGCGATCAGAGGAAGTCCAATTGCCGTGTAGTCCGGAATTATAGTGAATTTCTTGATGAGCCCCTGGTTCTGCATGGTCTTAATCCTTTCGTAGACGGTCACGCGGGGGATGTCAAGAGCTCTGGATATATCAGAAATTTTGTCCCTGCCTTTATCCATAAGATATGTTATAATGCGACGATCCTTATCATCCATGGGTCAGGTAACGCAACATGTAAAAAAGTTTTTCGACAAAACGTCAGAATAATTGCAATATATAACATAAATAAGAAAGATAACGTTCATTATCCTTTGATAACGTTTAAATTAGACTTATTTCTCGACACCTTATGATATCAGAGGAAATAGATACGGTTTTCAAGCACCTTGGTAACGAAAAGCTGGCTCACAGTCTGAGAATTCACACATATGTGAGATCATTTTTACAGTCATATCTCATTTCTCTGGGGTTTACAGAGGTTCCTCCGGTGATCATATCACCTATCACCGATCCGCTCAACCATCCCACCTTCGATCCGGTTTTCGATTACTATGGCAGCAAATATTCTCTAACCAAGAGCATGATATTCCATAAACAGCTCATGGTGAGGTACCTGGGCTCGATCTTCACATTTTCACCCAATGTCAGGCTGGAAACTGCTGATAAAGCCTCAACAGGGAGGCACCTGTCAGAGTTTACACAGCTGGATATAGAAAAGAGCAATGCCACGAGGGATGAGATGATCCATCTTGTGGAGGATTTTTTCCCTAAATTGTTGCACCATATCAAATCGCACCTATCCGGGGATATTGAATTCTTCGGCAGGGATCTGAGAATACCGAAACGCCCCTTCAGGAGGATCAAGTTCCTTGATGCTCTTTCCGAATACGGAAAAGATTTTGAAGAGAAGCTTTCCTCAGATATGGAAGAACCGTTCTGGATAGTGGACATTCCTTTAGAATCAAGGGAATTCTATGATCGCCTGGATGATGACTCCGATACGCTTGTGGACATGGATCTCATATACCCTGAAGGTTTTGGTGAGGCCCTTTCGGGTGGAGAGAGGGAATACCTGCCTCACAGGATAAGGGAGCACATAAGAAGGAAGGGGCAGAAAGAAAAGCAGTTTGAACTGTACCTGAAATTTGCGGAAACCGGTCTTCAACCCTCTGCGGGCTTTGGAATAGGGATAGAGAGGCTTGTGAGATTTATCACCGGTATGCGGCGTATCGAGGATGTGCATCCCTTTCCCAAGATCCCGGGGATCTTTTCCGTATGATGCCTCTCCGCTTGGCCGGTATATCACCGATCGTCCATGCGGAGAAAAGTTATTTATGTAATTTGAGCTATTGAATTGAGAACTTTGAACGGAAGCATCTATGAGCGTGAGCTGGCTGCCATTCTTTCTGGATCACGCTCAGCGGTCGAGAGGTTCACGAAAAAGATACCCCCTGAAGATCGTGGTGTCGTATCCACCATCATCAGAAGACCATTCTTTGTGACGAGATCTGCAGGATCTCTTGGAGCGGATCTCATTGCTGTAAGACATGATTTCTCCCTGATAATAGAGGTGAAGTCCTCGCAGAAGAGAACAATCGCGTTCTCTGATAGCTCGGGCAAGAGACAGGAGCAGGCTGAACGATTAAACCTGAGATGCCAGCAGGCCGGGCTTTTCCTTATGTACGCCTTCAGGCTGAAGGGGATTAAGGGTGATAGATGGAGGCTTTTCTCCGTGGAGGGCGATCCGGCTGGTCGTTTGAAACTTCTTTACAATATTCTGCCCAGGCTGCACACCACAGCATCAAACAATTACAGTCTCCGATGGGAGGAGGGCATGCCTCTTGTTAGCTTCATAAAATATGTAAATATGGAATATATGGATTGAAAAATGTAGGCTTAGAGCGATTTCTTAATCGCTCTGTCAATGGCATCGATTGCCATGTCCACCTGATCCTTCTTAACCGTCAGGGGTGGAATGAATCTGAGGGCGCTGCTTCCCGTTGGAAGACTTATCAGGCCGTTATGGTAGCAGTTCAGGAACACCCTGTCTCTGATCGAGGGATCTGGCTCTTTGGTTCTTCTGTCCTTTACGAAATCGATGGCCAGCATGAGGCCGATACCCCTAACATCGCCGATTGAACTGTACTTTTCCTTTAACTCCTCCAATCTCTTCTTAAAGTATGAACCCACCTCAGCGGAGTTTTCGACCAGTCTCTCCTCCTTCATGACCTTTATGGTCTCCATGCTTGCCACAGATGCGAGAAGGTTTCCTCCATATGTGTTTGAATGCATACCGGAATACTTAAAATTCAATCTCTCATGCACGACCACAGCACCCATAGGTATGCCCGAGGCTATCGATTTAGCCAGTGAGATCATCTCCGGTTCAACCCCAAAGTGCTCAGATGCGAAGAATTTTCCCGTTCTCCCGAATCCCGTCTGAACCTCATCCATTATGACTAAGATGTCATGTTCTGATGCCAGTTTGAACAGCTTCTTGTGGAAGTTCATTGGTGGTACAATGTAACCACCCTCTCCCTGAATTGGTTCCACCACGAAGGCCGATACGTCTTCAGGTGGAAGGTATGTGGAAAAAACAAATTTTTCTATGTAGTCCAGAACTCTGTTGGTCAGCTCATCTGGTTCTTCATAGCCATCGATGCCAAAGGGATTTCTGTAGGGATTTGGATATGGAACGTGTTCAACTCCTGGCATGGTTGGAAAGAAACCTCTTTTGTGGACTGCCTTTGATGCTGTGAGGGAGAGTGCACCCTGTGTTCTACCGTGGAAGGCACCTATGAATGAAACAAACTGCTGCCGGCCGTTGAATCCCTTGGCCAGTTTTATGGCGGCCTCATTGCTCTCGGCTCCGCTGTTGGTGAAGAACACCTTCTTATTGAAGGAACCGGGCGTAACCTCCGTGATCGCCTTTGCCGCATTGACCTGCGCTTCGTAGTAGAAATCAGTCCCGGCAAAATGCCAGAGTTTGTCGAGCTGCTCCATCACGGCTCTCTTAACTTTAGGATGCACATGGCCAACATTGGTGACGCTTATGCCAGATGAAAAATCGAGGAATACATTACCATCAACATCCTCAATGAACACATCTCTTCCCCTCTTAGCAACAATGGGAAGAGATTTTGTACTTCTCACGAGATACCTCTCATCGAGATCTATGATTCTTTTTGCTTCGGGACCAGGCAACTCCGTGGTGATAGAGATTCCCTTATATTCAAATTCTTTACTCTCAGCCATGCATCGATATTTTAAGAATGGATATATAGTTAATGAGATTGCATTTAACATCAAGAGAGTGGAACTGGCATATTTTAATAACGAATAAAAAATACGCCACTGAATGAGCAACCGTATAGAGACGCGAGAGATGGTGGAATTCTACAGGGATGAGGTAACGGATAGGGATTTTTACACCATTCTATCGAGGAGAGTCAAAAGGCAGGAGTTCAAGGAGAGCCTGGTGAACCTTGCCAACATTGAGAACGAACACGTCGATTACTGGGGAAAACAGCTCAGAAAGGTGGGGGTGGACCCCGGTAAGCTTCACGTGAAGAGGGTGAAGCTGATCACTCTCCTGTTCCTTCTGAGATTTTTGGGTTTATTCCTCGCCATAAGGCTTCTGGAGCATGGTGAGCTTTCCGCTATAAAGGCCTACAAGAGGGCCCTTGAAAAGCAGGGGCCTGAGGGCGAGATGTCTGAAACACTCAGGGTGATCATACAGGATGAGATCGAGCACGAGGAATATTTTGAGAACCTCATCACAAAGAGCGAAGACATCGTTCAGAGAAACCAGGACATAGTCTACGGAATGAGCGATGGTTTCATTGAGGTGCTCGGTGCAATGTCTGGTCTCGCAGGAGTTCTGGTGCTACCGCTGTACATAGCAATCAGCGGTTTTGTTGTAGCCCTCAGTGGTTCGCTGAGCATGATGCTGGGCGCATACCTCTCGAGCAAGAGTAAGAGTGACTACAAGATACTGGAGCTTGAGAAGAAGAGGCTATTCCGGCTTCTTGTGCAGGATGTCGAAAGGATAAGGAAGATAAAGACGGAGTCAAGGAGATCAGCGTACACCGTTGGGACGTATTACCTGCTCAGTTCGGCGGTTCCCATAGCTCCCTATCTCGTGTTTCCAAAAAATGTTGCACTGGTACTCTCCATTGCTCTTGTGGCGGTTGCCCAGGCCGTGTCGAACGCAATCATAGCACTCTCCGTCAACACGAAGGTTCTCAGATCTGCTGCCAGAGCTGCTTTCCTTTCAATGGGGGTGGCGATTGCCACCTATGCCATAGGTTACGCTTTCCATGTGGTGTTTAACATCAGCCTGGGATAATAACGCACAGTGAACAAAAAAATATTAAATTCCCTACCATTTCTAATGGGAGATTTGTCTGATCATATGAAACAATACATGCAAGAGCTTAAGGGACAAATAGAGGCGGAACTTGAGAGGTTCTTTGAAGATAAAATCAGGGAGAAGAGCGATCCATTCATCAGGGAGATGGTGAAGGATATAAGGGACTTCACACTTGGTGGAGGGAAAAGGCTGCGTCCCATTCTCGTTATCGTTGGACACGACCTTTTTGCAGAGCACAGTGACAGGATCGTTAAAGCGTCTATATCGATGGAGATCTCACAGACCTATTTTTTGATCCAGGACGATGTTATGGATCAGAGCACCCTGAGGAGAGGGAACTCCACCTTTCACGTAAGGATTCAGAAGAGGTATCTGCAGGGCGTTCCCGATGGGTCAAGAATCGCCGAGAACATCTCAATAGTTGCGGGAGACATCGCGGAAAGTTACTCCCACGAAGCCCTGCTGGCATCAGGTTTTTCCGATTCGACGCTGATTCTTGCCAACGAGGAACTGTCCAGGATATTTGAAACAACGGGAGAGGGCCAGCTGCTTGATGTCATATCCCCCACTCTGGAGTCATTTTCACAGCCTGATCTGCTCAGGCTACATCTCTGGAAAACCGCAAACTACACGGTCTCCGGACCACTTAAGCTCGGGGCAATTCTCAGTGGAAACCAGCGGTATATACAGGAACTCTCCTACTACGGTTCTCTGGTGGGCATAGCATTTCAGATACGTGATGATATAATCGGCCTATTCGGGGACGAGAAAACCGTTGGGAAATCACCGAAGAGCGATGTGAACGAAGGTAAAAAGACACTTCTCATGATGAAGGCAATGGAGGAAAGTGATGAACATCAGAGAGAGTTCATCCGATCGTGCCTTGAAAGCGGAAATGTATCTGATGAAGATTTCGTGAAACTGAGAAGGATCGTTGAGTCATCGGGATCACTCGACTACTCCCTCAACCTTGCCGGTATGTTCGTTAGAAGGGCAAAAGACTATCTTTCGGCAGTGAAAGGAAACAAAAAGGAAAAGGATTTTCTCCTCTGGTTCGCCGATTACGTTGTCGAAAGAAAATTCTGATCGAAACGTTCAGTAATCGGGCATGAATTTGCTGTACATCTCCTTCAACATTCTGTCGTCAATGTGCGTGTATATCTCGGTGGTTGAGAGACTTGCATGGCCAAGGAGTTTCTGAATGAAACGAATGTCTCCGCCGTTTCTCAGTATTCTTGTTGCGAAGGTGTGCCTCAGGACGTGAGGTGTAACGTGCTTCTCGATCCCTGCATCTGTGGCAATCCTCTTCACCATTCTCTGAACGCTGGTCGGCTCCAGCCTCCTGCCATTTCTACTGAGGAACAGGGCATGCGTGCCATCCTTCGCATCAGGGCGCGTGGATATATAGCGTCTCACAGCATCGGCGCAAGAACTGCTCATGATGACCATTCGATCTTTATCTCCTTTCCCAGATCTAACAAGAACAACCCGTTCTTCGAGGTCAACATCTTCTACGTTGAGGGAACACAGCTCGCTTATCCTGATACCCGTGTAAACAAACATCTGGATGATTGCATTTTCACGATTCCTCCTGGATGCGATTTCGATCATTCTTTTTGTTTCCGTATCTGTGAGAAAAACGGGAACTTTTCTTCCCCTTTTCGGTGCGGTCAGGTTCCTGGGAGGCGTTATGCCAGCACTTCGAAAATAGAGCTGAATGGCCTTTATGAAACTGTACTGCGTGCTCTTGGAGTATTTCTTTTCCATGGCGAGAAATTCTTTAAAACGGTCTATGTCGCTCTTTTCGATTCTGCCGAGATTCTTGCCACAGATCTCCTCAAACTTTCGCGCGAAGAAAATATACTGCCTCACCGTGTGAGGGCTTTTCCTCTCAGATATCATCCATCGTTCGAATTTTCTTAAGTAAGCATCGCGTTCAGAGGATGCCATACCATCATACATCCAAACATACGGTATAATAGTTCACAGTCATTCCCCGGGAAAGACTCCTGATCCAGAAATGAACATTTGGGGCAGATTAGAAAGGAAAAGGATATTCCCTGAAATAACCCACATCATGAAAAAGAACCTACCTCTCACCTGAAGTTGCCTTCTCGGCCACCGACTTAAACGCTCTTTTCTCCGAATCATATCTGAGCAATTCGAGCGCTTCGTCAAGAGGGAGCCATCTGTAATCGCTGTGCTCCTCGTAGATGTTTCTACTCAGATCCACCTCAACCGGTGATCGGAGCTCCACGCCAAAAACGTGCTCAATAACGTAATCGCCCCTTCTGTCGATAAAGCTGAATTCATACGCATCTGGTATGATCCTCTTGAATGACATCCGGTCTATTCCCGTCTCCTCTCGCACCTCCCTGTGGAGGGCTTCTGTGGTTGGCTCACCTTTCTCCACGGTACCGGTAACACCTTGCCAGAACCCTCCTCTCGAGGGTATGGCATGAAGCAGAAGGAATTTGATCCTTCCATGATCACTGGTGAAGAGTACAGCCTGAACCTTCTCCCTCTTCATTCACTCCCCTATCTCTTCCAGAATTTTCACGTAGCTGTATGCCTCGTGCGTACCAAAGCAGTACCTTATGGTTCTGTGATTTCTCTTGAGTTCTTTAACCTCCTCTTTCACATCTTCGGGAGATCTGTGTCTAACAAGAACGTCGGCAATGAGCCTGGCAACTTCCTTCGTATCTGAACGGTCGAAGCCAAGCCTGGTGATCTCCTGCGTTCCTATGCGTATACCGCTGGGATTCTGTGAGTTCTTGCTGGAATCCCAGGGAAGCATGTTCTTGTTCAGGATGATGCCAGCCTGTTCCAACACCTCAGCGGCGTACTTTCCGCCTCCCTGCTCCCTTACATCAGCGACGATCGTGTGAGATCTGGTAAAGCCGTTCTTTTCGCCGAGAACGGATATGCCTCCTTCGGCGAGGGTCTGTGCCATTGTGGTTGCATTGGCTATCGTGTTCTGAGCGTATTCAGCTCCATATTCAAGTTCTTCAGCGAGCGTAATGCCCAGAGCTGCCATTGCGTTCAGATGGTGGTTGCTCAGCACGCCGGGAAACACACCTCTCTGTATATGTTTCCACAGATCTGATGTATCGTTGCTCAGGATGATTCCGTGTTGTGGACCAGGAAATGTTTTGTGAGTACTTGCTGTTATAACGGTAGCACCCTCCCTCAGAGGATCCTGGAACTTTCCACCACCTATCAGGCCCAGCACATGTGCCGCATCATACCAGACTGTGCAACCCACCTCATCAAATGCCTCGGATAGCTCCTTCAGGGGAGCGGGAAAGAGGAACACGGAACGCCCAAAGAGACAGACCTTCGGTTTCTCCTGCTTTATAAGCCTAATCGTTCCGTCAACATCTATGTTCATATCCTCCGTGTTAAAGGGATAGGCGGTTGAGTGAAGCCCTCTTAACCCCACAGCGCCAAATCTGGCAGCGCTTATGTGTCCACCGCCGGAAAGGGGTGGTACGGTTATTTTGTCTCCTGGAGAGGTGGTTCCATAGAGGGTTGCGATGTTCGCAACCGTACCGGAAATTGGCCTCGGATCCACACTTTCGGCTCTGAAGAATTTCTTTGCGAGGTCCATCACGAGAACCTCTACCTCATCAACATATTCGTTTCCCTGGTAATATCTGTGATAGGGGAGCCCCTCTGCATATCTGGAACCGAAATCAGAGATAAGCATCTCCATAGCCAGCGGGCTCATGAGATTTTCAGAAGCTATGAGGGGAATACTGTCCCTGAACATCTCGTTGTGTTTCATTGCCAGAGCTCTGATTCTCCGAGCAAACATGCGGTTATCAGTCATAATTTACGTATATCTGTAAAGTATAAGTAGCATGGGTATCGGTTCAATTATTGAGATCAGTACCGCTGAGATCTCCTTCTCGCGCGGCGCTCCTTAACACGGGATATCTCGTCCTTTTCCTCCTGAGTTAGTTCAACATCCTCCTTATCAGCTTCATGTATGAAACGAGGTGGTATCTCTCGTGTCAGGAATATATCATCATTGGCTCTGAATATTCTTCCTCCTGAACCGATAAAAGAACCTGAGTCGATTTCAAGTACCTCCGGATCGTCAACGTGAAACAGACCCGAAACAAAAGCCTGTCTGTAGGTCTTCGAGATGTGCACCCAGGTCCTGTCCGAAGGACTTATTCCCGCCTCCTTTATGAGATCCTTCTCCTCCAGAGTGGTCTGGTAGTACAGTTTCTCCGGAATATCATCATCGGGAAGATCATCCATCTCAACGGGGATCGTGTGCCCGTAATTAGCTCTGATCTCCCCCCTGTTGTTTATGGAGTACCGGTGTCTGTCATCTGTTCTTATAAGGGCTTCTATGTGCCGTGGTGTTAACCATCCATACCCTCTCCTCTCAGCCCTTATTGCTGCAATGATGGGATAGATCTTAGCCCATCCGTGATCGTCGAGGCGTATTCCATACCTTTCTGGAAAATGCCTGAGCATACCCGCCAGTATCCTGCTTATGCTATCTAACTCCCTTCTATCCATCAGCAACCTGCCCCTTTCCCCACAGACAGGACAGCTCTCTCCTCTGAAGAATCCGTGCTCACGGCATTCTCTCAATTCATTTTCCACCATTCTCACCCTTCAAATATTTTATTATCTCCTGTGAAACGTCAATTTTACTGTAGGCACCGGCCACGGTGTTCGTGACCGATAGTTCATCGGCCAATGAAGCTATCCTCTCGTGACCATTGTTGGCAAAGAGGCCATGCACCGCACCCACAGCGATGTACGAAGCACCAAGGGAGCGCAATAGCTCGATGCTCTTCATTATGGTGCCTCCAGTTGATATTATATCATCGAATATGAGAACTCTCTTTCCATTGAAATTGATATCTGAAGGTGGTTCCATTGTAACATTCTTGGGGTCGGTCCTTATTTTGTTGAAGTAGGTAGCTTCAATCCCAAGGAGATCTGCAATTGATCTGGCCCTATTGTAACCACCATCATCGGGTGAAACGACCATATCAAGTTTTCTGTTTCGGTAGTACTCCGCAACCGAATGGTACACCTTGAGGTTCGAAAACGGAATCTTTGAAAACCCAATCGTCTCTTCGTCGTGTATTTCGATGGTTGCCATTCTATCGACATAATTGGTGAAGAGAGTAACCAGAACCTTTGAGGATATAGGTTCACCTGGTTTATACCTCATATGCTGCCTTCCGTAACTGAAATAAGGAATGATGAGTGTCAGTCTCCGTGGTTTCATACCGGAGGCAGCATCAACCAGCAACATGGTGTGTATTATTCCCCCATCGGATCTAGTATCCGAAACAATGGCCACATCTTCCTTTTCCAGAGGGGTCTTCACTCGGATATACAGCTCTCCATCAGGAAACCTCCGCTTCTCCACCTCCCCAATTTGAGAACCCGTCCCTTCCGCTATCCTGCGGCATAACTGTTCGCTGTTATTTCCCGCAACGATCAACATGTATAACTGCACCTTATCCCAAACCCTGTTTAAATTTTTTCAGGTCAAAATCTTCTTTCTTTTGAATGTGTGTCTCTTTACCTATCATAAAGACTGATAGACAAATGCGTTGCTGGCTCTCTTTTCTGTGAGATCATGAGCCTGCAGGATGACTATATTTCGGCACAAGCCGAGTTCACTAGAAATCTGCACGATGCATCAATACCGATCTATCCATTGGATTACACAGTTGAGTGGTACCATACGGACCGCAATCTACCAACTTTCAGCGAGAGAGGCTACCTGAAAGTGTGGAAAGATCCCTTCCCGTGCTGTAAATACCATTCAACGATCTGTAAAATCTTCTTCAACTCATCTGAGCAACGCAACCCCGAAACGGCTGATATCTTCCTACCTTCAGCAAGGAAACGTGCTGATTCTTGTCATTAAAAAGGGCTAATGTGTGTAGGAAAAACTTATCATTTAAGAAAGGGGTAGAAAACCGGTGATCATTACCTCCCAAACTTTTCGCGGTATCTGTCCCTGGACTCTCTAATCTCATCCATCGCTTTCCCTTTGCCAAGCCACCCCTTCACCTCGGTCTTTTTACCTTCCAGAAGTTTGTATATTTCGAAAAAGTTGGAGATCTCCTTTGGTAGATGTTCGGGGAGCTGCTCTATGCTTTCGAATTTCCCATATATAGGATCGTGTGAGGCCACAGCGAGAATCTTATTGTCGATAGTACCCTGATCGATCATCTCAAGAACGTCTATGGGTTTAGCCGTTACAACAACACCGGGATAGGTTGGCACGCTCATCAAAACGATAGCGTCAATGGGATCATTGTCAAGATAGTAGGTCCTTGGAACCATGCCGTATTCACCCGGAAACATAACGGAGTGGTGAAGCACACGATCAAGGATTATCCCACCAAATTCCTTGCTAACCTCATATTTGCATTTACTACCTTTGGGCGATTCCACAACGACATAAACCTCCTCAGGGGGGTTTGGACCACATGGAATACTGTGCCAGTAGCTTTCATCTGAACTCATAGTTCACTAAGAGACATATCCTACTTATCTTTTATGCAGTACACAAATGGATGATTTCACCTTAAGATTCACTCACAGTGAATAAATTGCTTCATTTTACACATTCTCTTCTTTCATTCATTTATATCTGAAAGAATAAATAGATAGTTGAGTCTATGATGCAGGTTTTATTATCGCATAGTTTGTAGGGATCTGGTATGTGTTTCCATTGATCTCTATGTCCTGAGGAGTGTACCAGTTGTAAACGGTTATAGGACTTCCACCATTGCTGTTTGGGAAACCATAATTTTTAATATATCCACCATAAATGACAGTACTGCTAGTAACACTGATTATTCCGGATTCAAACAGTGAGGCTACAGACACACCATACCCTATCAGGCTAATGATGATTGAAGGGATAGTTACGGCATCCGACCATGGAACTGCGGCAAGAGCAAGATCAACAGATACCATTGCAACAAGCAAACCTAGGCCGGCTAAGATCTCTCCCTCAATATCATTTTTAAAGGCTGTTATGTTTGAATAGATTGTATTCCAGCTGACTTTTTGTAAATAATTAAGAGTCGTGATATTTTCAGTGCTATTCTTGTTACCCCAGAGGGCTGCTGAGTCTGTTCCGTTGAAGTATATTCCCATGGCGAGACTATACCTCTCCTGAAGGCTGAGGTTCTTGTATTCAGAGTTGGTGTATTTCTTGAGATTCACATGTCCGGCAGCGAATGCTTTTATGTGGAATTGATCACCAGAATGATTAAGTGAGCTGATGCCCATGTCTGTTTGGTATTTGTTGCTTCTCTCTACTATCCTGCCTGTTGAGGAAAGTTTAACCCACTGGTACCCCATTATTGTTGCATTTCCCTTTATCGCTATTACACCATCATGTAAGGCTAAGACACCGGGCTTACTTATGAAATTATTCGAGCCCACATATAGACCAGACGACGTGTAGAAGGCACTGGTACCCATTTCATATGATTTGGATCCAGCGTAATCGAATGCCTTTGCCATGGAAAACTCAGTGTGTCCGCCCAAGGCAAGTGTTATACCATCATCCACCATCACATTAATGTTCCTGTCACTTGCATTGAGAAACGATATGGGTATCCATGCATTTACGAAATATGCAGATTTTATCTCTTCCCACGTATAGTATAC
>WAQW01000043.1 GCA_015520045.1 Thermoplasmata archaeon | reverse complement strand
GGCATCCTTTTCTTATTCATGAGATTTCCCCTATGGACTTCTCCCATGGTTTCTGGCTCTAGTTAGTACTGTTAGTACTATATCCTTATACACAAAATTCGGTACACTATCTCTGTGATGGCTCGCGTCATTACTTTTTTAGTCATGCGCCGGAAAAAGATTGTTTGCTACATTGGATAAGTGATCTCCATCCTGAGGGTTGATGTTTCTTTCTAAACAATAACCGGAAGTTGGTTAACAGAGACTCATTGAATCACAGATCCCTTTCAGGTTCAGGAAGGCAATACGGTTGCAAAGTATAAATTCAATATTCCGATACACAATTATGTCGGATGGCGCCGCATACTGGTCTGATAAGATTAAGGAAATAGAAGAACGCAGATCAGTTGCTAACGAAAGATACAGAAGATGGAGTTCAACCACCCTTGCAAGGTGGAACAAAAAAACAAATTATAAGGAGGTGCCCCGCTACAACTCATCGGGCATCAAGCTTAAAGAAATATACACTTCCGAAGATCTCATGCAGGCTCATGAGGATAAAAACCTTGGCATGCCGGGGGAATTTCCGTTTACCAGAGGAATTTATCCGAATATGTACAGGGGAAGACTCTGGACCATGCGCATGTTCTCCGGTTTCGGGAGTCCAGAGGATACAAACAAGAGGTTAAAATACCTGATAAAGCACGGTGAAACAGGTCTGAGCATAGCCTTTGATATGCCCACTCTCTACGGCTTTGACTGCGACAACCCCAGAGCGGATGGTGAGGTTGGCAAATGTGGTGTTAATGTCTCCACCCTGAAGGACATGGAGATCATGTTCGATGGAATCGATCTGAGCAAGATATCCACCTCCATGACGATCAACGCTCCTGCTATTGTTCTCACTGCCATGTATTTCGCAATAGCCAAGAAGCAAGGGGTACCCCTGGACAGAATTGCGGGCACCGTTCAGGCGGATATTTTGAAAGAATATATTGCACAGAAGGAGTGGGTTTATCCACCAGAGGCTCACATCAGGCTAATCAGGGATATGATGGTCTACTGCACACACAACGCCCCCAAGTGGAACTACATAAGCATATCAGGATACCACATCCGCGAGGCAGGAGCAAGTGCGGTTCAGGAACTAGCATTCACACTCGCGGATGGCTTTTATTACGTTGATATGGGCATCAAGGCCGGTCTCTCCGTGGACGACTTTTCACCCCGTCTCTCCTTCTTTTTCAATTCTTCCATCAATTTCTTCGAGGAAATAGCAAAACTGAGAGCTGCGAGGAGAATATGGGCAAAGGTCATGAGGGAGAAATATGGCGCCAGGAAGGAGAGAAGTCTCTTGCTGAGATTCCACACGCAGACTTCCGGTTATACGCTAACCTGGCAACAGCCGCTCAACAACATCATAAGAACAACCATAGAGGCCATGGCTGCTGTGATTGGTGGAACACAGAGCCTCCACACGAACTCCTACGACGAGGCATGGGCATTACCATCCGAACAGGCCGTGAAGGTCGCCCTCAGGACGCAGCAGATCATAGCTGAGGAGTCCGGAATACCCGATGTCATTGATCCCCTGGGTGGATCATATTATATAGAGTGGTTAACGGATGAAATGGAAAAGCGGGTCTACAGCTACTTTGAAAAGATAGAACAGATGGGTGGCATTCTCGAGGCTGTAAAGTCAGGATACATACAGAGAGAGATTGCAAATACATCCTACAGAAGGCAGCAAAGACTGGAACGCGGTGAAGAGGTCATGGTTGGTGTCAACAAATATGTCGAGGAAGAAAAGGAACCGATCAACATCCTCAGGATAAGCAAGGAGGCCGAAAATATCCAAAGAAGGAGATTAAAGGACATAAGATCAAAAAGAGACCCTGTTAAGGTCAAAAAGGCGCTGAATGAGCTCAAAAGAGCAATGGAAGATGAGAATGAGAATCTGATGCCCTACTATATTAAAGCTGTTGAGCAATACGCCACTCTGGAAGAGTTGACGGAGATTGGGAGAGAGGTCTATGGAACCTGGAAAGAACCAACGATTGTTTAAGGATAAGCCCATCAAGGTACTCCTGGCAAAGCCCGGCATTGATGGCCACGACCGAGGAATGTTTGTGCTGGCCAAGGCCTTTAGAGATGCTGGGATGGATGTTATCTATGCCGGTCTGCTTCCCACACCTGAGGAGGTCGTTGACACTGCCGTGAATGAGGATGTTGATGTTATCGCTTTGAGCCTCCTCAATGGCGCTCATCTCACGGTTTTCAAAAAGGTGGTTGATTTGATGACAAAGAGAGGGATTGACGATATCGCGGTCGTGGGCGGAGGGACAATACCCGATGAAGACAAACCAAAACTGGAGAAAATGGGCATAAGCGGTAACTACGGCCCCGGAACACCACTCTCCGTTATTATAGAGCATATAACTGAGAGAGCCATTGAAGCCAGAAAGAAGAAACTTGGAATACAGTGAAAAAATGAATAAAGAGGAACTCATAGAGGGCATACTCAGAGGTGACAGAAGAGCAGTATCGAGGGCTATTTCGATCCTTGAGGCATCGATGAATGCAGAACTGGGCAGATTTATACTCAATTCCATCTATCCCCACACGGGAAAAAGCCAGATCATTGGTATCACGGGTCCCCCCGGGGTGGGAAAGAGCACGATGATCGGGAAGCTATGTGAGCTGCTCGTTGAACAGGGCAGCAATCTTGCTGTGCTTGCTGTGGATGCGTCAAGTCCATTCACAAACGGTTCAATCCTTGGAAACAGGATACGAATGCAGAGTGATCTAACAAAATCAGGAGTGTACATGCGGAGTCTCTCCACCCATGGAGTATCAGGTGGACTTTCCAGAGCTGTCTGGGAGGCAACATCAGTTCTTGAGGCAGCCGGTCACGACACGATCCTTGTTGAGACTGTAGGTGCCGGACAGGCCGATCTCGATATTCTTGAGCTTGCTGACACGATTGCTGTTGTTCTAGCACCGGGTCTGGGCGACGAGCTTCAGGCAATTAAAGCGGGGATAATGGAAATAGGAAATATCTTTATTGTAAACAAGAAGGATCGTGAAGGGGCGTATCTCTCAATGAAAGAGATTGAGGACATTCTCTCCATTAATCCAGGGAAGGGATGGAATCCTCCCGTCGTTGGAACGAATTCCTTAACGGGGGAGGGTTTTGATGAGCTTATCAGATACATTTCTGAACACAACAGATATGAGAAAGACAACGGTGGCAAGAAGAGAAGACGAGTGTACAACACGATCCTCATGGCCGTTAAGATGAGACTCGATTCTATGGTTGCTGAAGAACTCGAAGTTGTGAGGGAAAGGCTTTCCGCTGAGGAACAGCTTCATTCCAGAAATCCATATGAAATTGCGGATGAATATCTTAAAGAGGATGTTAAGAGATTAATCAGTTTCGCTAAATAAAGTATAAATATGATCTCTTACTCTTATCATTATGTTTAATCCACTGAAGTACTATACTGGAGAGGCGATTAAGAACCTGAACGATAAGGCGAAGGAGATCTTATCATTCATGTATCCGCCCGTTACAATATATGAAGAGGGTGGAGACATAGTCATAGATGCGGATCTCCCTGGCTTCGATAAGAAGGATGTGAAGGTGAGAGCCGAGAAGGATGCTGTTACCATAGAGGCATCGAGGAAAATAGAACCAAAAACAGGTACGTTGATATCAAACCAGAGGCCGGAAAAGATTTTCAAACGCATCAAGATACCGTACGAAACTGACACGTCAACCGATCTATCTGCCAAATACCAGAACGGTATTCTGACCATCAGAATCCCTGCAAAAGGTTTCAAAAGCATAAAGGTTGAGTGATCACCCATATTTTTTGAAGTTTTCCTATCATTCTCTATCTCACTTTTTTTGAATCGTGGATCGATGTTGGAGTTTTCGTTTGTAGCGTAGTACGATGCAGGTTTATGGGTTGAAGGATCTGATGAGTGCAGGGATTGCTTAACCCTTCCTCTTTCTCAGAGACAAAATAAATGCCACGAAATCTGCTCCCATCAGAACAAGAGAGTAGAGAGGAAAATAGCGGTACATGAAAGCAAGAGCCACGAGCCCAAAACCCAGATATATTGTGAGAGGGTTGATATTTCTCGTCTCATTGTTTCTACCTGGCTCAATCTCATCAAGCCGCCTCTTAAGGAGAGGTATGATCTCCACCCCTCTCTCAATAGACAGGACACTCTTCTTTACGAAGTTGAAGAGTTGATTTCTGTAGAACTCCTCAAGAAGACCCTCATTGTAGAGAATTTCCCGGAGCACTCTGATGAACTTAAATTCCGGATCCAGTGTCTGGCATATTCCCTCAAGAATGGAGGAGAGCCTCATATAGAGAACCAGAGACTGCGGAAGCCTGAAGGGAAATTCGAAAATTACGTTGTTCGCTATCTCAAAAACCTCCTGAACATCCCGCTGTTCGACTCTCTTTCCACTTACCTCGGCGATCGTCAGTTCCATGGCTCTCCGGATAACTCCGCGATTCGCTGCGGGTGATAATGCCTTCATCTCAAGAAGAGCGTCTATGACCAGATCTGGATCCATTTCCGCAAGACCAGCATATAGTTTCAGAAGCTGAGATCTTGTGCTTTCATCCAGAGAACCCACCATGCCGAAATCGTAGAGTATGAGTTGCCCGTTTTGTGCAACTGAAATGTTGCCAGGATGGGGATCCGCGTGAAAAATGTCATCTCGAAGGAGCATTCTTAGAAACAGGAGATCCACCCTCATCGCGAGTTTCTTCAGATCGAAATCCATCTTTGCAAGTTCCGTTACATTCGTTATCTTGATCCCCTCAATGTATTCCATCACCAGAACCTCCTTTCCTGAGAGTTCCTCGATTACGGATGGGATGATTATGTCCTCTCCTCTCCTGGCTAGGTTGTCCCTTATCCTCTTAAGGTTATGAACTTCCTTAGTGTAATCTATCTCGTCGAATATTCTTGAGCTAAAATCGTTGACGATGTTAAGGAGGCTCATGTACAGGAATTTGTCCATTCTCTTTTTCCCCAGTCTGAGAAGACGCTCCAGAATGATGAGATCTCTCTGAACAGTTTCCCTGATCTCTGGCCTGTTTACCTTCACCGCCACAGCTTTTCCTCTGTAAATTGCCCTGTAAACCTGTCCAAGCGATGCTCCCGATATAGCATTCCTATCAAATGATTCAAAAACATCTTCTATTTTACCAGTGTTCCTCTCTATCAGCTGTTTAACCTCAGAGAACGGTGATGGAGGAACCCTATCCTGAAGCTCCTCAAATGCAGCGAGATATTCCTTGGGAAGAATATCAGACCTTGCGGAGAGTATCTGCCCCAGCTTAATGAAAGTAGGACCCAGTTCAATGAAGGCTGTAACAGCCTTGCGGCCATTGATCTCTCTTCTGTGATCCCAGTTCGAATTATTTTCCTTCTTGGCTGAGGATCGATCCTTCAAGAACCTTCGGAAAACAGGATACAGCTTTAGAAGAGTTTTGAGTGTTCTAAGCCTGAGTTCTTCAGGCGGTTGTTCCGAGGAGCCACGCATGGGCAATAATATATTCATCTTTAATAAATAGTAACGAAAAATCATGGTGCCCACAACCAGTGTAACCGAGTGTGAAATATCTCACCCATTCAAAGACGGCTCCAGAACATTGATCTTTCTGGATTGATGAGGAATAGTTACTTGACCTCTCACGTATTTATGTCGTTAAGTTTTGATAAAACTGCATCGATAGAGTGCAATAAAAATTAACGTGTTTTTTAAGGACGAATTGCAACCATAGAAATTTCAGATTTCCTTTTTCTATGATCAGCGTTGCAAGCGTGATACGTTCCTTTCGTACATTTTCTCCCCTTAGAGTAAAAACATTGCATCCATGAATATTGCAATGTTTCTCCTCTCCGGATATCTGGAATAACATTTCTGTATCCCGGGCATGGTTATGTCTTTGATCTTGGAAATTCTTGATTTGCTGTACTTATTGTGGAATGTTTATTAAGAAATTCCAGGCATTTTCCCTGTTGCTCGATGCTTTCTTTTTCCTTGATAACCTTTTATGCTCTAATCTCAGCCTCCTTTCTATTTTTTGGAATGAATTCAATGGTTCTGCCTGAACTACGCTCGGTGTGGTGATGACCGCTTAATGCCCAGCTCGGAACCAGTTATGATCCCCTTTTTGGAGTTCTCCATTGAATTCGTACTCTATTGAAGCGTAGTAGCTATCAACATCTCTTGTTGCCACTGCTTGCTTAATATACCCGATTTTGACCACGTCGAAATGGCTCCGAATTCCAAGCTATCGGAGAACTTTGGTATCACAAGCCTGTTTACATGATTTTAATTCCTGACGGCATAATGAGATATTACTTGGCATTCATTGACCTGAATTTCGGATATACGGTATTCATCTTAAGAATGATGTAAACAGATTTCCCAACTTCCTCGGAAACTACCGGAGGTATGACTTGAATTTTCATATAGCCATTGTTTTTCCCTTTTCCAACTCGGGTCAACATCTCGGAAGTTGAAATAGTTTAATCCCTGTGCTTTTCCCTTTGTTTTTAATTCCTGGTGGTTCTTCATTCCGAATTCAGGAAAAAGGTACCATACAATACGAAAAAATACAGAGTGATCCTACAGAAGAATCCCCCTGATCCGCTGAGGCTTTGAGGGCTTTTATCGCATTAATAGGTGTGTGAAATGCTCTATGAGGCGTTCAATCCCACTCCATACTCGCTAACTCCTGCCCAAGGGAATAAAGCATACGCTCGGATTTCATTGTCAAATCACAAACCAACAAATTTATAAATCGGTGTATTAATCGTATTATGATAGGGGCCATTCTGGCAGGGGGCTATGGTAAACGGTTGAAACCCCTAACGGACGACTTACCCAAGGGTTTGGTGGAATTGAAAGAAAAGTATTCCATTCTCGACAGGCAGATCATGGATTTTGAGAGTTCCGGGATTTCTGAGATCTTTTTTCTCACTGGATACCTTGGAGAGAAAATTGAGGAGAGGTTCGGAAGTGGAAAGGGCCATCTCAAATTTCACTACCTCAAAGAGGATAAACCCGCTGGAACTTTGAATTCCCTTCGTGGTCTTTTCAACGAGAAAAGCTCGGATGATATCCTTTTACGAAATGGCGATACCGTGACAGATCTTAATTTTAAGAGATTCATTTCTTTTGCCAGAAAGAGTGATTTCCTGATCTCTATGTTTATTACGAAGATGAGGTCACCATATGGCGTTATCGAGGCCATCGGGGACATGGTAACCAGCTTCAGAGAGAAGCCTCTTCTTGATTCATATATAAATGCTGGAGTCTACTATATAAAAAAGAATGCCAGATCCTATTTCTTTGAGGATTACATTTTCAATGATCTCGAAAAAACCGTTTTTCCGAAACTGGCCGAGGAGAAACTACTGGGCTGTTACAGAGAGGATACTTTATGGATGGGCATAGACAGTGAGAAGGATCTGCAGGCCATAAGGAGTGAATACCGCGGAAGGACGGACTACGAATGGGGGTACGTAAAGAAAATACTTGAGTTTGACAACGTTAATTTCATTGACTATTACATCAAGGCAGGAGAGAGGGTGGAACTGGAGATGGAGAGATCAACTGCCAGAATAATGAGCGGTTCCGTAAGTGTAAGAAGATCTGATGGAACAACCCTTACGCTTTCTGAGGGAGATGTGGCATCCCTCCATCGAAGTGATTTGCTCTCCGCCCTAACCAACACCACAATAGAGCTTTTTTCCATCTGAACGGTGTTTCTCATAGTCTTGCTACTCATCAAATGATCTTGACTCTATGTCTGCCAGGACTCGGGAGGTTCCACCTTTCGCTGTTAGCAACGTCAGAAGGCAATAATATGCATCCTGTATAGAAAAGGTTAATAATACCTTATGAATATGAGAAAGCTTTATGTCTGTAATAACCAGAGATGTTTTATTAAAAGCTTTAGACAAAATTTATGGAAGGAGAGGGATGGTTAAGAAAGACATAGAGGAGCTCAGTGATTTCATTCTTTCATTCTTTGGATATGAGGATTACGTTCTCGACAATGTCCTTTCAAGCTCGGAAAGGGATGTCTTTTACAATCTGGAAGAGTTCGGATTTCTGAAAACAGAGGTAGAAGAGGTAAACATCTTCAAGGGTAAGACCTGGAGGATAAACCAGTGGAAGTACCGGAAGGAGAAGATCGTCGAGATTGCAAGCCGTGAACCGGTTGAAGCCAACGAAGAGTCCATATACGACAAAATTTTTGACGAACTGGAGAGGGAGAAACTTACCCAGAAGGTCTGATGATTCCCTGAATCTCTGAGATACATTATCAGGCAGGAAACATCCCCCTCTGATATTTGCCCGGTATTTGGAGACATTATATTCTTCTAAGAAGGTTCTCCAAATGTTAATAATAGAGAGAGGATATTAACCTATGAGAATTCTGGTAAGTGTCAGCGACAAAACCGGCCTTAAAGAATTTCTTGAGGCAATTCAAGAACATGTGGACGAGATCTACGCCACCGGCGGCACGCAGGAGTTTTTGAGAAATAACAACATTGAATCGAAGAGCACATCGGAGCTAACCGGCGTTGTCGATATACTCGGGGGAAGGGTCAAAACCCTTCATCCAGCCATCTTTGCGGGTATACTGTCGAGAAGAACGGCCGAGGATGAACATCAGCTCGTATCCCTGGGATACAGGAACATAGATATGGTTATAGCGAACCTCTATCCTTTTGAGAAATTTTCACAGAGCCATGATATCGGGAGCAAGATAGAGAATATTGATATTGGAGGTGTTGCTCTCATCAGGGCTGCAGCGAAAAATTACCAGCACGTTGCGATTTTATCTGATCCCTCATTGTACTCCGGCGCTGCAGAGGAAATAGCGCAAAGTGGTTCCCTTTCGCTTGAAACAAGAGAAAGACTTGCTCTGGAGGCTTTCTACAGAACCTCCTCGTACGATTCTCTGATATACAGAACCCTTTCTCGTGACTTTAAAATTCCGGAGGAAAGGGGAATGATCCTCTCAATGGATCTGAGGAAATCTCTCAGGTACGGAGAGAACCCGGACCAGAAGGCTTCTCTTTATACATATTCTGATTACGGCATTGCCAGCGCTGATGTGGTGGGAGGAAAGGCCATATCTTACAACAACTACCTGGATGCTGATGCTGCATTTTCCACCGTAATGCAGTTCAATAACCCTGCCTGCGTCATCGTTAAACACCTGACCCCCTGTGGAGCCTCGGAAGCAGATTCACTGAGCCAGGCTTTCGTCAATGCATATTCCGCTGACTCTGAATCTGCATTCGGTTCCGTGGTAGCCTTTAACCAGATGGTTGACTCTGAAACTGCGGCAGAACTGATCAAACATTTCATAGAGGTTGTTGTTGCACCCTCGTACGCGCCAGGAGTTATTGATAAACTCACTTCGAAAAAGAAGAAGTTGAGGATACTAATCGTAAAAAGCCATAGCAAACGTGATAGGGATCTACGATCAATATGGGGAGGAGTGCTCATGCAGGATCCCCTGACAGCTGAATTTTCCAGCCTCGAGCAGAAAACCTCCTCCTCAGCAACTGATTCACAGATGAATGATATGCTGTTTGCATGGAAGGTAAGCGCCTACTGTAAGAGCAACGCTATTGTCCTGGCTAAAAACAGAACCACGGTGGGCATCGGAGCGGGGCAGACATCGAGAGTCAGAGCTATGAGGATCGCACTCGATCTGGCCGGAGAGAAAGCAAAAGGTGCGGTGGCCGCTTCGGATGGCTTCTTTCCCTTCGCAGATAATGTTGAGCTGGCCGCCACCCGTGGAATAAAGGCCATAATCGAGCCTGGAGGGTCCATCAGAGACGGAGAAGTCGTGGAAGCTGCGGAAAGGGCAGGTGTGGCTCTCTATTTCACCGGAAAGAGGGTTTTTCGCCATTAGTCCCGCAAACGTGTGACAGATAATTCACACGGAAAGTAAGACAATAAGATACGCAAGGAGAAAACCGACGATTGATCCACCGTTAATGGGTGGCAATCCTGGAGCAGGCTTCCTGATTCGCCCTGAGAGAAGGGCGATCATGCCCACCACCGCCCCGAGCAGGGGAAGGATAAGAAAAAGAGGAGAGAGGTGGAGACCATAGGATGATGAGGAGGCCACCAGAATGCTGGGCAGAGCAACATCCCCAAAGCCAAGCATCATGACCTCACGCTCTTCCCTGCTGTCCCAACTCAGTTCTCCGGTATCAAACGATAGGGTGGGGGGAAAAACGAACAGCATTGGAAGGTTCTCATCCACAGCTGCTTTTGCGAGCGTAACCATATGCCTGGTTCGATAGACGGAGATGTAGTCGTAAACTGCAAATATGGCAAGAAGGAACACCGCATACCAGACATTCAGAAGTAGTCCCCAGAGGGAGGCGAGCCCGGCACTCACCAATATTCCCGCTATGTTGGTCACATACCATCGCCCGTGACGGATCCAGCTATACATTATGAACACAGGCGGCGCAACCCACACGATGTAAGATGCTACAGATGCTATGTTCAGGGCGACCGATGATGCCTCAACCCCATAGAAGGAATATATGCTGTAAAGTACGGAATAGAACACATCTCCGAAGACCAGAAATATGAAGAATAGTATATACGCGGATGATATTAAAAATATTATACGCACAAGCCTGAGCCTCTTCTTCCTGGCGAGGATCAGAACAAAAGCTGTGAAACCCAGCGTTGCCACGAGGAAATATATGATGTATAGGATGTTACCAGTTCCAGTTGTCTTGGGCGCGTTTCCCGAGACCTTCAGGTACCACGAAACAAAAACCGCTATGAGAGATGTTGAAAGAAGAGAAGCAATACTCATGACCTCAGGAAGGATCTTTTTCATCTGCCGTACTTCCTTTTTTCTGCCTGCTGTTGAACTTGCAATTCATATCGGGACAAAACTTCCAGCTGTATCCTCTCTTCTTCAGCACAATCAGCGGGGCGCCGCAAACGGGACAAACCTCCTCCGTTCGTATCAGAGTACCCATCTGAGGAAGGGGATACGTTCTTTTGCACGAGGGATAGTTAGAACAACCAAGAAACCTCTTCCCGTTTTTTGACTGCCTAATTATAAGTTCACCGCCATCATCGGGACATTTCCCAAGTCCAGCCCGCTCCGCATTGTACGGGCACTTCGGATCGAGGCACTTTCTTTGCGGTGATTGTCCCCGTCTAATGATCTTGATGATCGGAAGACCGCATGTTGGGCATCTCTGGTCTGTGAGCTCTATCTTTCCCCTATCCTTGAGGACAAAGTCGATTCTACAACCATCTGTGGAACATTTTATTCTTGAACTGAATCTGTCCTTGATCAGAAATATATCGGTTCCATGCTCCGGACACTTACCGATGACCTCGCCTTGCGACAATGCTTCCTTGATGTGATGAGCCACATCTTCCTTCCTGCTCTGAAGGGCGATGAGCACAGACTTCAGCATGGTGCGCGATTCACCAATAACATCATCGCGGGAAAGGGTGCCGCTTGTTATCTTCTCCATGTCCTGTTCCAGCCTGGCTGTCATGTCTGGTTCAGAGATTCTGGAGTCCACAAGCCTGACAGCCTTTATGAACCCCATACCAAGGGGGGTTGGTTTAACGGGATTGCCCTCAATAAAACCTCTCAGCTGGAGCTTCTCTATTATGTCGTGCCTCGTGCTCTTGGTACCGAGATTGAGGCTCTCCATGAGTTTCAGAAGTGAAGCAAGGTTGTATCTTGGCGGAGGTTTCGTTTCGTCCCGGTCCATCTTTTTGTCCACAACCTTCAGAGATTCACCCTCCTCGAGGTCTGGATGATAGATCTCCTTAACTTTCCTGTAGGGATATAGTTCCAGCCAGCCGGAATCGATTATTTCAAAGCCTTCTGTGTTGAAAACAACACCTCCCACCTTAATTCTCGACGTTCTCTTTATCCTCTTCCCATTCCTGAAAAGCGTGGCAAGGAATCTCCTCACAACCAGATCATACAGTTTTTTGTAATCCCCGGTTAACCTGGTTTTGGGAACGGAAACGGGATGAATGGGTGGATGATCGGTGGTTTTCGTTCTTCCTCGCGAGGGTACGAGTCTTTCCTGAGATAGCACTTTCAGTACATCATCCTGAAATTCAGATTCCTTGAGACGGTTCAGTATGCTCTTCAGATTGATCGATTTCTGGTAAACAGTATTATCCGTCCTCGGGTAACTTATTATTCCACGGGTGTAGAGTGTTTCCGCTATCTTCATTGCCCTTGAAGGATTCACCCCAATTCTGGAAGCTTCCCTCAGGAACTCGGTTGTGTTGAATGGTGGCGGCTTCAAAATTTTTTCCTCCACGGAACTGAAATTAAGAACCTTTCCTGTATCTCCAGTGATGGCTGCAAATACGGATCTTGCCTCCTCCTCTGAGAATATGTCCCCCCCTTCATAAATTCCCTGGAAGTTCCCTCCCTTGTTGAAAACAACAGATATTCTGAAAAACGTTTCAGGTCTAAACGCCCGGATCTCATTTTCCCTGTCAACAACGAGAGCAAGAGTAGGTGTCTGAACCCTACCAGCGGAGATGAAATCTTTACCCAGGCGATGCGATGAGATGGAGAAGAACCTCGTCAGAACAGCACCCCATATCAAATCTATGATCTCTCTTGCAAAGGCTGAATCGGCAAGACGATAATCAACACTGATGGGGTTCTGGAAGGAGCTTACTATCTCTTCTCTCGTGAGTGCGCTGAACTTCGCTCTTATAATCTTGTGTTGCTCATTTGTTGCACCAACGAGATCGAGTGCCTCAACGCCTATCAGTTCACCCTCACGGTCGTAATCCGTTGCTATGATGAACCTGTCAACACCCTTTGAGAGATCCTTGAGAGTGGTGTAAGCTCTCCTGTTTTTGACGTTCTTAACTATGCCAGAATCGATCAGAGCCTCCAGATCAGTGCTCTGCCAGCTTTTCATTTCCGCAGGAAAATCAATCTCCACGATGTGTCCGCTGAGAGAGACCAGGAAAAACTTTTCTTCACCGTCTTCGAATTCGAAGTATGATGATCCGGGGCCCTTCTTTTGTTTCGCCTTTCCGGCTGAAAGAAAATAAGCTATTCTTCGTCCTGCATCAGCCTTTTCGGCTATTATTAGTGTTCCACTCACCTTAACACAGACGGTTAAATGCATTATGCTTAAATAAATTGTCCGGAGGACCCGGCTCAACACACAACCCACAAGAATCTCTGGAGGGCCTTATATGGACGGATCGGTTTGGAAGAATTTCTGCCATCTATCCCTCTATGCATTGGAGAATTACGTTGTCTTATGCCCATGTGGATGAGACTGTATGAAAATTACTGTATTCCGTATTATTGGCTTCATGAAGGGATAGATTTATTCATGAAGCCGCAATATACGGTGTGGTATATATACTGTACCCGAATAGATCATCGGTCGGAGATGTTATCTTGAACCTTTCCTGAAACAATACCATGTGGAGCGGTTCTTTGATTACAGGAAATACTATGTAATAATACATATAGTAGAATTGAATGAGGTGGCTATGACCAGGGTACTTTTCCTGATAATGAGCGGTGAGGAGTCTGCAGCGAAAGTGAATGGTGGAATTACCATGGCACTCAGGTCTCTTGAAGCAAAGAGGTATGAGGACCTGAAGATCCTGCTCTTTGGACCAAGCGAATCGTACATCACCAAGATTAGCGGCGAGGTTCTGGAGAATTTCAAGAAACTGATTTCTCTGGGAGCTGTTGACTCCGCGTGTGTCTATATGGCGGAGAAAAGCAACGTTGAAAGTAAAATCAGTGAACTCGGAATTAACCTTCTGCCAGCAGGCGAACGTCTGGCATACTTTATTAACAACGGATACGAAGTAATAACATTCTGAGAAACAAGAAAACCGTTGACTATGGATCTGGAGGAGACGAACTTCCGGAAGGTTGCTGTGTATATCATCATCATGATGATTATCACCATCCTTCTACGGAGCAGCAACAACATGATCCAGACAACGGTGCCCACACTATCCAATCACATATTCAACTACACGCAGTTTGAGGTGGGTCTTCTTTCAGCCCTCTTTGGCCTTGCGTCCTTTTTAACTACAGCTCTTCTCAATGCCAGGCTTGAGGTACACGTCAGGAGAGCAGTCTTTATGGTATCGAATATCATTTACACAATATCGCTTTTCCTGTTTTATGTATCCGGACCACTTCTGCTGTGGGTAAACACGGCACTTTCGGGCGCCCTGCTGGGTCTCCTGATGCCCAACATAATCACTGCTGCCGGACTCTTTAAGGATCGAAATCTGAGGGAGAGGTCTGTTGCCCTTTACACCACCGCCCTCAGTATAAGTCTTGTTCTCGGACCGTACTACGAACATCTGATCCTCAGTATCTTCAACGACCTGAGGTATCCATTTCTCTTCTTCGCTCCATTCGGGATCCTTGCCAGTATTCTCTCACCCTTCATCCCCTTCCCCGAGAGTGAACAATCCCCGAAAGTAAGACGCTTTTCATCCAATCGAGGGTTCAGGGTGGCAGTCCTTCTGAATCTGGCATATAACATACCATTCATCTTCATAACCGTGTTTTCCGGCATTTACGCCCACAATGTGTTGAAAGCCCCGTATTCCGGGGTATACCTGCTCTATGCGGTGTTCTTCACTACCTCATTCATATCCAGGATCAGCATGTCTGTCAGGAAACCATCTGAGCGTCTGACGTTTCTCGTTTACCTCACCCTTGCGCTCACGGTAGGCGGTATAGCCATCATGGCTCTCTCCTATTCTCTCGTAATCTTTGCAATAGCCATGGCCATTCTGGGTTTTCCCCACGGCCTCAGTTTTCCGGTTTCACTAATACATATAACGAGATCGTATCCCTCGGAGACGAGAAACAGCGCGAACAGTTATTTCTTTTCAATCATGATGATCGTTCTGATAGCTGGACCCGTTCTGGGTGGCTTTATGATAGAAAATATAGGTTACAGATCTGCTTTCGCAATTCTCCTTCCAGCAATAATCCTCATTTCATTCCTCGTGGTTACCAACGAGAAAATTTTCTCAGGCGAAGGAGTGGCTACACAAATACAGTGATCAGAAAAAAGAAACGATCGACGTTGTCAATTTTAGTTGATGGAAATGGAAAAATCTAGGGTATGAAAATCGATAGATTCTAATTGAGCGGACTCGGGAGTTGTATCGTGATCGTTTCCGCAAATCCTGTGGAATCAACCAGGATCTGACAATCTCAAACGATCAGAAAATAAAAATTGATAAAAGACAGCCGAAGATCCGGAAAACTGGATCAGAAGACTGAGATCTTTCCGTCCAGGAAGTTCTTTGTCAGATCTGTTATATTGCTCAGTTTCTCATCCGCAATTCTCCAGATGTTCTCCTTGTGCTTGGATTCATCCACACCATCGGCGTAAACGAGCTGAATGCTTGTGACATGAGGATCGCTTATAAGCCTCCCGATCTGAGAAACTATTCTGACATAAACCTCCAGAACATCTCCACCTGTTTCATCGATTATGCTGTTCGCTATCATTCCGGCAAGGACGTTGTAGATCTTTCCAACGTGTGTGACGGGGTTTTTCCCGGCTGCGGCCTCCATGCTCATAGCCCTGAACGGCGTTATGAGTCCATTTACCCTGTTCCCCCGACCGACAGAACCATCATCTCCGTTTTCCATTGAAAGTCCAGTCACGGTGAGGTACTCCACCTTCTCGTCGCGAATGTCACCGGTGTTTATGTACACGTTCACGTTTTTGTCCGTTATAGAACTGGCCTGATCGAGAACAATATCCTTCAGCTCCTCTTTTATGGAGTAATACTCATCCTCATCCCTGACATATTTATCCACGAAGGCAGCCGCTATTGTGAGGTTTATTGAGTCCTTCTGCCTAAAGCCCATGACCTTTACATCATACCCAATGGCAGGAAGTTTCTTTTTCAGATCACCGTTTATATACTTCTCCGTGCTGAGAACAAGTCTTTCCGTCTCAGACAGGGGAGCAAAGCCAACTCCGAAGGAGGTGTCATTGGCCTTCAGCTTACTGGTATCATACAAACCCCTCAAATCAACAGATCCATGGCCTATACGAGAATCTATCATCACATCTGAATCAAGATCGAGATGCACAAAGTTCTCCCTGAGATAATTTTTTGCAGCTTTTATGGCTATGGATTTATACGGTATTCTCTCACCGTTGACTGTTGTGGTTGCTCTGCCACTCAGCATAATATAGCAGGGTTCCAGTATCTTTCCGCCACCAAAGGCTGGGGCAGACTGCCCTCCTACAATCTCCAACTGATCGGTGTTGTGATGCAGTATCCTATTGTATTCACGCATATAATAACGGCTCAGCTCACGGCTGACAGCCTCAGCGATTCCATCCGCAACGCTGTCGGGATGTCCGATGCCTTTCCTCTCAACGATCTCAACCTCTTTGCGTTCAATTGGGATCTGATTTAATCTTTCAATTGAGATATTTCTCGCCATTTCGATCCTCTCAATATACCGTTATTTTATTAAACATTTTGTTGTGGAAAGCAATAAATTACTTACTCCTCAACACATATTACTCTTAGTAATATTTACCTGCGGCCATTTCACCTTGACAACTTCTCCGAGCGATGTACATTGTGATGGATATGCATCCACAACGCTTTAATTATGAACCTCATTAGGGGAATATGGTTTCACCCAACGAAAAACTGCCAACGATTGAGGACATCAAATATGCACGGAAAATCCTATCAGGCAAAATAAACATCACACATCTGGAGCATTCCACAACCTTCAGCAGAAGATTCGATGCAGATATATGGTTTAAACCAGAGAATTTCCAGAAAACTGGTTCCTTTAAAATAAGGGGAGCCATAGTGAAGTTGAGCACCCTCAGCGACAGGGAGCTTTCAAATGGGGTTATAACAGTTAGTGCCGGGAACCACGCTCAGGGGGTTGCGCTGGCATCCAAAATTATGGGCACAAATGCCAAGATTGTGATGCCCGTGAACACCACCCCTGCAAAAATAGAGGCCGTTGAGAATTATGGAGCCTCAATAGTCCTTGCAGGAGAAGACTACCATGAAGCGAGGAGTGTGGCCCTCAAGCTCTCAGAAAACGAGGGGAGGACATTCATAGAGGGATTCGACGACCGCTGGATAATAGCGGGTCAGGGCACCATAGGTCTTGAGATCCTGGATGAATTGCCCTCCGTTGAGCAGGTTATCGTCCCGGTAGGCGGAGGGGGGTTGATATCAGGAATAGCCATCGGGATAAAATCTCTCAAAAAGGATGTTTCCGTTATTGGAGTTCAGTCAGCAACATATGATTCGTTCAAGCGTTCTCTTGAAACGGGTCGGATGAGAACACACGTTGTCGGCCACA
This sequence comes from Thermoplasmata archaeon, assembly GCA_015520045.1. Lineage (GTDB taxonomy): Archaea > Thermoplasmatota > Thermoplasmata > Thermoplasmatales > Thermoplasmataceae > WAQW01. The sequence goes on along the minus strand of WAQW01000043.1, from coordinate 10,542 downwards.
CCATAGCGGATGGAATTGCTATACGGGAGCCTGGAAAGCTCAACATCAAGGTTGCAAAAAGGTATGTGGACAGGGTTATAACCGTTGATGACGAGAGCATTGCTACCGCAGTATTCAATCTGCTGGAGAGGAACAAGATGGTGGTTGAACCTGCAGGGGCTGCCGGTTTTGCGGCTATCATTTCAGGCAGGATCAATGTTTCAGGCAGGAAAGTTGCTGTGGTTCTATCCGGAGGCAACATTAATCCTCTGCTCCTATCAAAGATCATATACAAGTCGATGGGAAAGGAGGATAGGCTTGTTCGGTTCGTTTTCAACATACCGGACAGACCTGGAGTGCTGTACCGCATATCAAAGATGATCTGGGAGCATGGGGGAAGCATCTACCACTCTGAGGTTGACAACCTGAAAGGAGATACGCCAACGGGATATCAGAACGTAAGCTTCACTGTGAGCGTGAGGAACAGAGCGCACCGGACCGAGATGGAGAACGCCATCAGAGATGCGGGCTGGGACTTCACGGTGGAATCCGATTCATAAGATGGAAAATGTGTCGAAACTCTCCTCTTCATGATCTTCGATGGTGTATCTATCCACCCTGGCAAGCGGAACCCTGTTCAAACAGAAATCCAGGAGCATATCAACGGACTCCTGTGTTCCGGAAAATACAGCGGAAACAGAACCATCCATCTCATTTCTTACCCATCCCCTGACCCCAAGGGAAAGGGCCTCTCTCATTACGTTTCTCCTGAAGTTAATGCCCTGGACACGACCATAGAATCTAATCTTCCTGGACACCATACATCTCCATGGAAGCTGGTTTTTAAAGTTTATCAGAGAACCTTTCTACGGAATCTTTCAGTTGAAGGTTCTGCATTCCCACTGCTAAAAGCAGGCATCCGGTTATCTGGCACGTATCAGAAAGTTGTGGTGATGGTGTTTCCAGGTCATTCTTGCGCATATATGAAGAAAATGATACCGATATTACACAAAAAATGTTTATTGTGATTGTGAATGACCAAATATGTTCACAAGAAGAGGAGATACGGGCGAAACGGATACTGGCAGCAGGGTAAGAACGAGCAAGGATTCACTCAAGGTTGAGGTCTCCGGCGCAATAGATGAGACCATCACGTTCATCGGCATGGCCCTGGTGAAGAGCAAATGGAAGGATATTATTGACGATTTATCATCCATGCAGGAAGATCTCTTCACCATGGGCGAGGATATTGGAACCGGCGGTACGAGAAGAACACTCTCAGAGGATCGGCTCCAGTGGCTTGAGAGAATAACCCTAAACTACAGGAAGGAGTTTGGAAAGATCAGGCTCTTCGTGATGCCTGGAGGCACTGAATCAGCCGTTTCTCTTCATCAGGCACGGGTTGTGAGCAGAACAGCTGAACGCAAGATTGTGTCACTCAGCCACCAGGAGAAGATCTCCCCCATCGTTCTGAAATACGCAAACAGGCTTTCCTCCGCCCTTTTTATGATGGCACTTGTTTCCAATAAGAGATCAGGAGTTCAGGAGCGCATATGGGATGCAGGAATAGAATCATGATTCTCTATCAGGTGGATCAGGATCTCAACACCAACCTCCCTGAACGGCCCAAAGGTACCTGAGAGATTCTCCTTCAGATCAGTTTTGAATCTTTTGGCGTCGATCGGTACGGCTCCCATCACACCGGGATCCATACCACACGCAAATATCCTGGAAAACCCCTGAAGAACTTCCTCTGAGTAATTTATTGATATTCCATGGTACGATACAAAATCATCCAGGGCCATACCAAATGAGCCCACCTTCCTGCCAGTAACCCAGAAACCGGGCTCCGAACCGGTGTAACAGTGGAATCCCTGAGATCCTATGGCGTCCAAAGTTGCCTTTTCGATGGAGCTCAAGAGGTGGCCCACATCACGTCTGCCATTCACTCTCGTATCGAAAATGAAATAGGCTACCACCTGACCCGGTCCGTGATAGGTCACATCTCCACCTCTTTCCGTTGAAACTACCTGGACGCCTTTATAATTATCCGGATCGCTTTTTCTGCCAGTGGTGAAGACAGGGAAATGTTCCACAAAGATGATAACGTTTCCTATCCTGCCAAGTTTTCTCAGGTGAACCAGCTTCTTTTGCAGATCGTGAACCTGGAGGTAATCCATTCTGCCGAGATCAACGCAAAGGTTTGAAGTGTAACGGCTTCGAATAGGCACCCTGAAACGCCTCCATGAGTCCTTCAGATATGGTGGGATGGGGATGCACTGCTGCACCCAGATCGACCACGGATAGACCGGCCACCTTTGCCGCAACGATCTCGCCGATCAGTTCCGAGGAGTGGGGCGCTGCTATGGATCCGCCTCTGATAAAGCCATCATCATCATAGTATACAGTGTATGAACCGTTCACGGAGTTCATTCCCAGTGCTCTCCCATTGGCGCCAAGCGGAAAAGTGGATTTCCTTCCGGAAAGATCTCCGGCATAGGATATCTCAGGATCAGAATAAATAACAAAAGGAATGTTCGAATAGTCCACATCAACAGAATTGCCCGAGATATTTTCTGCAACCACCTCAGCATCGTAGTAGGCTTTGTGGGCAAGCATGGGCTGTCCAGACACATCGCCTATGGCGTATATGCCCTTCAAATTCGTCATCTTCCTGCTATCTGTTCTGATAAAGGGACCATCCATCTCAATTCCCACATTTTCAAGGCCTATGTTTTCCGTGTTTGGTCTCCTGCCAACACTCATAAAAACATACTCGGCCTCGATGGTCCTTCCGCCTGCCTGGACTATTTTCTTTCCTCCCTGGGTGGATACTTTTTCAACCTTTGTTCCGGTCATAATATCCACTCCAAGGTTAGCAAGGGTCTTTCTCGCATACCTTGTAAGCTGGGGATCAACACCCGGGAGAATATTATCCATCATCTCCACGATCGTTATCCTGGATCCGAGCTTCGCAAATGCAGTTCCGAGTTCTATTCCGATATAGCCACCACCAATGATCAGAATGCTCTCCGGAATGTGATCGAGATCCAGGATCTCCCGGTTGTAAATAACACCCTCAAATCCCTGGATTGTGATGGGTGATGACCCCGTTGCAATGATCAGGTTCTGGGCCTCATAGGTCTCGCCCCCAGCGGTTACCTCCCTCATCCCGGAAATGGATGCGGATTTTTTCACAACGTCTACGCCCCACATCTTAAGAAGGGTTGACACACCACCGGTGAGTTTGTTGATCATTTCCCATTTCCATTTATTCCATATTCTAAGATCAAGAGAGGTTTCTACCGATACCCCTGGCTGTTCCTTCAGGTAGTAAATGGAGTTGGCCATCTCTATGAGAGCCTTCGAGGGAATGCATCCATAATTGAGGCACTCTCCCCCTATCTTTTCCTTTTCGAAAAGAATGACCTTCTTTCCTTTCTGGGACAATCGTATGGCAGAGGCGTAACCCGCCGGTCCTCCTCCAATAACCGCCGCATCGTACATTCACTTTCCCTCCATACCGAGAATGCCTCTGTCCATCTTCTCGAAGAGTTCTTTGAATCTCGTGATGAATCTCGCGGCATCAGCACCGTCAATAATGCGATGATCGCAGGACATGGATATAAGCATCCTGTTCTTTCCAAGGCCCGGGAAGTCCTGGCCGGGAACTCTGTGTACAGCAAGAATAGCAACCTCAGGATAGTTGATAATCGGTGTGGACAGGATTCCCCCTATGGAACCAACGTTTGAAACTGTGAATGTGGAGTTTTGCACCTCTGGAAGTTTGAGTTGGTTCCTTCTGGCCCTCTCAGCGAGGTCAGCTACCTCTGCGGATAGTGTGACGATGTCCTTCTGATCAACATCCTTCACGACGGCCACGGTGAGACCTGCAGAGGTGTCAACTGCAAATCCCAGATTATAATATTTCTTCAGAAGGTAGCGCGATCCTTTTTCATCATATATGGCATTGAACTTTGGAAATTCCTTAAGAACGACCGATGCCACCTTCAGAAAGAATGGTGTGAAACCAATATCCGATCCCCTGGAGGCGAGTTCCTTACGGATCTTCAGCATATTGGATATATCAAGAATCTCAAAGATGGTGAAGTGGGGCATAACTGATTTGGATCTTGACATCTTCTCAAATATGATCCTCCTCAACCCCTTCGGTTCGAGGATTTCTTCTTCTGTTATCTTATGTTGCGGAACCTCCAGTTTCTGGCCCTCACCCTGCGAGGCAAGATACTTTCTCACATCGGTGGGGAGTACCCTCCCACCGGGCCCCGTAGGAGTTACCTTTTCAAGGGGCACACCGAGCTCAGCGGCAAGCTTCCTCACAGCAGGGGTTGCCAGTATCCTGCTCTGGGATGATTTCACCTCACTCTGGGAAGGTGGCTTTGTGTCCATTCCCTGCACCGGAGATGAGGGGGCAGCCACAGAAACCTCGCGCTCCTCTTCAAGATTTGTCCTCTCCCCCTCCTGGCCATCATCGATCTTTATGAGAACATCTCGGACCTTCGCGACGGTTCCCTCATGCACGAGTATCTCCTTCACCTTGCCGGAAACAGGACTGGGGATCTGCACGGTCACCTTGTCGGTCATGACCTCAACAAGATCCTCACCCTCCTTTATCTCCTGTCCAATCTTAACCTTCCAGCTGACGATTTCACCTTCCGTTATTCCCTCACCGATGTCGGGCAATCTAAAAAGAAACATTATACACCCTCCATTGCTCTCTTCACTGCACGCATAATTCTCTTTTCGTTGGGAAGGTAGAATTCTTCATTTCTGTAGGGGAATGGCGCATCTAAGCCAGTAACCCTTAAGATCGGTGAGTATAGGTATTCAATAGCCCTCTCACTGATCATTGCGGATATCTCAGCTCCCATTCCAAGGGTTCTGGGAGCTTCGTGCACTATTATGACTCTTCCCGTCTTCCTTACAGATTCCAGAATGGTGTCCTTATCGTAAGGCATCAGAGTTCTGAGATCGATCACATCAGCGTTGACGTTGTTTCTCTCAACCGTATCGATAACAACAGGAACCATGGATCCATACGTCACGATCGTTATGTCATCACCCTGATGTTTGAGCGCCGCTTTTCTTAGAGGTATCTCGTACACTCCATCCGGGACATCCTCCTTGATGGAGCGGTAGAGCCTCTTTGGCTCCAGAAAAATCACTGGATCAGGGCTCCTCGTGGAAGAGATCAAAAGACCTTTCGCGTCGGAGGGTGATGATGGAGTTACTACTGTAAGACCCGCTGTGTGGGCGAAGTAGCTCTCACCACTCTGTGAATGGTACAGGCCTCCCTTTATGCCTCCACCGTAGGGTGTTCTCAGCACGAGAGGGCATGAAAATTGAGAAGCACTTCGAAATCTTATCTTGGCCATCTGATTGATTATCAGATCCATTGCGGTGTAAATGAAATCCTGAAACTGGATCTCCGGTATCGGGTGTAGACCGGCTACAGACATTCCTATGGCCATGCCAACTATTCCAATTTCAGCCAACGGAGTGTCGATTACCCTATCGGCACCGTACTTTTTATAGAGGCCATCGGTGGCTCTGAATACACCACCGTTGATGCCAATATCCTCTCCGAGTATGATGGCATCGGGATCATCCGACATGATAAGATCGAGTGCCTGATTGATGCTTTTTATCATTGTCATCTCCGTCACAGCAGGTCACCTCTCTCTTCTTGAAGCATCCATGAATCCTCAGCATACACATCCGTGAAGGTTTCCTCAGGGCTAGCAGGTGGTATCTTCTCACTCTCCTCGAACTTTGAGTCGACGATCTTCTCCGCCTGAGATTTAATCGCCTGAGGAAGATGTTCATCCATGACTTTCATCGATATGAGAAGTTTCTCGGTCACCACGAGGGGATCACGGTCGCTCCCCTCGGATATCTCGTCTTTTCTGTACTTCGAGGGATCATCCGATGTGGAATGGGGACCCATTCTGTAACTTACCGCATTGATCAGAATTGGACCCTCACCTGCTCTGATGCTTTCCACAGCCTGCCTGGTTGTACGGTACACGTCCACCAGATTATTTCCATCCACCTTCAGGCCCCTGATCCCATATGCCCTGGCCTTTTCTGATATGTCCGTTTTGCTCTGCTTCTCCACTGGATAGGAAATGGCCCACTGGTTGTTCTCACAGAAGAATAGAACAGGCACATCATAAACGGATGCGAAATTCATGGATGCATGAAAATCGGGTGTCGATGTTGCGCCGTCACCGAAGGTGGCAGCAACTATACCTTTCCTCTTTCGCATCTTGTAGGCATATGCAGTCCCAACCGCAAGGGTGAGATTCGCGCCAACCATACTGGGCACTGTGAAGAAATTAACAGATTTATCCATAAGATGGCTTGGCATCTGTCTTCCTCTGGCTGAATCCGCAGAGTTTCCCATGGTCTGGTTCAGCAGGGCCTCGATGGAGCCGCCGCGATATATCAGGAGGCCTATATCCCTGTAGTAACCGTATACAAAATCCTCAGGCAAAAGGGCCATTGAGAGACCGACCTGCGAAGCTTCCTGGCCCATCATTGGGGTGTAGAATCCAATCCTACCCTGCCTCTGTGCACTCACCAATTTCTTATCCAGTGTTCTGGCCAAAACCATGGCTGTGTAGCCCTTAACAAGAAGGGCTTTCTCCTCCTTACTTATACTCTCAGTCATATTCTCCTCCACTGTTATCATTGAACCTTGATAGCCAGGCCTCCAGAGCTCGGTATGATGATCTTACCAGTGGTCCTGAAGCGACATAAGAGAAACCCATATCATAGGCAACATCCTTAAGGCGCTCGAATCTCTCAACAGGAGAGTATTCTGCCACAGCCACCTGCATCCGGGATGGGCGAAGATACTGACCTATTGTAAGGATGTTTACACCAATGGCACGAAGGTCCCTCATGGTGGCGATCACCTCATCATCGGTTTCACCGAGACCCAGCATGATCGATGATTTTGTAATAGAGTCACGATTTTTATCTTTAATGTATTTCAAAACGCTAAGAGACTGTTCATATCCTGCCCGTGGATCTCTGATCTTGGGTGTGAGCCTCCTCACCGTTTCTATGTTGTGACCTATAACTGTTGGTGCCGCCTCCACAATGATATTTATGAGGTCCTTTCTTCCCTGAAAATCTGGAATGAGAACTTCGACCTTCGCTCCCACACGCTTTACCTCTCTTATGACATTTGAAAAGTGGTTAGCCCCGAAATCGGGCAGATCGTCTCGATCCACAGATGTTATAACAACATAGGAGAGTTTCATCTGCCGTACTGCCATAGCCACCTTTTCCGGCTCAAGCGGATCCAGAGGAGCCGGCTTACCGTGAGTCACGGAGCAAAACCTGCATCCCCTTGTGCAAACCGGCCCCATCACCATGAATGTGGCTGTTCCCGAACCCCAGCACTCTGCCACATTGGGGCACCTTGCCTCTTCGCAAACGGTAACAAGTTCTCTGCCCTTTATCGCTTCTTTGACCTTGAGGTAGGTGTTTCCCGAGGGAAGCTTAACCTTCACATATTCGGGTTTCACGAATAGGTATACGCTGTTTATATTCATAATTAACGTTAACAGTTAAGTAGAAGTTTTTCCTCAAAATCTTTCATGGCTATATGCTATACCATCTTCAGGGTGAAAACCATGTGCACACCGTGAATCGCAACAAAGATGAAAGGTTCGTGATATAGGAATCACGAACCGTCTGATGATTTCAGACCCCTCCTGAGGGTGAACAATATGGCAAGCCCTATCATGCTGAATCCAACCATGGCCACGATGTCCCCTGCCAGCCTGGCCCAGATAAGATCTACGGTGAGAGGGAGGTGCCAGAATGGTATAGCTCCAGGCAGGCTAGAGTGCAGGGACTTAATGTACCAGAAACCATACTTCAGCTCTTCCTCATACTGGTATATCCCGAGGGGCAGGAGCGAGAACAGAGCCTGCATGTAGAATCCAATCCCATAGAGCACTGCTGCCACCCTCATGTACCTGAGATGCGAATCTTTCAGCGCACCGGAAAGATATGCAATCACCACCCAGAGCATTATGCTCGGAAGGCCGTATGCCAGCGGAAAAGCAAGATGAGCGTGCGCCATCACGACCTGGCTATCGTGCAAATAGTAGTTCAACACGGGCATGTTCAGCAAGCCGCCTCCAAATCCTGCCGCACCTATGCCTCCACCTATTCCGGCAACAATCGTGAAGACCAGTATGGTTTTCTGAAACTCGGTCCTGGCATCGGTCTTTCTTCTGACCCACAAGAGGATCGCGTAGATCACGGCAAATCCAATGGCAATTGCTTCTAGAATACCCACTATAGAACCTATGTAGAGCCATACCTGAGGCTGACCTCCCCAGTAGTAATGGTGCGCTGTGCCTATCATACCACTTGCAATATCAGCAACGGCATCGACTCCCACGATCGCCGTTCCAAGCCTCACCGGGAACAGCCCACCTATGATCAGTAGAGTGACTATTATTGCAACTATGATGGATGGCCAGAAGCCCTCAACGAAGGCATGAATCATTATCCATCTGAAGTATTCATCAACGGTGTAGTTCACCCACGGATGAAAGACCGGCAGCGCTCCCATAACAATACCAAATGCTGTGCCCGCAAGCGAGATCCCCAGAATTTGTGTGAGAGGCTTGAAGTTTGGATTCGTAACCCTGGATGCCTTCAGGAACAGATAGGCCAGATAGAAGACCTGAATGGCTATTATAAGAAGCCATATGGTTCCCTGCGTGACAACGTTCCTTCCCTGGCCACCGAACATGAACCATGGTTGGAAGAACCCACTACTGTATGGTATGATCTGCAGGTAGTTCAGAAGTATGCCCAGCTCGGTGAGAAATGACACCACCACATATGAACCGATTATTCCCCAGGTAAGCCTGCGGGACAGCTGAAGACCAAGATATGGGAGCACGAACAGCGAGAATACGACCCACGAACCTGCGATCCACAAGACAGCCAGTGTGTAGTGCTCCGCATTGCTCACATTGAACGGAAGAATATTGAGAAGATTTGCCCCATAAAATGAGGATGACGTATAAAGGTGAAATGTGTATTCACCGAGCAATCCCTGAATTGCTGAAGCGATTATGAGAACCCCAACACCTACCAACGTTGATTTCTGAACCTTCGATGGTGGTGGAAGGCTAACCGGTTCTCTAGGATCCTTCCAGTATTTCAAGAATTTTGTGAAGACATATGCAGCAATGGGCAGCAACGCTATAATGAATGCGAAGGTCATAAGATCAGAGGATATAAAAACACTCGTATTGGGATGCAGGATCCCGATCACGTAAGGGTAGCCATTTGTGTGCCCCGTTAACGCTATCATCGCGGTCCAGGTGAAAAAAGCATTCAGATCTGTGAGCACAGTCTGATTGGTAATATAATCTGGTTTCAATCTGTTCTGGGCCGCTTCTTTTCCGAGATAGTTTTCATAATAGGATAGAGTGTAGTTGAATGCCCCTTTCATTAAGGGTGAGACGATCATGGTATTGGTAGCGGACGAATAGGTTACATGCAAGTATGACCGGATATCATTGACCTGTGAGGTGTTATTCGAATCGAAGTGGATCATGCCAAGCTTACCGGCCACATAATTCTCATCCAGCTGGATGGTTGTGGACGTGAAGTCGATTCCAAAATACCCCCCGAAACCGAGAACAGAACCATAGTCGGCCAGGCCATATTTCTGGTACAGATACTTACCCGATTTTATCTGATCTGCCGTGAAAATAACCTGTCCATTTGTTGTGATCACCTTTTCAGGAATGGGTGGAAGATGTGCGAAGGTATAAGCGGACATACCCAGCCAAACAACATATGCAAGGACTGTGGTTATGGCCACAATTATCGCCCATTTACCCTTCTTCTTTCCTCTGTAAACCTCAGAAGGCATGAAAAATATATAACGTGAGCTTATAAATAGAGAGAGTCTAGTATGCTAGCCTAGATCCTCTGTAGCATGTGCATCTCCACAACTTTCTTTAAAGCCCTTCGGAGTATGATATCTACCGTGGATGATCTTATGGAAAAATTTTCCGCGATCGATGATAGGGTAATCTTCCTGGTCGTGTCAAAGTAACCGTTGAGCAGAGCAAAGATAAGAATCTCAGATTCTCTAGGCGTTAGCGGAGGCTGCGCCACATACGGTTCTTCTCTAAGGATCTTGTAATCTATACCCTCATCGTCAAATTCCTCCAGGATCTTTCTGAGATGTGTCCGATCCGTTAGTATTCTGTAAATCATTATCTCTCTGTGTATGCTTTCCTCCGAAAGAATCACCGTATTCTTTCTCGCCAGTACTCTGCATGTTTCGCAGCTATTTGATGTTGCAAGAACCTTATTTTTCCCAACCAAGGAAACGGTTATTGATTCTCTTCTAAAGCATGAAACAAGTTCTTTCACACCATGTGGAACTTCGAGCATGTGAGTCGTCCTCTCGGGACCCACATTGAGATTGATCAACTGCCCTTTAAGGCCATACTTTTCCATCGCAGAAGATATTTCACAGTTCTCTCT
>WAQW01000042.1 GCA_015520045.1 Thermoplasmata archaeon | reverse complement strand
ATACTGCCAAACCGTATCTGAAGAAGTGGATATCATGTTCATACGGATAAAGGATGCCAGAAATCATCAAACCCGGAAAGATAATCAAGAGACACCTTGATGGTATTCTGGATTCCACAGGATAAGAATAAATTCTGCTGTTGTTGAAGGCCTTAACAACTTTATGAGAAAACATTCAAACGATCATATGGCTTCAAGACTGAGAGATACAGAGACACAATCATCTATCTGGTTGCAGGAGGATTGAAGTTACCCACAATAAACTGATGAGAGCCTCCTTTTTTCTATTTCATGCACGGATTGGATCTCAGAAACCAATCTTTTTGTGTTCTCTTTCAGCCTGAATGCATAATGATGTGATGCATCAGGTATTCCGATGGAATCCCTTGCGAGATCGTAAAGCTTCTCTGCATCCTTCCTGCTGTAATGGTTCCTGCTTGATTTCTTCATTAAGGAAAGCAGATTCTCTTTTCCCGCTTTCCTTATGTTCTCAGGGGTTGTGTATTTCTCCAGTATTGCGAGTGAAGTTTTTGATCCAAGATCGGGAAAGAATTCAGTGTATTCAGGAAATATGCATGCGAGATCTGATGATATCAGGTTCATTATCCTTGCAACATTCTTCTTCACGCTCTGTAAAAGTCTTGTAAGTTCAGATGTATCATCCCTAGAATGCGGTCTCCTATCAGGAAATTCTGAAATCCATGGCGTTGGTGCAAGGAGATGTACATCAACCTTATCGAATTTCTCCTTTCCAGGGTTCGATATGGTTCGTGCAGAATCTGTTATGCGGTCATCCACAATTCATTTCATGCAGGTTAAATCTCTTAGGCAATCATGCTCTTCAACGAGGATATGTTACCTCAAGAACCGAATCGCGTATCCCCGACCAGATATTCAATCACATCTGGCTATAAACATTATACAAGAACCATAAATAAGAATCCGACAATATCGCTTTATTTAACATATTTATATGCTATAATAATAAGCTGCTGGGTGACGGATATGTCAGGAGCTAAAACCGAGGAAGTCCCGGAATGGGCATTTGAGTTTCATAGTCATAGGTGCCCTTTTATGCCTCTAGGTTACAGGGCCGGTAGCTATGCATTAAAACTTCTTGGAATAGAGAAAGAAAAAAACCATCAGACCCATGCTTTTTCGGAGATGAGCGATGAGGACATAGGCACTTGTTTCGATGATGGGATTCAGGCATCTACAGGATGCACCTTCGGCAAAGGGCTCATACATCATCTCAGTTATGGAAAGCTTGCGATGATCTTATATAGGATTGGAAATAGGGCAGTAAGGATACATGTAAAGGATACTTTCGCAGACTCGCTTTTTAAGAAATCTTCTCGTTTCCTTGAGTTGGTAAAAAAAGGTGTTGGACCTTCCAACATATCGAATGAGCTTATAGATCCCGTGATCGACTGGATCTCAAATATGCGGGATGAGGATATTTTTGAGTACTCTTTCATAGAGGATTTCAGTTATATGCCTACAAGGAAGAGAGATACCAGGAAGAAATGTAGCAAGTGTGGTGAATATACCTACGAATCGGATCTGAAAGTGTTAAATGATGAATTTTTGTGCAAGCAAGATTACTACGAAATTTCACGTACGTCTCCATCGGACATCGTGACATAGTGGTGATCGGGGTGACTTTACTGTTTAAGTCTGTTTCTACTCCCCCCCATATTCTTCAACAATTCTTACAATTGAAGGGGCTGCCGAGGTTTATCCATCTTATCCTGATATGTTACTCATCATGAATATTGCCTTAATTGCAGTAACTTTCATTTTCTTTTTAAGCGTTTTTAATTGGTTCTCTTCAGAATCGTGTGGGTAATTTAAATAAGTCCTCACGTTTCTTTCCCTATGAATGAGAAGAAACTGTTCCGGATGGCACTTAACCTTTCAGCTCTGCAAGGTACGTCACATCAGTAGATTTTGATCAACCAAAAGGAAGAATAGATATTCACATAGATTTCCGATCAGGATCAAGATTCCCGTTCCCGGAATGGCCCTCCGAATGTAAGGTTCATGACACAATACAGAGGTTGTGGAGGTAACTCAATTTCTTCCAGTATAAGATCTACATCCATGCAAAGGAACCCAGGATAATATGCCCAGAACATGGAATGAAGGTGGTTGATGTGCCATGGACATTGACGCGAGCCATCATAGAACTGGAACATCATAATGTTAATATCATATATAGGGAGAGATACATGAAGAACATGCCAGAAGCGGTTTTCCAGTTAATGGAGGTATTCTCATGGT
>WAQW01000041.1 GCA_015520045.1 Thermoplasmata archaeon | reverse complement strand
TTGATTCTCTTCTAAAGCATGAAACAAGTTCTTTCACACCATGTGGAACTTCGAGCATGTGAGTCGTCCTCTCGGGACCCACATTGAGATTGATCAACTGCCCTTTAAGGCCATACTTTTCCATCGCAGAAGATATTTCACAGTTCTCTCTCCTTGTCCATATCTCCACCTCTAACAGCTTCGGACCCTTCACCTCTACCAAGAAGAGATGAGACTATTTTTAGCTTATCCATAACATATGAATTTTCAGGGGAGAGTTCCGGATTCACAAATACCATCAATCCAGATTACAGATGCCTTTGCAAGACAACCGCTAAACCAACACATCCACACAACCGCTAAACCAACACATCCACATTACATAAATATATTATCGAAAGTGATCATTAACCACCATATGATCCCGGGAAAGTTGAACTCAAGAGAAATGAGAAGGATGATGGCCCAGATGGGCATAAAGACGGTTGAGATGAATGATGTAAAGAGAGTAACCCTTCATGGGGACAGTAAAGACTACATCATATCAAATGCCCACGTTGTGCTTATTGAGGCGCGTGGAGAGAAGTCCTTTCAGATCACAGGAGATCTCAAGGAGATTCCCAAATCATCCGCACGAACCGATGAACCGGTTTTTCCCGATGAGGATGTAAAACTTGTGATGGAGCAGGCCGGGGTGTCCAGAGAGAAGGCAGTGGAGGCCCTCAAGAAGGCCGAAGGCGAGGTTGCCCAGGCAATCGTCGATCTGACGACCGAAAAATGATTGATCTATCCGAGATTGAAAGGCGCCTTCTCCCCGACGAAGAGCTGAGCAGAAAACTCAGCCGGGTCTCACAGGATCTCATATCAAAGATAAGGATCGAACTTGAGAGAGATGGGATTCAGGCAGAACCTCTGCTGGTTGGGTCAGTCTCCAAGGGAACGTTCCTCGACCCAGATATTGACATTTTTATTTCATTCGATAGGAAGTATGAGAAAAGCTTTATTGTTTCAACATCCCTCAGGATAGGCCACAGGGTCCTCAGCAACGGAACAGAAAGGTACGCGGAACATCCATATGTGACGGGGAGCGTGTCAGGGATAAAGGTTGACATTGTTCCGTGTTACCGCATAAAAAAGGGGGAGACAATCATCACAGCTGTTGATAGAAGTCCTCTTCACACCCGCTACATCCTTGAGGCCCTTCCCGAAGAAAAAAAGTCGCAGGTAAGGCTATTGAAAGCCTTTATGAAACATCTCGGTATTTACGGATCAGAGGTTTCAACGAAAGGATTTTCTGGATACGTGTGTGAACTCCTGATAATCAGGAATGGAGACTTCATTGAGACCATCAGATCGTTTTCACAGACGAAAGGCCGTTATATCATATCTGATGGAGCGATCAGAAAATTCAAAGATCCCGTTGTGATAGTTGATCCTGTGGATGGAAAAAGGAACGCCGCCGCTGCCGTGAGCGTGGAGAACCTCTCACTGATGAAGATTGCATCAAGAGAGTTTCTTCTTAACCCTTCGGACGAGTTCTTCTTTGGCACCAGAACACGGAAAAAGGTCCCGATGGAGAGAGGTACCCATTTCAGAATATTCAGGCTCCCACTGGTTGATGCCGTTCCTGACACATTATATCCACAGGTCGATAAATTCAGGAGGATCCTTGTGAAGCTTCTCGATGACGGTGGCTTCATTCCCCTGGGCAGTGAGATTCACATGGGCGAATCGATCGATATACTCGTGGAGCTCAGGTTTCTCAAATCTCCCAGATTCAGAATCCACCGGGGTCCGCCTGCGGATTCAGAGAGAACCCACGACTTCATAGAAAAGTGGATCGGAAACGAGAGAGCACTCGGTCCCTATCTTCTGGGGGATAGATTGTTCGTAGAGGTTCCAACGCAACCCGAGAGTGTTGAGGAATATATCCTTAACAGAATAGGAAAACGCAACATTGGGAAGAACCTTAACCCCGTGAAGTCGAAGCTTTCTATCCTGAAGCCTTCTCCCTCAGAGGAGTTTGAGGTTCTCACGAAATACTTCTCCAGGGTGGTTCCTATCCACCCGAGAAAGCCTCCATAAAGACAAGTTCATCCTCGGGATTGACAATTTTGTCCGATGTTACAGGATTTCCGTTGAGGAGAGAAACAAATTTAACGCTGCTTATGCCCAGCTTCTCAGCTATCTCACCAACAGATGCTGCCTTCTCCAGTGGTATTTCCCTCTTCTCTTTTCCAATTATTCTAATCATATTGCACCACAGCCCCGGGCAGATTCGAACTGCCGTCGTCGGATTCAAAGTCCGGCATGCTTGGCCACTACACCACGGGGCTCCTGTATCCGATTGAAGACGGATATTTAATCTGATCTGCCCAGATGATAAAAGGCACTTATCTTCCACTGTGAGGCGGTCTCCAATGATCTATACCCAATATGTCGATTTTCCAGATATCCTCGAACAGTATTCAGAGCAATATCAGGCCTGTTGTTCTCCTCGCTAAGATGTGTCAAGATAATCCTAGTTTTGGGTTCCACCATCTTGCTTATGGCCTCCGAGCTCTGACTATTGGAGAGATGCCCTGAATCGCTAATTATCCTGTTCTTAAGGAAGTATGGATATCTACCATTTCTGAGCATTTCCACATCGTGATTTGATTCAAACGCGAGGATGTCCGAGCCCTTTGCCTCTCTGAGAAGGGCGCCACCAACCACACCCATATCAGAAGCAATGGTTATCTTGAATTCCGAGTGGCGGATGATGTAGGCTACCGGATCAACCGCATCATGGCTTATCCCGATGGCACTGATCTCAAAATCACCCACATACTCACGATCAACGATGTAAAAATCTCCGTCAAGTGAAAGATACTCAAGCGTCCCCTTTCTGGAATATATATCGAGATCCTCCCTCTTTATCAGCGTTCTAAGACCAGATGAGTGATCCGTGTGCTCGTGTGTTAAAAACAGCGATAGATGCTGTGGTCTTATTCCAAGATGCGAAAGAGATTCACGGTATCTCTTGTAAGAGATGCCAGCATCTATCATGATGGTGGAGAAGGAATCCCATACAAGCGCAGAATTTCCTTTGCTCCCACTTGACAGTATAGCGAACCTGATCCCTTCCATCATACAGCCATTTCATCTACATTAATAACGTTGTTCAGGCAGATGCCTCACGGTGCACGTCATGGAGAGGGAAGATCAGCCTGAAGAGCACTCCGGGAACTCAGCGGAAAACGCACTGCCATCCAGACATATACGAGAGCAAACAGGAATGAGGAAACAAATATGGGGAGGAGAGTATAACTGAGCGGCATGGATCCGGAAAACCCAATGTACGGGATCCTGAAGGCCAGTATCGACGATGCGGGAACAAGGTTCCCATAACTGGCGTATGTCAGCTTCCCTCCAACGGATAGCAACACCCACACATTCCCGATCACATAAGCAAAGGCAATTGCGACCGCAATGTAGAGAATGATCCTGCGCAATCTTCTGGCGAGAAAAATGGGTATCAGGAAGATTATTGCTACCTTCAGGGATGCGTAGATCGATATGAAGATCAGCACGGAGATAGCGTAATCCACATATGATCTCCCTGAAAGAAACAGCAGTGAGACAATTGTGAAAACCACAAATATAACCGCAGGCACGAAAAGTTTCCATCTCAGAGGTGACTCAAGAAACAGTGAGAATGCAATAATGATCGATATACCCGCACCAGTAAACAGGATGGATGCGCGTGTGACTGTATCTGACATCAATATTCCCATGTCTACACTCAACACTCTCGCAATGGTCGATGCCGCGGAGAGAGCAATTGCCACTGCGAGGAAAAGGAAACCCAGTGTTATATAGTCCGAATTTACCCTTTTCCTATGTTTCTCCTCCAGAGAGGCACCGGTCTGACCTGAGAGTATCTGGTGAAAGGTGGGCCATCTCACGGCCAGAATAACGATACTCTGCCTGGTGAGACGGGCATAGCCACCTCTAATGAGCTTTTTTATGAATTTCGACCCGGTAAATAAAGTGTCGAATGCGCCTTCCCATATCAGATGAGCATCTCCACTATCCCCCTCCCTCAGGGCGGAACTTGACAGGGATCTGACAGGACGAACATTAACACCGGAATCAATGAGGTTCTTGCACTCCCCGATAACCGATTTTTTGAGTTCTTCAGCATCATATGCGCTGAGAACGTATATCTCAGCTCCCGATTTCGCATTTCCAGAGATCTTGAATTTTCTCCGATCACCCTCATCCTGAGGCACATCACCTCCGAGAAGGGATCCGGGATCATCGATACCAATGTAATCTGCAATTTCCTTCAGAGATCCAGATTGTTCACCGGGATCAGCCGCAACCTCCGGGGACATTGCTATATACAGTGATACAAACCTCATAAACTTTAAGACCTTTCCTGGCTGAGAGATTATCTGGTCAATGTTTCCTGATTGATATGCTGTTCGGCAATTAACGAAGTGAAATTCGTTAAATCTTTATATAATGCTGAATATAACGAACTATGCAAGCTAAAAAGGTGGAGATATATGTTTGTACGCTCTGCGGGGCGGAATACGAAACCGAGTTTGAAGCGAACCAGTGCAATCATGGATGGGACTAACATCAGCGTATTCTGATTGGTGTGCCTCATTACTTTCATGCTGTGCGAGCTGATAACATGGTTGAATGACCTTCAAGGAGGGTGATGAGAAGAGAACTAATCTTTCCATCTGAACGTGCACATCTTTTTCATGTTTTGTGGATGCCAGACTTTGATAACTGATGCAAATATCTATCATTCCAGGGTCCGAAGGTGATCCATTTTGACTGATAAAGAGGCATAAATTCAGGACCATTGTGCATGGAATTCGTTATAACGCCAGAAATCTTCTCCCGATGAATTCTTCATGTTTTAAAAGGGTGATCGGATAGCATCCAAACAGACTGATGAAGCCTGACACGTGCAGGTAAATAAACACGGGCTGATCGTGGTCTCAGGATTTTTTCTTTATAAGCCTTAACGCGTCCAATTCTCTCGCGTCTGATGTTAAAATTCCCCGGGGGCCTTTTATCGTTTGATCCGGTCTCACCTCCACCTCTTCCCCCGGTATTATTCCAGCCTCGCTGAGTGATCTCAGAAAGTTCTCATCCTCGTAGGTGGTTCTCAGAAATATATAAACGCCCGGCTTCGCTTCGGACGCTCTTATCTCATCCCTTTTTTCGATCGGGTTAATTGGATTGCCATGAGGACATACATCGGGCTCCCCGAGATGTCTGTAGAGAACCTCACCCTTCTTGTCGCTAAAGAGATGCTCGAGCTCCATAACGGAGGAGTGTGCGTCTTCCCACGGTGTTTCGAGCAATTGGTGAGAGAATACCTCAACAATCCTGTGCGTTCGAACAACAGGTATAGCCAGCTTTTCCCCCTTTTCCGTGAGCCTTATTCTCCTCCCGTCTCTAGTTATGATCCCTTCGTCCTCCATTTTCTTCAAATACTCAGAGGCTGTTGCTGCGCTGATCTTGAGCCTTTTTACTATATCCCTCTCTCGGGCGAAGCCAAATGATTCCGAAAATTCCCATATGACTAAGAGATAGTCCTCGCGATTGTTGGCCATCCAGTTTAAGATTACACCTCTATATTAATATTTACACGAACCCTTCATGAGAGAAGAATGAGGATGAGTACATTCAATGCTGGATCAGGCGGCGTGATGGATCAGCCGATGGCCTGGTAACCTCAAAACAGATTGAGGCTTCATGGGTAACATGCATTTAACCGTGAATCAAGATATCTCCTGATAAATGCTGTTCCGGACGTTTTCAAAAAACTCATTTACAATCTTTTCAGCCTGACGTTTAAGCAGCCCCTGAGCCAGGGATGCTATTTTTCCTCCGATGTTTACTGTGGCACTCCACCGGAGAGTTGTTGAGCTGTTAAGTTCACTGACATCAATAGAAGCCATAAAATCAATAGTCCCGGCGGTACCCCTACCATCACCCCTCAGCTTCGCATGTCTTCCCTCATCCTTTTCAAAAATCTTGAGATTGACCGTGAATGTTCCCCTGATCATGGATACACCGGCCTTTATCCTCATAGTGAATGTGTCATCCCCAACATTCTCAAGTTTCTGAAAGCCCGGTATACATTGTGATAGCCTAACAGGATCCATCAGGAAAGAATAAACCACACTAACAGGTCTCTCTATAGTGGTTTCGCCGCTCAGATCCATTTTACCGCCTCCATCACCACATTCGTCCCATATTAAAAGTCTTTCACTTCTCTTTGGTCAGAGTTCATCCTCTAAAGCTGATCAATTCACATAGCCACGGGAAGATCCTTAAAGGCCATAGATAAAAGTTTGAATCCTGAACACGAGGCTTTTAACTTTTACAGAAATGAATTGCCTAGGCAACAAGAACGCAAAAAGTCATTAAATAAGAACTCCATACTACAGTATGAAACTGGGAATTATACCCCTGGGAAACCACGCAAGAAGGAGAGTTTTGCCCTCTCTCAAAGGAACCGGATTTGAAGTATCATCGATATATGGAAGGAGTAAGGAAAGAATTGAACCGTTCTGCCAGGAAATCGGAGCTGAGGCGTACAGTGATCTGGATGCTTTTTTATCATCTGACATTGAAGCCGTCTACATCTCCTCCCCGAATTACCTTCATTACAACCACGCGAGAAAAGCCCTTGAAAAAGGCAAACACGTTCTCCTGGAAAAACAGATGACACTCTACTTTAAAGAGGCTGAGGAGCTTGTCACCTTCGCTAAGGCTGAAGGGTTAACACTGAATATTGGTTTTCACCTGAGATTTCATCCCGCTCTCTCGAAGTCCATGAATATGATACAGAAGGGAAAGATAGGGCAACCGATCCAGATTGTGGGTACGTGGGCTGGTTATTCGCCTCCTGAATATCATTCAGAACCCCTGCGAAGCTGGTGGGAGAAGGCTGAGCTTTCGGGGGGAGGCTCCATCATGGGAACAGGTGTTCACGTGATTGATACACTTTTAACTCTGGCGAAATCTATGCCTCATAGAGTGTACGCATGGAGATATCCGCACACGGACATGATAGATCGTTCCTTTCATGTACTGATGGAGTACGGAAGCTTTATAACAGAAGCATTCTCTTCCCGGGACCTGAAAGTTCCAGGCAATGATCTCGCTGTTTTCGGGACCGAAGGGCAGATAAGGGTATCGAACTTCTTCTCGACAACGGTTGATTCGACCCTTTATCTGAATGGTGAATCTGTAAAACACCTTGAAGGCGTGAACCTTTATACGGAAGAATTCAGGGCATTTGCAGAATCTATCAGAGGAAAAAGATCGAAAATAGCCACCGGTGGAGACGGTGCCAACGTTGTTAGAATAGTTAACGCAGCGAACCTATCCCTGGAAAAGGGTATGGCAATAGATCCCGCGAAGCTCGATTAACAGAAGTATTTTCTCTCTGAAACTGATCACCCTACGCATATCATCTCAGACAGGCAAGTACTTGCCCTTTGTTCCCGGATCAGATGCTCTTAGGAGAAACCACCTCATACTTGAACGGTTTCAACAATCCCATCTCGAACGCTTTTTCGTAGTAAATATCCAGGGCCCTCCTGCCAGCTTTTCCCATGTCTACTGTGAGATCGTTGACATACATCCTGATAAATTTCCTTTCCATATCCATATCACTGTATCGCGCGTATCTCAGAGCGTACTTGACCGCTTCCTTTTCATGATTCTGCCCGTACTTTATGGATCGAATGAAGTCATCGAGAAACAGATTTATCTTTTCCTCTCCGAGATCCTTCCTTATGGCGTTGAAGCCGAGAGGTATCGGGAGGTCACCAGCGTACGCTTTCCATTCTTCATAGAGATCAAGGACCTTGAGCAGATTTCTTCTCTTGTAGGCCAGCTGTTCATCGTGGATTATGATTCCAGCATCAACGGTTCCATCCTCAATGGCATCAACTATACGGTCAAAGCGCATTTCAATAAAAGAGCTGGGCTTAACTGCAAACATTCTGTAAAGCAGAAAAGCGGAAGTTCCAAATCCAGGAACTCCAACAGTAGCACTTGAAAGATCTACTTTCCTCCTGGCAAGAACGATGGGACCATAGCTTATTCCAAAACTCGAGCCAGCACTGGTTATGGAATAAGCATCACTGATCATGGCATAAGCATTCGCGGATACTGCGGTAACATCGTACCGCGAATCTATGGCCTCCTTGTTGAGAGTCTCAATGTCTTTTATAACCTGGGAGTAATCAAAATGCGTATCAATCTTGCCTTCGAACATAGCGTAGAACATGAAGGAGTCGTCAGGATCTGGAGTGTGTGCAACTGTGAGCTTCATAGACCCTTATACACCCCGACACAATAACCTTTTTCCCTGCTTTCAAAAACCGGAGGAGGAATCCAGATAACAGGAAATGGTCGGAACCAATTAATACAAACCTGCAATATCCCATTTTCTATGGTGGTTCAATGAATAGAGTGGTGATAGCATTAGGTGGGAACGCATTGCTTAGAAAAAATGACAGACAGGATTTCATCACGCAGGTGAGAAGGGCAAAAGAAGCTCTTTCCAGCATAGCAGATGTGATCAACGATCATCAGGTTGTCATAACACACGGAAATGGACCACAGGTAGGAAACATACTTCTTCAGAATGAGATAGCCAGGGAACAGGTGGTTCCCATGCCCCTGGACGTGTGCGGAGCCATGTCTCAGGGGTTGATCTCCCAGGCAATATTTCAGGCTTATGAATCTATCAGGGTATCGACGGGCATAGACAAGGATGCTGTATCGATCTTCACGCGCACCCTTGTTTCAGCCGACGATGAAGCTTTCGATAATCCCTCCAAACCCATTGGACCATTCTACACAGATGAGAAGGCCAGGAAGCTCAAAGAGCAGTTCGGGTGGCCGCTGGTTAAAATCACCGGTAAGGGATGGAGAAGAGTGGTTCCTTCCCCCACTCCAATCGAGATTCTGGAAGCAGGAGTTATAAAGAGTCTTCTTGCGGATAATTACCTTCCCATAGGAGTGGGTGGTGGTGGAGTCCCTGTCATCAAAACTGAGAGTGGATACAGAGGTGTGGAGGCCGTAATAGATAAGGATCTCGCTTCTGCGGTTCTCGCCACTAATGTGGGCGCTGACAGCCTCATGATACTCACGGATGTGGATCATGTCTACAAATCCTTCGGAACTGATGATGAAGAGGCCATAGGAAAAATCTCCCTGGGTGAGATGAAGAGCATTCTTGAAAATAACAGGTTCGAGAATGGAAGTATTCTCCCAAAGATCAGGGCGGCGCTCAACTTTGTGGAGAATGGAGGAAAACGGGCCTACATAACCTCTCTGGAGTACGGTAAGAGAGCAATGGAAGAGGATTATGGCACTGTTATTTACTCCGATTGATATCGGAAACAAGCCATTTACCATCCTGAGTCTTGAGCTTTCCCAGTTTCTCCAGATGGTGTAGATTCTCTTCCAGCTCCGTTTCGGGAATCACCAAACCAAAATTCTCCCGCAACTTCTTTTTAAGATCAACGGTTGTGAGAGGATCGGAGAGTACCCTGTGGGTGAGATTGTAAAGGTCCTCGGTCACGTTCCAGGGAAATGTGAACCAGGTCCATTTTTCCGCCGGAACCTCGACTGCAAAGAAATCGGGCCTGAACTTTGAATGGGTTATGTGTAGCATCGTGGCAGTCATGATGGATTCCGGAGACATTGTTTCGAGGAAGCGTACGGCAACCTCCATGCTCTCTCCTGTGTCGGTTATATCATCTACCACAAGCACTTTCTTATTCTGAATGTCAAGCTTTCCTGTGGCTTTCAGACGTGTCGTACCATCCATTGAGGCTGTTATTCCCCAGTGCTCTGTCTTAACTGCGTAAAGATCCTTGATAAGAAGGGAATCGGAAAGAATTCTTGCAGGAACCAACCCACCTCGAGAGAGACCGACAATTGCCTCGGGCTGGTATCTTTCCATTATGGTGTCACTGAGAATCTGGCACCACCTGTTGATGTCATTCCATGTAACCGCCTCAACCTTGAATTCCATGCTGCGGCAATCTGAGTTGCCTTATGAATTTTTCCGGAATTCTATTGACTATTGGACCAGAATCTTCCCTGAAATCCATTCTCCATAAAAATTCATCTTTTAATGAATGTAAATTTACAGGAAAACTTATATACGGAACATGCCATAGCCTCATATGGATCCGGCATTAGAGGCATTTCTGATTTTTATCTTCATAGTTGTTGTGTTGATCTTCCTGTCTGGCCTGCACATTCTGAAGGAGTGGGAACGAGCTGTCATTCTGGTTTTGGGAAGATTCACGGTCGTTAAAGGACCTGGTGTGATATTCGTGATCCCGCTCATAAGCAGGATTCAAAAGATCTCCACACGTATTCAGGCCGTCGCCTTCAAGACTGAGGCATCCTTCACAAAGGATAACGTTCCAGTCAATATCGATGCGGTCATGTACTTCCAGGTTATCGACCCCAAGAAGGCTGTTCTCAACATAGAGAGCTATTCGAGGGGAACCAACCTATCCGCACAGACAACCATCAGAGAGGTAATAGGGAAATACTCCTTTGATGAGGTTCTCACGGAAAGGGAGAAAATAGGAGAATCATCCAGGGAGATAATCGATGAGAAAACCGAGCATTGGGGAATCAAGGTATCCTCCGTTGAGATAAGAGACGTGCTTGTACCACAATCTCTGCAGGAGGCCATGTCCAGACAGGCATCGGCGGAGAGGGAAAGAAGATCACGTGTGACGCTGGCCATCGCAGAGGTTGAAGCTGCCCAGAAGATGGTAGAAGCTTCAAATCAGTACGTTACCAATCCTGTTGCCTTCCAGCTGCGATGGATGAACATACTCTACGAGATCGGCCTCGAGGGAAAGGGTACCATGATGATGATACCCATGAGCACCATGCCGGCGGGTGTTATGGACCCATTCAAGGTAATGGGTATGGAGTCTGTTGTCAAAAAATCATCGCGTGATTCCCAAAAGAAGGGGCAGGATAAATAGGCAGCATTTAGGAGAAACCAAACTGGATGCGAAGGTAATCCTCGGGACTCAGCTCCTGAGGCCTCCTGTTCAACATCTCTGGAGGTGCTTCTGGAACCGTGTTCTTTAAAATTTTTCTTCTCTGGGAAAAGGCCCTTTTGAGAAGTTCATCAAGTTGTTCGAGTTCCTCAGCGCTGAGGATGTTCTTCTTTTTCAACAGAAGGATGGAAGAATCCACAGAGGGCTCTGGCCTGAAGTGAGATGAGGGAACATCCAGCATTTTTTCCACCTCATATCGCACAAAGCAGTTAACGCTGAAACGAGAGTAGTTCCTGGATCCAGGTTTCGCTATGGCTCTCTCGGCAACCTCTCTCTGAACCATTAAAACTGCCCTGGAGAAATCAAAATCGTACAGCCTGAAAAATATAGGAGATGTGATATAGTATGGGATGTTGCCTATGATCGCATCAAATCTCCCTGGATCAAAATCGAGAAATGATATATTTATGAGCCTGAGTCGGCCACTCTTCTCATAATCCCTCAATTTTGCTGAGAGATAGCCCACCAGACCGGGATCAAGTTCCAGAGCCGTAACCTCTGAGCCGCGTTCAAGAATTCGTCCGGTTATCTCACCGTGACCGGCACCAATCTCCAGAATGTGTTCACCCGGAAGAGGTGAAAGGATCTCCAATTCCCTCGACAAGGTGAGATCGTTGACCAGGTATACCTGGCCATACCTTTTCATCAAACGCCTGGGCCCTCTCATCTTGCAACGAAAAGTTTGTATTTTTCGTGCCTTTCCTGAAGCTCCTGGATTATCCTCTGAACCACCATCTTCTGGGGATTGTGAAGGGTCTTTATCCTCTCACTTAGATCACTGAACGATTCGAATTTTTTCTTCTTCCTCTCCTCAAGAATCGCCCACATGATCTTGTTTCCCAAACCGGGCAACAACTCCAGAGAGTGAAGTCTTGCATTTATCGACTCCGCCACATTAAAGAACTCAACAAAACGCCTTTCGTTTTTGTTAACTATGGTCTCAACCACATAGGGCAGCTCTGTGGTGGCGGCGCTCGTCAGATCCCTGTAGGATATCCTCCTCTTAACGGATATGATCTTATCCCTCATCTCAAGATTTTTGCCGATATATATCCTGTCTCCGATGGATACAACCGCATTCTCCTTGGGTATGAGTTCCAGGAGTTTGAACTCTGACTCTCCCACAGCGAGCAGCAGAGGGACCTTGTGATAACTTTTGTCCTGCGCCCTCCCCTGCGGAAGGTAATCTAAAACATAAGCGTATTCTTCCACACCATCACCAAACCTTTTAAACTATCCCTTTAAAATAATCAAGGATAGTATTAATCTTTTCTTCATCTGGAGTGAGATTATATGATGATAGTATGGCGGTAAGCTCTCCAACACTGAGGGGAACAAGGTCCACCAACTTTACTATGACCTCATCCGGCAGATCTGTGTTTTTCTCAAAATAGGCAATGGCCTTTTTTGCATCCTTTACGGAAAGACGATGAAATCTCTCTGCATACAGGAGCATGGCCTTCTGCTCATCAGAAAGATGATCAGATTTGGACAGGATATCCATTACCTCAGAGATGCTGACAGGGATTTTTTTCATGATCGATCACTGGCCCTTATCATCCGAAAAGGGCTGAATCCTGATCAGATGGGCAGGAGATGAAACTATCTTTTTTTCAAGTGAACCGACCTTTATTGAAAGAATATAGGACGAGCCCTGTTTCCCCGTTATTCTGCCGGTATATCCCTGAAACCTGTGATAAGGCATCCCAGCATGGATCGACGGGTTAATTTTTACGGCAGCAAGATCACCAATCTCAAACGTTTTCAAAAGATCGTTAACTTTAGGAAAACCCCTATCTCTAACATTCTTACGCATCTTTTTCCTTGAACCAGCTCTTGGTCCGTGTGACATCTTTGCCATTCAGCATCACCTGTATATCCATATCACATCGAGGCTAGACACCCTGAGGTTATCCCCGTATTCCGATGTTAAACTCGGCTTCGTCCTCCCGGAATCGCCACTGATGAGTTCCTTGATGTACGTGCCAGCCTCGGCCGTAAGCTCAATTCTGGCTCTTTTCCCTTTCAGAGAGAGTATTTTTGGGTCCCTGATGTGTCTAACCCTTATGAGATCCGCTCTTCGGTGAGATACCCTTAATGGAGTTCTTTGATATATATCTTTTGCGATTATGGAATCCATAGCTTCCTGAAAACGTTTTCTGTCAATATTCGATTCTGATGCGACCACCACACGATATCTCTTATCGTGCCGCGAGTTTTTCACACGTACCACGGTATCTCTATCGCACGAGCGCAGCTTAGCGATCCACACCTTTCCACTTCTATTTACCTCGGTTCGAAGAAGTTTTAGATCCACATCTCTCCTTTTGGGTTCCGAAATCTCTATGACGAACTCCCTCCCATTTCCGAGCATCCTAACGTCCACGTCTTCTCTGCCGGCTCCGTGGAGATAGTATTTCCGGCCATCCAGCATATTCCTGAGGGGTTCGCCTATTATGGACTCAACCGTTTCACCGTTTCCAGGGTCGTGTATCCAGCGTGTCTGGGGAATCCCTCTCACCCTTTTTCTGTAAACTCCATAAACATACACACTTTTTGGCCTTATGCTTACTGAATCATACCTGGTGTCAACGAGAACATCCATCTCAGGGGAGCTCGGTTCAAATGTTGCATTCCGGCTGAGAGATACTACCTTACCCACCTCACGGTTAAACTCCTTCTTGAGGGTTTCGGATTCGACGCCGAGCGTGGTGTGAATGTTCTTTTCATGCTTCAGAAGCTCCTCCCAGAATGTCGATCCTATCTTGAAGGTACTGAACTGGTAGCCCTCAAGTTTCTCAAGGATCATCTCGCTGTATCGATCGATGTCATCCATGAGACCTCCACATATGGTGCAGGTCCCCCTAAAGGATAGATCCTCACGAAGCAGAATTTCCAAACCTTTTCGAAGAATCTGCCCACGCTGTCTGTTGGTTAACCCTGTGGAAACGCCAGAAAATATCCGCCCCAAACAGCTATCGCAATAACCTGAGACAGATGTCAGCCGGAAACGTTCCATGGATTGCTATCCCACTACCTGGATAAAATAACCTTCTCTATGTTAGGCCTCTCTTTCACGAAGATCCTGGACCCACATTCACACTCAATGTCAGATGTTCCCAGGGACTTCTCCAAGGGGCGGCCACATCTTATGCATCTGTACATTATCTCGTTTCCTCCATAATAATGGTGGTGTACTCAGGATTGTAACTTCCTCCCGCAAACTTGTAGTGGCAGTGTTTGCACTCCCATATGCCTGATGCCACCCTTCTCACTTTTCTTTTCTTGCAGGATGGGCATACGTACAGAGAGCTTTTCTGTTTGTATATCTCATTCCAGGACTTTCTCAGCTTAACGCTGTAGCGGGGACCAAATCTACCAGCAGCTCCAACCTTAACCGTCCTCTTTGCCATCTCTTACACACCCTGAAGGTATTTCTCCCTTATCTCTTTTCCCAATCTGATCGAGGTGTTTATGGCATCCTCGATCTCCTTCCAGGTAAAGGTTCCAGATAGTCCCTTCTGCATTGCCCTTATATGGCCATCCTCGGTCGTGGTTACGGTAACCCTTGCAGAGGACATCTGTTCCTCCTCTATTGTGGGATCAGCCACTATCCAGTCACCCAGTTTTGCAAATGTAACAGATACGGGAGTGTTGTTAACAGGAAGTTTAGCATCCTTAAAACCATGTGCTTCACCCGGTATTACGGCAGTCCTCAGCGCAGCCACAGCACCGAGATTGCAGGCATCAAAGATGTTTCCATCCACATCGAGAACATCGATATCGATAAACACTATCCATACCTTCTTTCCCTCCTCGATCACAAGATCCTTGAGTTCTATGGTCTTGCCTTCCCTGATACCACGATCGACCACTCGCGATATCTCAATGGATACCTCATTGGGTGGTCCAGATTCAAAGGTTGGGAAAGATATTGGTAAAAGCTCAACGTTTGTTGTGAGAACTCCCTGGTTGGGTGTGTCCGGAAAGGGCTCACCTATCTCAATCTTAACACCAGCGAGTATTCTCGTTTTTCCAATGGTGACCATCGCAGATCCAGCTGCTCTGGGCACGTAATTAGTCTGAATGCTTATTTCCCTGAACTCATCGAATTTACGACCATCTCCTCTAACTCCATCACTTAACTTTCTGAGTATGAAGTTTTTCTTTATTTCCGAAAGAATGCCAAGTTCATCTCTGGGCATGCTTATTCACCCCACTGTGCCACGACGTCCGTGAAACTTTTTGAAAGAGCCTCTCTCTGCAGATTGTAGATGTGTTTCAGAGCCTTATCAAGCATTGAGTGGGCTTTGGACATCTCTTCCACTGTTAAATCTCCGTCCATCTGCATCAGAACGACCTCACCTGTTTTTGGCAGTATTGCGAAAGGTATATCGGCCTGGCCAAAGTTATCCTCTTCCTTAGATAGATCGAGCAAAACCTGACCATCAGCCTTCCCTGCGGTGCAACCGACCACGAGATCGCGCATTGGAATGCCCGCTGCTGCAACGGCAACGGAGGACGCTGTAAGCCCTGCTATTCGTGTGCCGGCATCCGCCTGGAGAACCTCTATAAAAACATCTATCTCAGCTCTGGGAAACTGTTCCACTATTATGGCCGATTCAAGAGCCTCCGAGACGACCTTAGAAATCTCTATGGATCTTCGATCTGGCCCGGGTCTCTTGCGTTCATCGACCGAGAAGGCCGCCATGCTGTAACGGGCCCTTACAAAGGCTTTATTGATGTTCTGTGAATGCTTTGGATAGGCTTCT
This sequence comes from Thermoplasmata archaeon, assembly GCA_015520045.1. GTDB lineage: Archaea > Thermoplasmatota > Thermoplasmata > Thermoplasmatales > Thermoplasmataceae > WAQW01. The sequence goes on along the minus strand of WAQW01000041.1, from coordinate 25,572 downwards.
CTGGGACCATAAACACCAACGAGAATCTTGTTTCCACCCCATTCGATATATGCTGAGCCATCCGCCCTATTCAGCACGTTAACTTCTATCTTAATAGGCCTGAGTTCATCAAAACCCCTCCCATCAAGGCGGAGTCCATCGTCATTTATCAGTTTTATATCACTTGCTGTTCCCAACAATGTCACCTCTTCTTTTCTCCAAATATTCTTTAATGTAATCTGTCAAACCCTCCCCGTGGGCCAGTTTCTGAATCAACTCGAGAGTATCGATAGCTATCTCAACGTTCTCTGGTGAGCCATCGAGCCATATCAGACCATTCTGACCAACAATTATTCTCGTATGGAGGGTATCCTTTATCATATTGATCATATTTCCCTTTTTGCCAATTATTCTGGGGACCTTGGTGTAGGGCATTGTAATAATAGCCCCGCCATCCAGCTTCCTCAGGCCAACATCCTTCAGAGTTATCCAGCTCTCTTTTATCCCGTTGACAGACATAATTTTGGCATAAACCCACTCACCAGGATACAGAAATTTCTTGAGATCCCCGCTGTTAACTCTCCACGGAGAATCATTCATGTGAAGGAGAGTTGTGTAAGGGGAATTGATATCCAGTATCCACATCGAAGGCCCAACATCTATAACCTTTCCTATGACCCTGTCTCCTTTTCTTGGAATATACGGAGATGTGAAGGGTATCACATCAATATATTCATCCGACTTCTGAAGAACACCAAGATATGTTGAGATATAAGTACCCCCAACTTTCCTTACGCCCTGCCTTGGCTTCAGCTTATCTACGCGCACTTCATCTCCCGGAAGTACGATCTCTTTCATTCTTTTCATTCATTTCACCGCATTCATATTTAGATGCTTTAAATTTTGCGTTTATCTTTACGTAAATAATATCCCATTAATAATTGTATTGATACAAAAAGATCTGCCCGGAGAAAAACATCTCTCCGGTAGATGGCTGTTGTGTGCAATACTGAACACAGCGAAGAACTTTTTCTTTTGAAATGTCCTTCCACCGTGAACATAGAGTTTGTTTCGCACTATGCGACCCGACCTGAGGCAATGATAGATAGTCAGCACCAGCGATCCGAGATGACACTACGCATTTACGGACGATACGAATGTTTTGTAGACCATAAAGGTTTCAAGTGCTTTGTTAACTCCGATCTCGTTGGATGGGGTCTTTATTTTCCTCAACAGATCTGTGATCCTCACCTCATTGGTAAGAGCAAGTATGGGGGCTGTTCGATAGATTATTGACGAGGCTCTACCACTTTTTGCAAATACTCTGTTGATCCTCTCAAGGATACCTGGAAAGCTGGAAACAGCTATATCGCGCGTCGATGGATTCATCGATAGTGAGAGGAAATAGAATATGAAATCCTGTTTCTTGATTCTACCCTCATCAATGAGTTTAAACACGTTTTCTGCGTTCTTCTCACCCCTGAGGTATCCCATAGCCTTTACGAATGCAAGCCTGTCTTCATCAGACGTTGCCTTTTCCATTGAAGACAAGAGCATATCGAGGCTATTTCCCGTTCTGGCGAATGCCACCGCAATAGCATCCCGAATATTGGGATCCTCTTCAAAAATCGTTGGAAATCTCGATGACAACTTTCCCGCGAAAGAGTCATCAAGTTCAGCAAGGAGAGTGTAGACCTCCCCCCTTATAACCTTGTAGTTGTGATCACTGGAGATGTTAGTGGAGTCTATCCACTGAATAACTGAGTTGAGATACCCTCTCGCCTGGGTAATGATGTCATCTCTTGAGGGAATAAGCCGATAAAGAGATCTGTATACCGCAACCAGCGAAAGTATCACAACCATCTCCCTTCTCTCGTGGAAGTTTCTTATAGATTCCAGGAAATCACTGAGCTTCAGTTTTCCCGAGATAAGAAAAGCATAAAGATCATCCAGGAGACCAAAAATATCGTACGAATCAAGCTCCGCAGAACGCGAGAGAATATTACGTAAAAGATCACCCTCGTAAAACACCCTGTAGAAGCCCGTTTCCCGATAATTGAGTTTTATGAATTTGTCGGCGTCTATTTCTATTTCAGGAGAATCCATCATTAAAGATTCCTGGAGATCTTCCCTTAAAACGGTTAAGGGAATGGGCCAGATCTCGTTGGTTGTTTTCCCGGTTAGCAAAAACTGTTCCTGTTTCAGAATGATCCTGTCACCTGATCTTCTGGCATAGACGACAGGATATCCCTTTTTCCTGATCCAGGACGACATTATCTTCGAAACGGGAAGGGATGAGACCTCTTCAAGCGACCTCCAGAGCTCCTGTCCCTCCGCATTACCATAAGAATGATCCTTAAGGAATTTAGAGATACCTTTCCTGAAATTATCCTCACCAACATATGCCTCTATCATCCTGAGCACAGAGCCACCTTTTCCATAACTTATCTCATCAAATATCTGAGCGACCGATTCAGGATCACGGACATCGACATCTATTGGATGAGAGCTCTCAAGAGAATCTCCTTTCAGCGCTGCTTTTGTTCTGGATAGTAACATAACACCGAATCTGTCCCACGAGGGGTAGAAATGATCGATTACCTTTATTGACATAAACGTTGCGAAACTCTCGTTGAGCCAGAGATCGTTCCACCACTTCATCGTAACGAGGTTGCCAAACCACTGATGGGTTATTTCATGAGCAATAACCTCAGCTATACTACGTTTTGTTGCTTCACCAACAGATTCAGGGCAAAGAATTCTAATCTCCCTGAAGGTGATCGCACCCCAGTTTTCCATGGCTCCTGCCGCAAACTCAGGAACGGCAATCAGATGCATCTTTGGAAGAGCGTAATTTATCCCGAAATAGTTGCTGAATAGATCCAGGCTCTTTTTCGCCACCTCGATGGGGAATGTGGTTGTGTTTAGTTTTCCCTTAAGAGCGGTCAAAATGATCTTGGTGCCTTTGTAATTGTCCTCTATGCTTTCAAACTCTCCCACTCCGAAGTAGAGAAGATATGTTGACATCTTTGGTGTTTTCATAAAAACATAGGTAATCTTTCTTCCCGATCTCTTCTTGCTCTCCACGGGCATGTTTGAGATGCATTCTAGATTGTTATCAACAGTCATTGAAACCCGAAACTCAGCCTTCATTGCAGGGTGATCGAAGCACGGGAATGCCATACGTGCTCCTGTTGACTCAAACTGTGTGGTGAGCATTTTTTTTCCATCTTGAGTCTTTGCCACATAGAACCCCATAAGCGACTCAGAAACTTTGTTTGAAAAGGATATATCTATTCTTAGATCTCCGCTGTAAACCCCTTGTAGAGCAATATCGTCCTCCGCCTCACCGACTCCGAACGAGTTCTTTTTTCCATTTACCCTGATTTCTTGTATATTTATTCCATTTGAATTTAATATAACGGGCTCCCCATCATTCACAAGTTCAATTGTCTCTTTTCCTGTGTAAGAATCATTCTTAAAATCAATATCCAGAGCGATATCATATGACTTTATCTGCATGAAAATCCCATCCATATTTTAAGAGGATATTTAAACATGACAAATGGAACTTTCTGAATAACATAGCAAGGAGAAGTTTCTCTTTAAGTGTGAATTCTTTCAGGGAGTAAAATCATCCTCACAGGGAGCAGACTATTTTGACTCTTACTTTACCATGCTTTCTGCTCGTGATTTCTTTTATTGTACCTTGTCACGATATTTGCCGCCCTTCTCTTATGCATCGTATTCTGTTGGATAATGGAAACACGAACCTTATGAAATTCTCTCCTGACTGGCCTGAATACCTGATGTTTGCATCCCACTGGTCCTGTGAGATCAATCCTCTTATGCCAAACACTGGGAAGGTGTGGTCTCACCATCTCCGGAATAAAAGGTATACTGCTGTTACCCTCTGTTATGATCTCTGATATAGCACACATTTCCCATCACCACATATAAAAGGGCAGCCCCATTCATGGCGTTCTGTTGCATCCAACACCGATCAGGAGACACCCCTATTCTTCTTTCAATATGGGCATATAGCCCAGTACCGATGCATCCAGTCGTTTAGCGGTGAAACAAAGACCGTTGAGTGCTAAGATCTACTGACCACGAACGTGCTAACAACCAGTTAAAAATTGGTTGTGTTTAGGCGGATAAAAGAAGGGCCCATAACCAGTCGGAAAATTAGTATATGCGTTCAATGATGAAGCAAAATCATATAAGTTCGAGCATAACCTCAAAAAAAAGAGCCACTGGAGGGTTTCGAACCCCCGACCTGCTGATTACGAATCAGCCGCTCTACCAACTAAGCCACAGTGGCAACCAAAGCCTTGGAGGAGATTTTAAAGTAGAATAAAAAAAGTTTCTTCATTTGGGTGTGGTCTTTAGACTTTCATAACGGAGAAACTCTAAAGCGTGGTGCGTTATGATTCATCGGACATACCCTTCAGAATATTATCAAGAACGCTGATATCCTCAGAATACCCCAACTCACCCTTTGGTGTTTCCATTATGAACGGCTTACCCCTGAACCTTTTATCCAGGATGAAATTCGCAATACCTTCCGCACCAAGCAAGCCTTCGCCGAGCTGCTCGTGACGATCGATCCTGCTTCCCATCTCTTTCTTAGAATCATTCAAATGAAAAGCCTCCAGCTTGTTAAGGCCTATGACAGAATCGAAGTTATCCATTGTTTCCCCGTACCCCTCTCTGCTTTTTATATCATATCCGGCAGCAAAAACATGACACGTATCGAAACATACCGCCACTCGTGTTTTATCCTCCACCTGATCGAGCATTAAAGCCAACTCTTCGAATCTGTGACCTACCGTATGGCCCTGGCCTGCACTGGTTTCAAGAAGAACCATCGTCCTGCCCGGAATTTCTGTAACCTCGTTTACCATATTTGCAACGTTTGAGACTGCCATGTTTATGTTGCTATCGCCTGTAGATCCAGGATGTATGGTTAGATAATCTATATCAAGCTGAATAGCTCTCCTCATTTCCTCCGCAAAGGATGCCCTGACCTTTTCCTGCAGGGAGGGTTTTTGGGTAGCAAGATTCAGAAGGTATGAGGCATGAGCCATGACCCTTCTTATATTAAACTTCGTTCGATTTTCCTTGAACCGGTCTATCTCCTCATCCGGAAGTGGTTTTGCTCGCCACTGCATCTGATTCTTCGTAAATACCTGCATTGAGCCAAAGTCGAAGACCGCAGCTCTTTCAGGCGATTTTGATATCCCTCCTGCGGTTGAAATATGCCCCCCGAGCAAAATTTCATCTCTTATCTCAGCGATCATCTGACCTCATTACCTCCGCCACTCGAGGTCTCTATAAGCATTGAGATAAATTGATACACGTGAAGTGCAAGAGATGGGTTATCGGTATATCCGCATGCCTCAAGATCTGGGGAGGCGAGGATGGCCCTGCATCTATCACTTACAGCGTCGGTGGCTATCAACCCATCTTTTCTGTAGACCATCACGTTAGGGGGTACCTTCTTTGTGTATGGCACAACAAAAACAACGTTTACCCCTCTCTTAACGGCATTTTCAATGGCTTTCTTCAGTTCGAGACGTATCTCTCTCACCTGGGGTGTACTTATGTAAAGTTCTCTCTCAGAAAGATTTATGAGTTCTTCGATCTTCTCAAGAACCTTCTCCTTCTGAGTGATTGTGTAGACAAGTTGTGGTTCCCCACGCGATGGGAGCATCTCTTCAAGACGTCTGAGCTCCATGAACAGCTGATCAAGCTTCTCCTCGTATCGTGCCCTGATTGTGCTCAGTTCTTCAGGTTTGAACATTCTTGGCCTTCCTTCAGAAAATCTGGCAAACCCTTTTTCAACAAGGGATTCCATCACCTTATAGGCCGAAGTGCGCGGGATCTTCGCAGAATCTGCTATGGTATCAGCATTAGCCACACCATGATAAACGAGAGCTGCAAAACCCTGTGATTCGTAAGATGATAGACCAAGAAGTTTGAGCAGGTCAGCGATCTGGCCAATCTTTTCTGAGACAGATTCCATAAACATTAATGACTATTTCATTTATATGGCTTTTCAATTAGTAATGATAAAACAGTGCCCGCTGAGTGCCGTGAGAATTCCGCTCTGAATATTCAATGATCTTTCGCACATGCACTCTTGGTATCAAACAGTAATTCTGGTACATTGCCATCGGTTGGGATATGAATCACTCCTATGCCAAACTGGTGTGCCACGGTATGTATCATCCCTTGCCCTATCCTCAGAGAATGACCAGAGGAAAATAGTGGGGGTTCTCAACTGCTCCTGACAATGTTTGCCATAGCATACTGCAGGATACCTCCATACCTATAGTATTCCAGCTCAACCTCAGAGTCCAACCTGACCGTCAGGGGCACGCTCTTCTCCTTTCCATCTTTCCCCGTGAAAAGCAGTTTGGCGGATAGTGACGACCCGTCTCTATAAAACCTGATGTTAAACGGCTGCTCGATGTCGGCTTCCAATCTTTCGAAATTCATTCCGTTTTGAAATTCAAGTGGAATTATTCCCATTCCAACAAGGTTGCTCCTGTGTATCCTCTCATAACTTTCGGCTATGACCGCTCTGACGCCAAGGAGCATTGGACCCTTAGCCGCCCAATCTCTTGAACTGCCTGTGCCGTACTGCTTGCCTGCGAATACGATTAGGGGAGTTTTCCTCCTCCTGTATTCCTCAGAAGCTTCGAACACTGTCGTTTCGGTGCCCTCTGGAAGGATTTTGGTGTATCCTCCCTCTCTATCCACAAGCTTGTTCCTTATTCTCGTGTTTCCAAAGGTGCCTCTCATCATGACCTCGTGATTTCCACGCCTCGAGCCATAGGAATTAAAATCCTCCCTCCTAACCCCATGTTCAAGGAGATATCTACCAGCCGGAGATGAGCCCGGAATTGAACCTGCCGGTGATATGTGATCAGTCGTAACAGAATCTCCAAGAATCAATAGAGGGCGCGCATTTTCTATATCGGCAATATCCCGCGTAGACTGTGGATCGAAACCATCGAAGAAAGGAATCTTTCTTATGTATGTGCTCTCAGGATCCCAGCGGTAGAGATCCGACTTTGACACATCAATGGAGTTCCATTTATCATTACCTGATTCGACGTTCTTGTATTTTTCAACAAACAGCTCCCGGGTTATGAATGAGTTGAGAACCGAATTGATCTCCTCGTCATCCGGCCAGATGTCCTTCAGATACACATTTTTCCCATTACTATCTACCCCAACGGGATCTTTCGACAGATCCTTAAGGACCGTACCTGCCAGGGCAAACGCAACGACCAGGGGAGGAGACATGAGGTAATTCCCCCTGACATCCTTGTGTATTCTGGCTTCGAAGTTCCTGTTGCCGGACAGAACAGCGGCAACGTAAAGGTCGTTATCCTCTATCGCCTTCTCTATGGCAGGATCAAGCGGACCGCTGTTCCCTATACAGGTCGTGCAGCCATAACCGACGAGATAGAATCCAAGCTTGTTCAGATAATCTTGCAGTCCAGATCTCTCGAGGTATTCGGTGACTACCCGGGAACCAGGAGCCAGAGACGTTTTAACCTTTGGGTTGACACGCAAGCCCCTCTCATACGCCTTCTTGGCAAGAAGACCCGCCCCTATCATCACCCTGGGATTGCTTGTGTTGGTACAGCTGGTTATGGCTGCGATTACAACATCCCCCTCAGAGAGACGTTCATTATTTCCTTTTAATTCGATGGATGATGACTTGAGAACCACTTTCTTTGGGCCGCTCGATACCGTCTGGCCGACGTTCCTACCACTCTCTACAAGTTTTATGAAACTGTTGCCTATGTTTCCCAACGTTAGCTTCTGCTGCGGAAGTTTTGGCCCTGAGATTGTTGTTTCCACCGATCCAAGATCGATATCCACCACCCTTGTGTAATCGATATTCTCCGGTATTCCGAAAAGACCCTGGGCCTTCATGTATTCTTCAACGAGTTTGATCTGTTCCTCGCTGCGCCCGGTCAGGTGGAGATACTCAAGGGTTTTGGAATCTACGGGGAAAAGCGCCAGTGTTGCTCCGTACTCGGGACACATGTTTGAAAGAGTTGCCCGGTCCGTCACCGAGAGGGAAGCTACTCCATCACCAAAGAATTCCACGAATTTACCAACAACATTCTCCCTCCTCAGGATTTCCGTGATGGTAAGAACAAGGTCAGTGGCATTAGTTCCCTCTTTCAGAGAACCGTGGAGGTGTACTCCGATCACATCTGGAGCAACGAAGGTGATGGGCTCACCCAGTATGGCGGCCTCGGCTTCTATTCCTCCCACACCCCATCCAACTATTCCGAGACCATTTATCATAGTGGTGTGGGAATCGGTTCCCACGAGAGTATCCGGAATTGCATATGTTTCACCGTTCAGCTCTCTTTTATGAACAACCTTCCCCAGAAACTCTAGATTAACCTGGTGTATTATTCCCGTAGAAGGAGGTATCACCCTTAAATTCTTGAGTGATTCTTGAGCCCATTTGAGAAATCTGTACCTTTCGCCATTTCTCTCAAATTCAATATCCCTGTTGATCTCAAATGCCAAAGGAGTACCATACTTATCAACCTGCACAGAATGATCAATTACAAGATCAACCGGGACTGATGGGTTGATCAGAGAGGGATCCTTCGATAGAGATGCCATGGCGTCCCGCATAGCGGCCAGATCGACAACCCCCGGTACACCTGTAAAATCCTGCATTACCACCCTTGACACGATAAATGGAACATCTCCTCTTTTTCCAGACTCCGGTTTCCAGTTAAGTAGACTAACAATGTGTTCGTCTTTTACCCTTGTTCCGTCTCTGTTTCTCAGGAGAGATTCGAGAATAATTCTGATGGATAGTGGAAGCTTGGAGATGTGGTATCCTTTCTCCTCTAGTGCAGGGAGTGATACATAGGCAATCTTTTCACCATTCAGTTCCAGATGTTTTTTAATAACAAGATCAGATGACATAACGTTATACGTTAATTCTACTGCATAGTTAACCGTTACCATCGATCATTTGATCCGTAGGATATGCAATCACCAGCACGATCCTTGAAAAGCTGAATATCCTGCCAGATCTGACCGGGTTGAGCTGACTTATCTTTATTAAATCAAGGTATTGGAAACGAGTTTACCGTGTCCTCGAAAACGGGGGATTGATGATCAGGGATTTGTTTTAGACATATATTTATGTACTCCTGTTGAATAATTAAAGCATGAGTTCTAGAATAAAGCAGGTAGAGATTATCGAACTTGGGGAGAAGAGGAAGGAAGAGTCTTCCCCCTGGAGTTCCACGGTTCTACTTGTTAAACTGGTCTCCTCGGATGGCCAGGTTGGCTTCGGAGAGGCTCCCACAACGCTTATGACTCTCCCTGTGAAGGAAAGTATGCAAGAGGTGGCGCGAATATTCACAGGAAGGGATTATTTCAACATTGAGAAGAATATTTTTGATTTCTACAGGAATTCATTCTATCTGGCGCGATCCATGGAGGCCACATCTGCACTGAGTGCTTTCGAAATAGCCTCCTGGGATCTCATCGGTAAGGATCTCGGCACCCCGATATACAAACTCATCGGTGGTGAATTTAACAGCAAAATAAGGGCCTATGCAAATGGCTGGTACTCCAACTGTTCCACACCCGATGAATTTGTTGAGAAAGCCAAAGCCGTCATAAAAAAAGGATTCACGGCTCTGAAATTTGATCCGTTCGGAAACAATTACGATCACATTTCCAGACAGGATGCCATTAAGGCATCCAGAATTGTGGAAGCCCTGAGACTTGAGCTGGGAGATGATGTTGATCTCCTTATAGAGTTCCACGGAAGATTCTCCACGAGAGATGCAATAACTGCAGCAACGGAACTTGAACCATTTGATCCTCTGTTCTTCGAAGAGCCTGTGCATCCAGAACTTGAGCACACACTGCCCGAGATTAAACGTTTCATTTCCACTCCTATCGCTCTAGGGGAGAGATTGCTAAACAAAAGAGATTTTTACAGAGTTATTTCGCAGGGGGTAGTGGATATTATCCAGCCCGACCTCACCAATTCACTTGGGATTCTGGAGGCCAAGAAAATATCGTCCATAGCGGATGCGAACGGCATCTCGGTAGCGTTTCACAATGCTTTTGGGCCTATTCAAACAGCAGCAACTCTCAACGTTGACTGCACCCTGACCAACTTCCTTATACAGGAGAGCTTTGAGGAATTCTGGCCTGGATGGAAGAAAGATCTGGTGAAGAGTGGCTATTCTCTCGAAGATGGACACTTCAAGCTCTCAGGAAGGCCCGGGCTGGGGATTGATATCAATGAAAAAATACTAGAAGACAATACCATCGAAGGTATGGAACCATTCGACGGGAAGGAACCCCCGTGGGTTGTGTCTGGAACCTACAAGGATCTTTAGGTGATTGGAATATGGAGGGTGACAACCCGGAAAAGAACGAGGAGGAATTGCGTGAAATCGCCCAAAAGTTGAAGAGCCTCATCGATGTAGCATCCAAGAAACTTGATGAGATAAACAGGGTCCTGAAAAAGGGTAACCCTGGCGGCGCTTCTAAGAGCACGAATACGAACCCTGTGCAACAGATTGGTAACAAAACAGTACCCTCCTTCCTGAAGAATGCAGTCAGGAAGTCTGAGCAGATACCTCCAACCAGGAAGATGGTAAAAGAACCATCCCCTGATGGTGACTTTGTCAATGCGGAAATAAGGAAGGTAACGAGTGGAATACCCAAGCTCGATGAACTCCTCACGGGCGGGATAAGAACAGCGTCTAACGTGCTCCTCCTTGGGCCACCCTATTCTGAGAAATATATGCTTGTGTGGAATTTTATAGCCTCATCCCTGAAGGAAAGTATCCCTGTTGTGGTCATAACAACAGACAAGGACATAAACGAGATTAAGTACGAGGTAAAACAGATTTACCAGAATGTTGAGGAGGCTGAAGAAAAGGGTCTGCTTAACTTCATAGATGCATATTCCACGAGTATTGGTGCTGAGTGCCCCTCAGAATACGCGATTGTTTTGGAGAGCCTCACCAACGTGAGCGCCCTGCTGAAGAGTTTGGACCAGATCGTCCGCTCCATCAGATCGAAATATCCCTACTACAGATTGATATTCTCATCTCTGACGACCTATGCCACCGAACTTGACGAGAAGATCCTGATAAAATTTGTCCAGCAATATGCTCAGAAGAGAAAGAATGAGAATGGTGTAACAATGAACGTTCTTGAATCTGCTCTTTTTGACAACAGGTTAGTAGAGGCCATTTCGTACCTGATGGATGGTTCCATTGAATTTAAGAATGAGGGAGCAAAGGGATTCCTGAGGGTGGAGGGTCTTGGAAGCGTTAGATCCAGGGAGTGGATTGAGATCTACCCGCTGGGAACATCCTTTGATCTTGGCGCCTTCACCCTTGAGAAAATCAGGTAGATTTACTGTAAATGGTCACTCAGCCTGCCCGTCTGTCATCACCCCATCAGTAACGGCTGAATTCATCACCGTGACCTATTCAAGTGTAATCATTCTGACTATTTTTTGTTTGCGGAGATGATGCCCTGCTCCACAGAGTCTGAAAACGAGCCCATTTTGTTAAGCTTTATTAGATGAAAAATCCTTACCGGTATGTAAAGGGGCTGTGGGGTAGCTTGGTATCCTTCGGGCTTTGGGAGCCTGTGACTCCGGTTCAAATCCGGGCAGCCCCATAACTTGAATTTATAGGTTAGACTGATCTTCATCCGGCTGCATCTTTTGTTGGAGTTTTGAAATTTAACGCAATCCCTGAACAGCAAACACCCTAACGCAAGTTTCTCACTGAAATTTTTTCATGTCGCATGAGACGAATCACGTCTCAGAGTGGTCTTGCATTTTTCACATTATCCTGAGAGAGTCTTTCTCTCGCCATTTTAACGTATTTGGCATCTATCTCAAAACCAATCCACTTACACCCCATTTCCCTGGCTACGACAGCAGTTGTCCCGGAACCTATGAATGGATCTAAAACTACCGTATCGCTGTTAAAGCCATGCAACTTTATACACATCTCTGGAAGCTTTTTCGGAAAGGGCGCAGGATGTTCCTTTTCTGACCAGACAGTATTATAAGGAATGTACCATACATTTCCCCGGTCCCTCCGATCACCGTTTCTTTTTCCGTGATCCCATCTGATGATGTTTGATTTATCAGCATAAGGTACACCTATGGCCAGCCTGTCAAGCTTGACGTTCTTTGTTTTCGTGAAGTGAAATATATATTCGTGAAAATTGTTGAGAAAACGTTCACTGTTCACCGGCTTGAAATGCCCAATATTGATACCGTGTTCCGGAATTGCTATTGACTTGATCCAGTGAATGGTGTTTTGCAGTTTCAAGGATCTGGCTAACCTCTCTGCAACCTTGAAAGATCTGAATTCATCGCTCGCTCGATCCCCTATGTTGAAAAATAAAGAACCGTTTTTTTTCAATATCCTCGCACATTCTCTTCCAAACTCTTCCATCCAATCGAGATATCTTTCAAATGGCATGCTGTCTTTGTGCGAATTGTACCTGATTCCTATGTTGTATGGAGGTGATGTAATTATTATATCAACACTCTCTGGGTCGATCTTTGATTTCATCCCCTCTATGGAATCCATCATATAGATTACGTTTGTTTCCATTGAAATGCCCTTCGACCATGCATTAATGATTTAACCGGTTATCTGTTTTTGCCTTTGATCAATCGATTCCCCTTTCCTGCGATCTTCAATCCATGCATTCCAGGCTGATAGTAGCAAGTTATCTGCTTAACTAATTTTCATACTTGGGGAAACATTCATCGGCCATATCATTTCAAGATCACATTCCGGAGCCCGCTTGCCTGAAATTCCCCTGCATAACGTGCATAGATTTATATAATGAACTACGTTATAAAAGTGATTCCATGGAAGTTTTGTCTTCTCTTGATGCAGCGAATATTGCGAAGGACTGGGCAACAGAACAGTATGATGTTGAGAGAGAAGGTGTGAATATTATCTCCTCGAGAAAGATGAGAGATGGTACATGGTCTGTGAGACTGTCATTCCCCAAAGATCATCACGAATTGTTCTATTCGGTTGTGATCAGCGACTACGGCACCATTATAGATTTTCACAGAGGATCTGATGGATATGCTTCCAGCGCATCATTAAGGTCTGCATCAACCCTGACCCTTATTAGCCTTGTGATTGCAATAATTGCCTTTATTGTCTTTGCGGTAACGTCCATAAGCACCATTGTCCTTGTGGCCGTACAGACCGGCTACGGGATGCCGGTTTCTGGAATTTTCTTCATTCCCGGAGCCATCCTTCTTGCTTTTCTTTTTGTTGACGGGTACGTTATAGCACGAATTCTGAGACTCCGGAGACTGATTGAGAGAGGAGATGCTGATGCATCCTACAGGGAAGATAGTATCGAACTTGGAATCCTGGCCATTGTTTTCGGCGGCATCATCACCGGTGTTTTGCTGCTGATTGTGCGCGGAGAGTTAAGGGACGTTCTTTCCTCGGGACGGCAGCTGTGAATGACGTATCCCCATGCTGCACGATTCATAGGAAGATGGGGATGTTTCCATTCAGTGCCAAAAATAAATGAATAAATTACTTCTTCTCGACCTGCTCAACTATTCTTGCAGCCATATCGGAGAATATCTTCCTGAGTGTATCATTCACCGTAACCACGGGAATTCCTTCATCGGATTTCTCTGCAACCTCTGGTATGATTGGAATTCTGCCCAAAAACGGTACTTTATACTTTAATGCGGTTTTTTCTCCTCCACCGCGGCCGAATATATCTATCGTGTTGCCACAGTGCGGACAAACAAATCCACTCATGTTCTCAACGAGACCGAGAACAGGAATCTTAATCTGCTTTGCGAAATTGATCGCCTTAACAGCATCCAGAAGTGCCACCTCCTGGGGAGTGATCACAATAATGATACCATCAGCATCCGGTATCAGCTGGCCAAGTGTCAGAGGTTCGTCTCCCGTCCCTGGTGGAAAATCTACAACTATGTAGTCTGTTCCCTTCCACTTGACATCTTCCAGAAACTGCTGAATAGCCTTATGCCTCAGAGAACCTCTCCAGATAACAGGAGTATCCTCCGAAGGCAGAAGAAAAGCCATGGAAATAACACTTACACCATACTTGGTGCTGACAGGAATTATGCCCTCATCATCAGCGAAAACTTCCATCTTGTTTATACCGAGAAGCTTTGGATCGTCAGGATCGTTGATATCAGCATCTATCAACCCAACTTTCTTCCCCAGACTGGCAAGTGAAACAGCCAGGTTCACAGAAAATGTGGATTTGCCGACTCCTCCTTTTCCGCTCATTACGAATATGGTGTGCTTTACACCAGTGTATTTCAATGATTTACCCGGCGGCTGTACTATCGGCCTCGGAGGTGGGTTGTTCATCTTTATTTCTCCCTTTCCCATAAGCACCTTATTCCCGAATGATATTTTACTGTTGCCTGGATCAGAATTCCACTCCTTCGCCCATATACACAACAAGCGGTGAGCCGCGCCTCATAAGTTCCATCAGGGTTCTGAAGGATTCTGTAACAAGATTCTCCCCATTCCGTTTTCTTTCACCACACATATCGTAGAAAAGGGCTCACTCACCATGACATGGATCCTCAAAATTATTCTCTTCGGCACTTCACTCCTGATGCTCTTCTGGTTTGATATTACAAGCTTTAAAGTCCTTCCCCATGAATCTCTTTCTCAGGCAAATAAATGCCCAGGAAAAAGAGAATGATATTAATAACATTCTCACATCCACAATACAATGGCTGATAATGAATGTACATTTTGCCGTGAAATTGTTGAACGGAAAAATGCGGCCATAGTCTACGAGGACAGCGATACTATCGCATTCCTGGACTACGCTCCAGTTGAAACTGGCCACGTTCTGGTAGTGCCAAAAAAACACTACAAGAACATCTTCGATATATCCGAGGAAAGCTACGTAAAGGTTCATAAGATTGCTAGAAAAATCGCACCCGCGATATGCAGGGCGGTGAACGCCGATGCGATGAACATAGGTCAGAACAACGGAACCTGCGCCAATCAGGTAGTGATGCACTACCACCTTCACCTGATACCAAGATTCTGCATCTCTAACAGTGGGGCAGGACAGGTATCGGAAAAGGGTATGTTCGCTAAGAAGCCGCTGAACTGGAACAGGCAGATCGCAGACCGGGACGAGCTTGAGGCGGTCGCGATACGCATCAGGCAGGAGATTGAGAGACAATAGAACGAAGATGTTGGAGCTCCGGTTAAATCTGTGCCAATAAAAATTATAATACTGAATCGGCATTTCTTTCTAAATTGTTAAAAAGTGGTCAAAATGAAGAGCATTGAAGAGCTGTATAAGAGAGCACTTGATTTAAAGAACAGGGGAATGTCCGATAAAGAAATCTCCACAGAACTTCATCTTTCAGTTAATACCGTTACGTGGTTGCTCAGTAAAGAGTTTCTCAAGGAAAAAGCTGTCAGGGATGTAAAGATCGGATGGAGAACCATAGGAGTTTTTGGGGAGAGAGTTAACCTCATCTCAGAGATATTCTCAGACATAATAGAGGAGGAGGCAAATAACAACAACTTCACCGTTGATGCGATCCTCGGTGTTACCATCAACGGCATACCGTTCGCAACAATGGTTTCCTATCTCCTTGGTAAGGAGCTCATCATCTACAGGCCCCATCCAAACAGGAAGGAGGGTATCTTCAGCAGTAACTTTGCCTCCGTTAACGGAAAGAATATAGTCATAATTGACGACGTTGCCAGTACGGGCGAAACGCTGAAACGAACAGTTTCAGATGTTAAGAAACAGGGAGGAACACCCGTCCTACTACTCGTGATAGCATCAAAGATGCCGGACGACTCAATAGATGGTGTCCGGATGAGATCTCTGGTCAGAACAAGGCTCGTTGGTAAGTGATAGGGTAATAAGATGCACTGGGCAGACGCGTTCGCCTCTAAGCTATCAGGAGAACAGGTTGTTTCAACCGGGATATCTCCCTCAGGGCCCATTCATATAGGTAGTATGAGGGAGATCCTTACCGGAGATATAATACACAGGGCAATACGGGACAGAGGCTTGCCATCGAGATTCATATACCTCTGCGATGATATGGACCCTCTGAGACGCAGGTATTCGTTTCTCGACCCTGCGTACGAGAACCATGTTGGAATGCCTCTATACACCATTCCATCCCCGGAGGGGGAAGGTAACTATTCCGATTACTTCCTCGCTCCCTTCCTTGATGTTCTTGAAAAGCTGGAGGTGAACGTGGAGGTCATTAAGACTCACTCTCTTTACGCCAAGGGTAAACTTGCCGAGGCGACCAGAATTGCCATTGAGAAGAGACATCTCATCAGAAAAATTCTTGAGGGGGTAACAGGACGAGAGCTACCCGATAACTGGTATCCCTATAATCCCATATGCGCTGGTTGCGGTAGGGTGAATACCACCAGGGCCACTGCTTTCGACTATCCCTTTGTCGAGTACGAATGCAGGTGTGGATACAGGGGAAAGGCGGATATCCGGAAAGACCACGGAAAGATGCCCTGGAGAGTTGAATGGCCAGCCAAGTGGTTCGCCCTCGGAGTGACCGTGGAATCATATGGAAAAGATCATGCTGCGGCAGGCAGTTCCTATGACACTGGAAAGCGCATAATCCGTGAGATTTTCAATGGACGTGCACCTGACGGTATTGTATACGAGCACATTTACCTCAAGGGAAAGGGAGCCATGCATTCCTCCACGGGAAACCTCATCAGCGCTGCAGAGATGATCTCCTTCTCCCCTCCAGAGATCCTGCGATTCATAATAGCGAAGAACAATCCCTCGAGGCACATAGTGTTCGATCCTGGTTCAGGTCTTCTGAACCTAATTGACGAATTCGATCGTTACCGACTGTCATACTTCGGGAATGGAAGTGTGAAGGACGAGGATTTCAAAAGGGTGTATGAATTTTCCCGGATAAGAAGGTATGAATCCTCCATCGACGTTGGATTCAGGCATCTTGTGACCCTGATACAGATGTATCCGAACGAGGACGAACTTATCAGGGCAATAAACCGTTCCGGTCACCGCACTGAGGGTTCCGATGCAGCTCTCAGGGTACGCATCGAGTCGGCGAGAAAATGGCTGGAAAAATACGCACCGGACAGCATTAAATTCAGGATACTTGATACCGAAGAGGTTGTATCGCTACCAGAGGGATCAAGGCCGATCATAGAAAAATTCCTGAAGAGCATCGAAGACATTGAGTGGAGTGCTGAGTCCATACATAACACAGTATACCGGATAATAAAGGAGAGCGGTATGAACGCAAGGACAGGATTCAGCTTCTTTTACAGGTTACTGACTGGTGGAGACGGAGGACCGCGACTTGGATATTTCATGTCAAACCTGGATCGCGAATGGATAAAGGAGAGGTTCGCGTTCTGCCTCAAAAAATGTTAGGGAGCAGGAGCCTCTTCCACAACTCTATCGTTGATGGAGATCCTGTAATGGAGCTTTATACCTGCCCTTTTTATCGTTATTGAAACGTTGCAGTACTTCGACAGCGATAAAAACACGGATCTCTTGGCAGCCTCCGGATCAATGTTGCCCCAGAACTGGTAATGAATCAGGGGATCCTTCAGGAGTTTCGGATGTTCAGGTTCCCGATCGTAGATCACACTGCATCTGTAACGTTCCACCACCTGCCTCTTTTTTTTCATTATGGAAAGAACATCGCTGCTGGAGCAGGATCCCATGGCCAGGGCCAGCAGCTGAGTGGGGTAGAATGATCTCAAATTCCCCGAATTGTCGTTAATCTCAAGGGCATCGTAGCCCGGTACATCGGTCACGTATCCCCTGCCATCCACCTTTTCGAACGATACTTCCATAGGTGGCGAAATATATCACATATATATTTCTTTCCTGCTTCTTTCTTCGTAATTTATATAATTTTGTCACACCTGAGCGCACCACCACTCTGCCAAGCAATAGAAAAGATTGATTCTCCTCAGGATCGTGTGGGTAAAAGTATTCTCAAAAGATGGTACAGCATATGGGTTAAACAAACTTTATAAAGTGTATTATTCCGTTCTGCAGAGGAAATCCAGGGTGGAATCTCAAAGACGGGCCATTAATCACCTATTCCCTCAATGTTAATGGATTAAAGAATTACCCACAGTATGTTGAGGAGGAGATTCAAAAGATTCTAAACGCATAATAGAAAGCATAATATGCAGATCACGATTTCAGCAGTCTGTTTGATTTCCATCAGGAGATGTGTCAGCTATGAGAATTCTGGTAAACTGTGCGCTTCCCTATGCCAACAATCCCCTGCACCTGGGCCACATCGCGGGAGCTTACCTTGGTGCCGATATCTTCGTGAGGTATAGGAGACTTATTGGGGATGAGGTTATGTTCGTATCAGGGAGTGATCAATATGGCACGCCCATAACTATACAGGCGGATGCTGAGGGGATCTCTCCCGCTGATCTTGCAAGGCGATTTCACATCGAGCATAAAAAGGCCTTTGAGGGTCTCAGCATAAAATTCGATATCTTCTCAGAGACTATGAGAAAGGAGCATCACGAAAACGTGAAGGAGGTTTTCCTGGAACTCCTCAAGAAGGGATACCTGTACGAGAAGGTGATGAACTCTCCGTTCTGCCCCACGTGCAACCGATTCATGCCGGACCGCTACATAAAGGGAATATGCCCTCACTGTGGATACGATGAGGCAAGGGGGGACCAGTGTGAAAATTGTGGTAAGGTCCTCGATCCTAAGGATCTCATATCCCCTAGATGTGCTATCTGCGGGGATTCGCCTGAATTCAGGGATACGAAACACTTCTTTTTCAGGCTTAGCAGCTTCCAGGATAACCTGATCAACTGGCTGAAAGGCAAGGAGTACTGGAGGAAAAACGTTCTGGAATTCACTAGAAATTTCGTGGAGGCTGGTCTCGAGGATCGCCCCATAACAAGGGACATTGAGTGGGGCGTTGAGGTTCCAGTGGAGGGCTACGAGCACAAGAAGATATATGTCTGGTTTGAGGCGCTACTCGGTTACATCTCAGCCGCCAGGATATACTCATCCCAGCAAAACGATCCGGAGAGGTGGAAAAAATACTGGCAGGATGGTAATGCCAGGGTCTACTGTTTCATAGGTAAGGATAACATTCCGTTTCACACCGTTATCTTCCCCGCCATGCTTATGGCATTGGAACGCTTCAACCTCCCATACGATGTTCCCGCCAACGAGTTTCTGAACTTCAGCGGGAAGAAGTTCAGCAAGAGCAAGGGGGTGGGTTTCACTGTTAGCGAGGTACTAACGAAAATCAACGGAGACTACATCAGGTATTATCTCTCCTCCATTATGCCCGAAACAGGGGATTCCGATTTCTCCATCGAAGATCTCAGGGAGAAGGTTAACTCTGAATTAATCGGCAAGTATGGTAATCTGGCTTTCAGGTCAACCTCCTTCATTTTAAAGAATTCTCTTGTTCCCAGACCAGGCCATGACGACGAATACCCTGCAGTTCTCGATTTTCTGAGGGAAAAGTTTGCTCTTTACAGGGGATACCTTGATGGGATCGAGATAAAGAAGGCACTGCACGAATGGCTGGAGGTGGTGCAGTTTGGAAATGTTTACATGAACAGATCCGCTCCCTGGAAGCTGATCAAAACAGACTCTGATAGCTGCAGCTCGAAACTGTACACAGTCCTAAGGATAATCCATTATGCAACCGTAATGGCCTATCCATTCATTCCATCCTCAGCCGAAAGAATATGGAAAATGATAGGTATGAAAACACCGCTGGAGAGTTCGTTCCACACGTTGAGTGAGGAGCCTTCCTATGCCCCCATAAAGACAGACCCTCCATTTTCCCCGGTGGAACTCAGCTCCGTCAATCCCAACTCTCTTGACCTCAGGGTTGCGAGGATCGTGGATGTTCAGGAACACCCCAATGCAGATCGCCTGTATGTGCTGAAGTTGAGCCTTGGTACCGAGGAGAGGCAGCTTGTGGCCGGTCTGAGAAATCACTATTCCAGAGAGGAGCTTATCGGCAGGAAGATCATCATAGTGTACAACCTCAAGCCAGCAAAGATCAGAGGAATGGTTTCAAACGGCATGCTCCTGGCCGCAGATAACGGAAAAGATGTCAGGCTCCTTACTGTGGGGGATCACGCCAAGGAAGGAGACCGGGTAAGAATCGGTGATTATGATTATAACAACCACGGTAGGATCGAGATCAGAGATCTTGAAGCTTACAGGCTCCACATCAGCACGATAGACGGAAAACCTGTTGCCACCGCCTCTGTTGATGATGAAACTCTCGTGTTAAACTGCAGAGGCGAATCTGTTTTTCCGGAAAGAAATATTGAGGAGAATTCAAGAATACGATAGTCCTCATTTCGTTTTTTCCGAGGAGTTAACCTCGATCCATCCATAGTGTATTAGCGTGCTTCGCCAATGGAACATAAAAACATGATTCATCCTATTATAAAGCTTATGCAGAAAAACACGCAAAGAGGGAGCCGGTAGAAGATCTGAAACATGGATTGTACATTCGGTCGATTAGTGATCGTGGACTTAATACCTCGCAAAAGCTCGGCACTTACATCCCGATTCTATCAAACTCATCTTTTATGAGAGACCTGATAACGAAGTCTATTTTCAGGGACTGCTTCAAGCTTAGATGCCTTCAGCTTTTATCAGCGTATGGCGTAGCTACCCGGCGATGCCTTGCCAGACAACCGGTAAACCAGAGGCCACGAACCCCCGTTCCTCTCGTACTAAGGGCTCCTTCCCTTCAGACTTCGAACACTCCCACGGAAAAGCAACCCTACTGTCTCGCGACGTAGTGAACCCATCTCAGGATTCCTTTTAATGGGCGAACAGCCCCACCCTTGGCACCTTGTTCAGCACCAGGATAGGAACAGACGACATCGAAGTAGCAAACCCTCGGGTCGATATGAACTCTTACCGAGGACAACTCAGTTATCCCTGGGGTAACTTCTCTCTTATCACCCGCCCCCACAAAAGGGGACTGGGTGGTTCGCTAGACCCTGCTTTCGCATCCGCGTTGTTCATTGGGCACAACACGGTCAAGCCAGCTTTTGCTCTTACACTCTATGGAGGATTTCTGACCCTCCTGAGCTGACCTTTGGGGGCCCCTGTTAAATTTTCGGGGGCGTGGCGCCCCACCCAAACTGCCCACCAATAGCTGTCTCTCCTCAGAGATTAGCGAAGCAACCAGCGAAGGGAAGTGTTTCATTGGCGTCTCCACCTGAACCAAGATCCAGGCTTCGGCGACTCCTTCCTACACTACGCATCGAAAGTCGCTCCGCAACCACAGGCTGCAGTAAAGCTCCACGGGGACTTCGCTTTCACGTGGGAGATACTGGATTGTGCACCAGTGCATCAATTTCACGGGGCTGAGTGCGGGGACAGTGGGACTCTCGTTGAACCTTCATGCAAGCCGCCAATTAAGCGGCTAGGTATTACGCTACCTTAAGAGGGTCATAGTTACCCCCGCCGTTTATCGGCCCTTCTTCCCCTTGAACGAGGCTTTCAGGTACCGACACTGGGCAGGTTTCAATCGCTATACACATCGTTTCCGACTAGCAGCGGTCTATGTTTTTGGTAAACAGTCGGGGTCCCCTTGCCACTGCGACCTATTCCCTCACGGAATAGGCACCCCTTCTACCTAAGATACGGGGCCATTTGGCCGAGTTCCCTCGCACCCATTATTCCCAAACGCCTTGGACTTCTCATCCAGGGGCACCTGTGTCGGTTCTTGGTACGATCACGACTTTGACCCGTACAAACTTTTCAGAGGTTCCAGGAATTTCCAGAATCTTCGTACGAAGACCCACTTGCATTGATCTGTTTCTCGTCATTACAACTCTCCACAGACTTCTGCAAGCAGATACGTCGGCACCCGTACTCTGAATATCCTGAAACAGGAATGTACGGCAAAACAGTCGTGGTGCTGGAATATTAACCAGCTTCCCATTCGGTTATTTCCTATTAGGGATAACCTTAGGATCGACTAACCCTCGGCTGACGAACATTGCCAAGGAACCCTTAGCCCTTTCGGCGGAATTGATTCTCACAATTCTTGTCTGCTACTTTTACCAGGATCCGCGATACAATACGGTCCAGTCCTCCTCTCGAAGAACCTTCAGTCCATACTGCACGCCCCCCTACCAGATCACCTTTCGGTGCTCGAAGGTCTCGGTAACTGGCTTTAGCCCCTTCCATCTTCAAGGCATGGAACCTCGGTGAGTAAGCTGTTACGCACTTTTTAAAGGATGGCTGCTTCTAAGCCAACCTCCCCACTGTCTTAGGCCCCAAACCTTTTTAAATCGCACTTAGCCAGTTTTAGGGACCTTAACCCTCGTCTAGGTTGTTTCCTTCACGGGAGCAGAGCTTATCCCTGCACCCTAGCATCCAACATCTACGATCCCAACAAGTTCGGAGTTCGATAAATCGGTGCAACCTTTCGGTTACTGGCCGACTAGTCGGTAGCTCTACCTCGCTGGGAATCTCCGTTGAAGTCTACCTGCGGGTAGTATCGGGGGGAACCCGCTATTGCCGGCCTAGATTGGCCTTTAACCCCTATACCCAAGTCATCCAATCGATTTGCACATCAGAACTGGTTCGGTCCTCCACCTAGCTCTCGCTAAGCTTCAACCTGCTCAGGTATAGATCGACCGGCTTCGGGTCTTCCACGAGTGACTTGACGCATTTTTGTACGCTACCCCTCCATTGCTGTGCGGGTACTCGCTTTCGCTACGGCTACTTCTTTCAGAATTAACCTCGCCACTCGTCGAAACTCCCTGGCCCGTTCTTCAACACGGACAATAGAACACCGGTCCGCCGCGGTTAACGGCATCACCCCTTTAGTGCCCTATAAGTTTATCACTACCTGGTTTCAGGAACTTTTCACCACCCTTCCGGGTTACTTTTCAGTTTTCTCTCACGATACTTGTTCGCTATCGGACTTGAGACATATTTAAGGTTGGATGTTCGTGACACCCACATTCTTGCGCGAATTACGACGCACAATACTCTGGATACCTTCTCTTGTAGCATATACCATTACCCCTACGGGACTATCACCCTCTATGGCTAACCTTTCAATGTTATTCGGGTTCTGGTATGAAGCATTAGAGAAGGTCCAAACTCCACATCTATGTATATTTTCATATACACATTCGGTTTGCCTTCTACCGCTTTCGATCGCCTTTACTCACGGTATCTCGATTGATTTCTCTTCCTCCGGGTACTAAGATGTTTCAATTCCCCGGGTTCCCCCTCCCGAAGGAGTGTTTCATGAAGAAACAGGAAGTCCCATTCGGAGACCCTCGGATCCAAAGCTCCATGCGCCTTCCCGAGGCGTTTCGCCGCTTGGCGCGTCCTTCATCGGTGCTCAAGCCAAACCATCCACCAGGCAGTTTCACAGACTGCACAATCCATTTTGTCGATCTTCAATACCGGCTTCACAGGTTTTACCAACCTCTTCCCTTCCCCCTTAAAGCAATCTTAAAGGGTGCATACAATGCGCGTATCCACCCGATTGCTTTGGGTCATATAAATATTTTGTAATGCCCTCTCTCCCCGATGAAAAGCGTGGAATTCGTCGTCGTATGCATGGTAAGAAAAATTCCATCCTAACCCCCCGTTGAATAACTGAGAGCTGATCCCATACATGTGGCTGAAGTTATCTCGCATTTACAGGTTATCCTCCTCTCCAGATCGCGCTCTTCTGAGAATATCTCTCAATATTCCCATAGAGAGAAAAAGAGCAATAACGAATATCAGAGCTGTGATATAAGGTCCAATCCCGTAAATGTATTTGCCGATAAATATTCCTGCCACAAGTGAACCTCCGAGTTGACCGGAAAATTGAAGGACGTTGTAAACCCCAAGATTGGAACCGTAACTCCCTCTAGGTGAGTGTTTTGCAACAAGAGTTGGAAATGCTATCTCATATACTGAATAACCCGCAAAAAAGACCACACTGCCGACGACAATCATCACACTGTTATGATATAGATACGCCAGAATGAACACAGCCGGAACGCTTACCAGGAGGAGAGATAAACAGGCGACGGTAACCTGAGTAGTCTTCCCTCTATCCGCATACCTCGAAAGTACAACAGCTACGAATCCACCGACCAAAACGGGAACAAGCAGAAGGGTTGTAAGGCTTACTTTCGGAATGTACTGCTGGTGGAACTGAGAGAGATAATAAAAATAGGAAAACATCAGTGCTGAAACTATGAAGCTTATTGTTCCAAACTTCAAGCTGCTCGATGTGATCGCTGCAATCCTTCTTCTCTTTCCCTTAAGTGTATAGCTTTTCATTGGATTTCTGGTCTCATTGAGTGATGCTATTGGAATGAAGGCTATCACTCCAAGAGCAGCTGTTATCAGGAATATATAACTGGTTCCGAGATAGAGAGATATCAAGGGACCAACCAGAACCCCGACCATGAATACGAGCCCCACAGGGATACCAACTATGGCCATTGCTATGTTTCTACGGTGCTCGGGAATGGATTCCTGTAAAAGGGCGACACTGACCGATGTGATAGCTCCTGCTCCGGCTATGAATCGACCAGCAATCAGAATGTAGATATTGATCGGATGCCAGCACATCAGATTCCCAATCACGAACGGTATCATGCCTATGATCAACGTTTTTTTGCGACCAATATGGTCGGATACGATGCCAAATGGGATCTGAAAGAGTGCCATTGCGGCACCGTATGCACCGAATGCTACTCCTATGAGCAATCCAGAATTTGAAAAATTCTCACCATAGATAGTAAACACGGGCAAAATAAAGAATATCCCCAAGAGACGAAGAGATTCGATAGATGCAACCGTCTCGATGACGCGTATATGTTGCCTGTTGAGGCCTCTGAGCATGCACAGCCATTGCTCGACATTATATTAAAATGAGTAGTAATTGAATTCATAACGTTGATGTTCAAACAGCCATGAGATTGATCGGCAACCATTGCTCGCAGTGATCGTATCTGAAAACTGCAACTCCTGACTGCATGCAATCCCTTAATCTTCTGGTACTTGAGAATCAACTGAAACAGGAGAAAACATCAGCGTTAAAAATGCCGAGTTGTTGTATAACTCGAACTTCGTCCGCAACGTCAACGATCGTGAGTATGAGTGCTGATCACATCACTCAGTTCTTAAAATAAAGGGTAACCCGGGGAGTGTTACAGTGTTCAACATAATATACTATCTACCAATTTCTTACTGCGGGTGTTAGACATTATCCCCGATCCCTCCATTCTTCTTTTTTGCTGAGTATATGAACGTTTATGGAAAATATCTTCATAGGCATCAACTTTTCCGGGGATCACTGGTTTGTGGCTATTGTATCCAGTATACCCTCTGTCCTATCTTGATCATCTGTAAGCTTCATATCGTGATAGTTCTATTTCTCGATCTCGTGGAAAGCCAATTTACACCATTTCATGTTTTACTTCCTGTCCGGGGGAAGTTCTCAGGCTGGAGAAT
>WAQW01000040.1 GCA_015520045.1 Thermoplasmata archaeon | reverse complement strand
TATATGTCTCTGCTCAGGTACTTTTGACCCTTTCGTTCTAGGTATTCATTAAATGCCAGGAAGATATTCATATCTGTTATTCCCTCAAAAAGAAGAGTTCTGGATGCTCCATATAGAGAATATCTTGCTGGAGATCCTATGTATTCTCTGATACGTGCTAAAACACTCGCATCTGTTTTGGTGTTTAGACTAATAATATTAGTTCCTTCATCCTTTTTCTTCTCTACTAGCCTGATTATATTAGGTTGCCAAGGATCGATAAGCGCACGCTCGTGTGAAGTGTAAATAAGTTGGAGTTTTTCCGAGTTACTGATTTCTTGCAGTAACTTAAGTACATCTCCTTTCCCTTTGTCGTGCAAGCTAGTTGCTGGGTTATCTAATAAAATCACTGTCCGTTTAGAAGATTTGGACATTATTGAAGAAATTTCCATATAAAATGCCAACAACCATTTGAACCCTTCACTCCCCTCTACTACTGAGACAATAGCGCCAGTTTCAAGATCCTTTACATAAAATGTTAAATTTGTATTGTCTGAACTCACTTTAAATTCATATCTTTGCTGACTCCAAAATTTACTTAATGCAGTAGTTAACTTATTCGAAATCGTTTCGAAATATGAGTCTCTAACAGGAGTGTTTCGTGTTCTTACATTTTTGACCCCACTTGGTAACAAATCTTGTGTAAGCAAGGCTATAGAATTGAAAGTCTCAGAACTACCGGGGTTGCTTATGTACTGATCTATTGATATTTTATCTTCAATACTGAAGACGCTGTCCATGTAGTGAATGGTTGGAAGATTACCTATCAAAAAGTTAAATGGTGACTTGTTTAACTTCGAACGTTCCTCTTTTATTTCTTCTTCGATCTCTTTTAACATTTGATCGTATTCCTTTTGGAATTGGGGATCTTTGGGAATTGGCCCTAAGGAATTCCGCAGAGATTGGATAGCTAGCTCGCTCTCTTTATTGTCTCCAAAATTAGTTTCCTTAAATGTATCAAGCGCATTATTAAAAGACACTGCATGAGCACGTATGTTGTTGTTTCTGTTCATGGCATTCTCAAAATTCTTTCGGAATTCTTCAACAACGCTCAGTATAGCAGTACTATCAAACGATTGATTATCTATTTCTTTATCGTCTATAAACACAGAAAAATGCCCATCCAAATACCTGTTGACAGTGATCTCTTTCGGATCACCATTCTGAGTTATTTCGGACAATTCCTTAACGTCACTATCGTCTAATACAAGTTTTGCCTCAACTAACTTAACACTGGAAGCCATTAAAGATCCATTGGTAATTTTCTGAGAAACGTCAGAACCCCGGAAGAGTTCCGACTCTTTGGGAATAATCTTCTGGTCAAGAAGTTTAACTCCTTCCAGGAAAGAGGTTTTGCCTGTTCCAGTCATTCCGACAATGCATGTTAGTCCCCTTTTCAAGTCTTACAACACCACTATCTTTAATCGACTTGTGATTGTAAACTTCCGCGCTCCTAATCCACATCGAATTAAGATAATAAGAAACAAAAATTTAATGCTTCCCTCTGATGCTTGCGTAGCAAATCACTCAACCAATATCACTTATCTCTTCTCAAACGATGGGGTAGTGCTTTCGTGCAATTATTGCACTATGAATAGTTGAAAAATGGGCAGAAGTTCCCCCATATACAATTATTTCGCACTGAGCGGAGCGACATTGTGCGGTTTAAAATCCCCCTTCCCTGTTCCCCTCAAATTGCTCTCCGCAGGAGTGAATAATATGTCATGTGCCCTCATCAAAAGTGTCAGTGATGCACATACAGCAAAGCATACTGAAGCAGTACCTAATTCTGAATGGCCGATGTCAAATGTAGGATCTTCAAAAAAGTACAAGATGGGGGTCAAAGAAAAGATAGAAATAGGTTAAAACCAAGGCACCATAAACACACGTTGCATATCTCTAATCATTATACTTCTGGCAATATTTGTTGCTTCTTTCTTTCTATAACCTCCTTGGTTCGCTTCTCCGCTATCCTGATATATTCTTCATTAACTTCGTAACCTACGAAATGTCGATTCAATTCAAGTGCTGCAACCGCAGTTGTCCCGCTACCCATAAAGGGATCAAGTACTATCTCCTCCTCAAATGTATACAGTTTTATGCATCTTGCGGGTAGTTCTACAGGAAAAGGAGCGGGATGGCCTACTTTAGTTGCGGATTCTGCATTAAATGTCCAAACACTTTTAGTAAGCTCTAAGAACTCATCTTTCGTCAGTGTTGATTTCATTTTATCCTTGACTCCTCTGGTGAAAGTATCTTTCGAAAAGATCAGTATATATTCATGGGAATCCCTGAGAACTGGATTCTTGGCTGAGAGATACGTTCCCCAGGCAACGGATGAAGCGGCCGTAGCCCCCTTATCCCAAATAACCTCTCCTCTCATTAAAAAGCCCAGATTGAGTAAGTCTTCTATTATAAATGTGTGCAACGGGATGTATGGTTTTCGACCCAGGTTCGCAATGTTTACGCAGATTCTACCGCCCGGAACTAGTACTCTGTAAGTTTCTTTCCACGCGGATAACAGGAAAGACCTGTATTCATCTAAAGACATGTCCTTATCATACAGTTTTCCAACATTATACGGAGGGGAAGTGACCATTAGGTGTATACTTTTATCCGGTATTTCCATCATTCTCTCCGCTGATTTACAAAATATTTTGTCTATGGAATCAACTGGTAATAAGTTCTCATGAAAGTCCACATTTTCTTTTCCTTTGGGAAATCCTTCATAAAGCCTACTGTTGTAAAATTTTGAAGAATCATGATTTGCCCTGCTGGGGCTACCGAATGCGCTTGTTTGCGAACCGTTTCGTCGATTGTTACCATCCATCACTCCTCGCCCCATAAGTCAACCCATTTTTTAAAAGGATTATATTCTATTGGTTCTTTAACCCAATTAATTTTTATAACCTTCGTCCCATAACTGTCTATGATCGTCCTTAGGGCGTCTTTGGAAATCTCAACACCTCGGGGATTAGTTCCTTGTTTTGGTAATTTAATATACTTTTCTCTCCCCACCCTATTAAAAACTTCTTCTTGAATTCCGCTAGGAACATAATACAGGCCTCCATTGCCAGACCAATTGATGTGAACGAAAATCAAATCATATTTTGGATACCAGGTGTTTAGAAAATCCCTTGCTTTTTCTGGATCAACAGTCCAAATCAACTTTATGCCGGATGGTTCTCTACCAGAGATAGTCTTTATCGAAATTGGTTGACCGAACAGTTTAACATCGACTTCTGGTTCAGTAATTGGTAAGTCTGATTCAACATTTTCTTCACCGTATTTATAAATCAAGAGAGCTATAATTATCTTTTCTCTAACAGATCCAACTTCCATCCCTATTTTACCTGCTCTTGAACTTTCTAGCTCAGCAAGTTGAAACAGATAAGGCAATCTCTTCTTGATCTTTATAACTATCTTTGTATCATTAAACAATTCGGCTAAATGATCGTTCATTTTATATCTTATCTCTCAAAAACTATTTAAAACTATTTAAATCGCAGTTTTTTATATTTTGGATCTAAATTCTTTATGAGTTAGTGTTCGTCTAAACTGTAAATTTTACTTTGCTAGTATAGGGTGTCTCATGTTTTAGCAAGCGACGATTTTCATAATTTCCCTTGGCTTTTCTCCTGCTTCAATGTTTGAAATGACCATGAGATTGTACGCTATGGCCTTGAGGCCCATTGCACTGTCATAATCTCTGTTCTTTGTGTACCAGACATTTTCACACTGCAGGATCTCCTCCAGTATGGAGAATGTCCGCTCTATTTCCCATCTCAGGGAATATAGCGAAGCATATTCCCTCCTGAGATCGATGCCGATCTTCCTGTTCACCGATAACCGTTCAGGAACAATGCCTCTCCTTCTGTTTGTGTCAATTACGGGAAGGGCATGTGTGTTCTCAAACACATAATCATAAGTGTCTGAGGTGTCATATGCTGAGTCTGCAAGAATATAGGAGAAATTCCTCACCGAATCGATCATGTCCCTGGATACACGGGAATCATGGATGTTTCCTTTGGTGATTAACCAGTCCATGACCAGGAGGGAATCAACATCAAGTGTCATGTGACACTTGCGTCCATAAGACCACCCCTTGGTGGTCTTTGACCATCCTGATTCAGGGTCCCTATAGTTTCCCCGGTATTTTCTCCTCATTGCAGTGGAATATTTGCAGGTGTGTATCATGAAGGAATCCACTGCTGCAATGGATTCCATTGAATAGAGAAAGGTGATCTCCCTGTTTATTGCATGCAGATCAAGGAGCCTTGCCCTCCTTGACAGGGTCTGGAAGCTTGGTATTTCTTTGAGACCAGCCATACTAAGATATTCATGGTTGGTGAGGAACATCCTGGATGATCTGTAAGAGACCCTGAAAATCTGCAGTAACACAAGTAGCTTCAGGATCTGCCGATCTGTGTACTTTCTCTTTCTATCATCTGGCGAAACTATATTGTCTATTGCTTCCATAATCCGTGGGATATGCTGTGAGGGCATATCCCAATATGCTCATTTTGTTAATAATGTTCGACATCTGTCTGACATTTCATGAAATGTGAGACACCCTATTCTCTATAAAGTTTAGTTTTTCCAATCTTGAAATTGCATTGTCTATTGGCTCGTGTGTAATCTCGTTTGATCTTTTGTTCTTGCCTATTCCATAGTATTCCCTGTAAATATCAGATGTGTATGTCGGTGTAAAACGCCTCTCTCTTTCTTGTATAATTCTTAATATCTTCTCTGCAGTTTTATCCGGCAGATATTCATAATCTATGAGTGTAGATATAGTCACAATCTTAAAATGGCATTCTCATTATAGCTTTTCCGTTGGGCAATACTGCCTGAAACTCGTAGCCTTCGCTGAGTAACCTCTCTATGTCATTCAGGGGAACAACCTTCTGCTTTGAGCCGTTCTCCGCCATCTTTCCAAGAAGCCTGTCCCTTAACAATTGCTGGAACTGATCATCGTTGATCTCATCAAGGTTTATCTTGTCTATCTCCTCCTGCTTGTAGCCTACTGTTAATAAGAGTTGTTGCTGAAAGTAACGTTTTGCATTTTCTTCCGATAGATCAGATGCTCTGGTTTCAAGATATTTGAGGCATTTCTTATAGGATTCTCTCATCTCCTCTATCATGTCTGGCAGCAATCTCTTGTTTGTAGAATAACGAGCCTCTATGTCACCCTTATGGCCCATTATGAACTGCCTCCAGGGATGGGATATGAGACCTTTTGACTCTGCGATGTCGAGGGCTGTGCTGAAGTATGCTCTCAAAACATATGGTCGCATCTTCATGCCTGAGTTCTCTATGGCATTCCTTATATCCCTTGTGACAAGAGTCGTTCTAAGGAATCTGTTTTTCTTTACACCCCGGACATCGAACTGCAGTAATGGAGACTCGTATGTCAGCTCTTCTCCATGCTTCATTCTTTCCTCAAGATATTCTTTGATATATGTAGCACCTTCTTCTCCAATGAATGAGAAATACTGATGCCTTGCCTTGCTGAGTTTTCCCCTCACCACGATCATTGCAGGTATTTTGTCGAATTCTATATTATCAGACAACCTGAGATCCTTGATGTCTCCGATTCTAAGACCATCGGTGCCTTCGTAGTCTCCAAGGGATTCTGGCCTTAATCCTGAAAAGGCCATGATAGCTATGGCAACTCTGCCTCTTGATGTGGCTTTTCTGAGGATTCTTGCTAGTTCTTCTTTGCTTGGTACTCTTTCGTTAACTATTGTTGGTGTTTCGTTTTCCCCTGATATGTTAACGGTTAACTGCAAACGGATACCGTTAAACTTCAGCCATGAAAGGATAACCTTCTTGAATCTCGCTATGTATGATCCTGCCTTGCCATCCTTCTCCATCTTCCTTACGAAATCTATGAACTCATATCTGAACTCCTTTTCATTATCTCTGGCTTTATCGAGTATTTCTTTAGGATTTATATGGTTGATTTCGCAATAATGACCCAAATTTCTCAATGCTACAGTTGCGGTGAGAACCGACTTTGCCCTAAGGTTCTCAAACCATCTTCGCACATCCTCATCGAGAAGCAGTTCCCGGTACTTCGACTGCATGGTCATGATAACATAATGACTGCTGGGATAAAAAGTATTCGATTAATACATTAAATGGACCGGTCGGGATTTGAACCCGAGACCTCCTGCTTGCGAAGCAGGCGATCTACCGCTGATCTACCGGCCCTGCTTCCGGAATGCTATACTAGCATATGAATTATCATTAACGAAACTTTCTCTTTTAATAGATACAGCCGGCT
>WAQW01000039.1 GCA_015520045.1 Thermoplasmata archaeon | reverse complement strand
TGATCTCCGATTATCTTCTTCAGATCCTCGATCTCCCTATCTCTGGTATCGGAATTTCTTCTCTGAGATAGTGATGCTTTTCCTCCCTGGATGAACTGTTCCCTCTCTTCCAATGGGGAACAGGATATATGCCATGCCTCCTTCATATATCGGACTGTGATACATTGTCTGTAAAGGACTCCATGACTATCTGGAACTTCTCCTCCACTGAATATTTTCTTACCATGAGAATACCTCCATTAACCGGAATACCGCTTCTGGCATGTTCTTCATGTATCTCTCCCTGTATATGATATTAACATTATGGTTGTTCCAGTTCTGTGATGGTTCGCGTCAGATCGTTGTATATGGAAACGCGTTAGAATCGCCAGGAGTTATGTATATGAGAAAAATCTGGAATTAACCCTGCTATTGTTGAAGGCATAGACAGCTATATAAGCAATGAATTCAATGGAGATTATTGGTTAAAGGTCGAGAAATGCATGAACTAAATTTAATACCTGAAGGCGGGTTGAGCACCCTCAGATTATGTTCGAACAGTGAAATATTAGATTATCGTTCCGAGTTACGCAACTACAATTAAATTCTGATAACATATTGCTATTGCGATTTTAATATCAAATCCGTAGAAAGATATATATATGTATCGAATGATAATACTAAGGTGATAACCATAAATAGAAGCAGAGAAATGGCAGAAAAAGCAAAGAAGAAACTTTTGCTGCTGGGGCTTGTCCTCTTTTCTTTGTTTGGAGTGAGTATCTTGGGAATGATGAACGCCTTTCCGCCTGCTAACGAAGACAATGCAACTCCTGCTGTAAATGGTGGATTTGGATCATCCGGACTCTGGCAAACAACCTACAAGGATTTATTTGGCTGGGCAATTTTTACCACAAATTTTGAGGCAAACTGGACATATTCGTGGAGTAACGGTTCTTGGATACACGGCTATGCAATATATTGGAAAGTAACAAAAGTTGCTTGGGACGTTGTTGCATGGATACATATGGAAAATCCCAAATGGGCAAACACTGCTCCTAACACGTACGTTGGATATGCCAACGGTCAGTATCACATAGGGATATGGTATATTTCAACAACACAAGGGTTTCATAGCCAAGAGAAAGTACCTCCTAACTCGTGGGGAAGTGGATACTTCAGCTCTGGCATGGGTAATGTTTACTACAACAGTTGATAAAAATAGGTTGCAGTTGGGATAAACGTGAAAAAAATTACACGTAGGAGGGAAACGGTTTATATTATCCTTTTTTTAACAGTAATAAGTATTCTAACATCTGGTCTGTTCACCGTAAACCATGGACATTTTTACTTTGAACCCACAACTAAACAACCTCCATATTATCCGGGAAGTTATGAAAACTACTCTATATCGGCAAGCAACCTGATCCTTAACAGCCATAATGTCACAGGATATCTCAGCGTGAGTTCATCTTCTCACATTACCACACTTAAGATTCACGCCAAGTTTTATTACTTATCAAAACCGTTTTTTATTAATAAAACTGTGGAGTTAACAGAAAATGGTGGAAAATTTTATTACAATGGAACACAGGTGCATCTTCCGTTCTTTTATTCAGGTAACGTGATCTCTTCGTTCCGTAATATTTACATAAATGCTACGCAATCAGATATATACCACAGTATGATCACACAATCCAGCTTGTATCATTTCCATCCGGGAATATATGTATATACGAACCCCCAAGGTGATATATTTGCAGCAAGTAACAAGTTGCTGGTTGAAATGCAAGCAGGCATGGATCCCGTGATAAACTATTTGCTTGGGGTACAGATTTATGGTGGAAACCGGTCATATCCGGTCGGAATGATACTTACCCTTCATAGCACCAGTTACATAGTCTTTCCTGTTAACTGGCCATATGTTGCCGCGACATTCGTTGTTGTTTCATTCGCAATAGGATTTCCCATAATAGTTCCAGTGGCTATTGTGCTTGCCATAGCATCATACAGAAGAAGGAAGAGGAGGAAAAATGGCACATGGAAATAATGGTTACGGCATTGTTGCATGCAAAGACCTTACGAAGAGATACGGGAACAACTATGTGTTCAGAAATGCAAGCTTCAACATAGGTACTGGCGTTACGGGATTGATAGCCCCAAACGGATTCGGAAAGACCACACTGGTAGAGACATTGGCCGGAGTGAGGAAGAACTATACTGGTGAGATAAGCATTTTTGGTAAGACTCCGGATCAGGCCAAGCAATTAATTGGTTTTGTCGCTGACAAACCAGCATTTCCCCGGAAGATTAAGGTGGAAGAATTTCTACGCATAGTCTGCGAAATCTATGGAGTTGAACCCGATCAAGATTTGATCCGGCTTGCCAGCATTGAAAAGGTGTTAGATGCGAGAATCGGTGATCTCTCCGCAGGATACCTGAAAAGGCTGGCATTCCTTATTGCCGTTGTTCATTCTCCCAAGATTGTTTTAGCAGATGAGCCATTCTCAAACGTAGATAGAACCGCAGTGGAAGTTATGCAGGAAATGATAAGGAAACTTGCAGAGTCAGGAACGTCTTTTATTATCTCGTCCCACGATCTCAATGAGCTTGTTAATGTTGCTGACAGAATGTTGATCATAGATAACCAACGCCTGAGAGATATTCAGCCCGAAGACCGGAATAAGGGCATTCTGGAAATTTATACAGAAGATGATGGGTTGCTTTATGAATTACTCAGAAAAGATCATAGGGTTAAGAAAGGCGATAGAGGTTTGAAAGTAGAATATACGGATCTGAAGAGACTTCTTGGAACATTATCGTTATTCGAGAAGGAGATTATATCGATGAAGGTTCTGGACAAAAAGGAGCGTTTTCTTGATGAGATATATGAAACCATTGCTAAAGATTGAGTGGAAGAGTAGGAACTACTATTTGCACACTGCGATTAGCATCGGTATTTTCCTCGCACTCGTAGGTGCAATAAAGTTCGATAAGGAATCATTTGCCCCCGGTGCCATTAGCTTTTCAATATTCTCCTTTTTTCTTCTTGGGCTGATATGGACAATAACAATGCTTGAAGATCTCAGGAACAACCAGGACAGTAGACTTATCAAAACATACGTCTCGTATCCTATAACTTCTGTAAATTTCATTGCATCAAAACAGGTTCTTTTCTTTGTATCTGACATTATTTCATCGCTGGTGGGTTCAATTACGGCTTATGCAACAATCGGGAATTTTAATGTAAGATCTCTGGAACTTTTTGTGCTTGCAACATTTTTTGCAGTATTGGCATCACACGCTCTTTTCCTTCTTGCATCGCTGGTTTCCAGATACGGCCTCCTGGCAGAGATAGTCGTGGTGTTCTATTATTTCATAATATTCTTCATTGCGTTCTCTATCATATCGCAGAACAGCGTGCTCTTCTCGCTGTTTCCGTATATGATTTTTTTCCAGAATATACTTTCACTTCACGCTTCAAATATATCCTTAAGCGATCTTACAGAATTCCCGGCCCTTTACTCTGGAATGATCATTCTCGGATTTCTATCTCTTAGGATATTCAAGTGGTGGCCACTCTTTGATTATGATTAATCATTTTTTGTCTCTTTGGGATCGTGTGGGTAAGAGTATACCCAAAGAATGGCCAGAAAGTAGTTAAACAGACTATCTCAGATGCATTACATGCTTTAACAAGAGAATCCTAAGATAAAAATCACGAAGATGGGTTATAAATAGCATATTTCCATAATGCTTAAAGATTGGAACTTACCCCTGGTATGTTGAGGAGATCCATTTATTTTATGATATAACAATAAAATCAACCGCGCTTTATAGCTTGAAATAGATTAAGACTCCATCCAAAGCTTTTGTTAGAAAGCTTCCGAAGGATCACTGTTAGTACTCTTTTTTCGATTTCAGAGAAGAATGAAAGGAGAGAACTGAGCGACAGGTTTAAGTAAGGATAAAAATAATCGTACTCTACAGATTTTATCTCTATCCTAACGATGTCTTCATTTTCCTTAGAACAAATGAAAATACATCTGCAAAATTAGGCGGATTTTTAACTTGATGGTTGAGTGAGCTCTCCCATGCATTCCCAAAATCATTTTTCCTCTCTTTCAGGTCTTTAATGTCCAACTTTACATTTTTTATTCTGAATTCCTCACTGAGAATTTGAGAGACTTTTATTAGATTTATATTGTTCCATAGGTACCACACATCATACAGGTCTCTGGATCTTGTTCTCTGAAAAAGGCTCCTAATCTTCTCTACCATGATCTCTTCAAGGGTATATACCCTCACCTTGGCTGCTAGATCGTCAGAGTATGGATGAATTATCTCTCTGATCACTATGGGCAGTAGTACTTTTTCATTGTTCCTCTTGCTTTTATCAATCTTAATCTTGGTTCTATTCCCTCTCCTCTGGAGAACTTGAAAATGAACAAATGCCTCAAAACCATTGATGTTTTCGTGTAGCTCTAAATCATCAAAGAAATAGATCCCGCTGTCTTCCTTACTTTTATAACTGCATTCTTTAGGATCTCTTCAGGATCATGTGGGTAATTTAAATAAGTTCTCACATTTCTTCCCCTATGAATGAGAAACACATTATATGGCTAAATGAAGAATCCTGATGATCTGGTAGGGGAGGGAAAGAAACGTCTTTTCTCCATCAAATCACTCGATCTCAGGACATCACGTGTATATCACTTCAAGCTTTCACTACAGAGATTGTGGCATCTGGATATTGATACTGCCAAACCGTATCTGAAGAAGTGGATATCATGTTCATACGGATAAAGGATGCCAGAAATCATCAAACCCGGAAAGATAATCAAGAGACACCTTGATGGTATTCTGGATTCCACAGGATAAGAATAAATTCTGCTGTTGTTGAAGGC
>WAQW01000038.1 GCA_015520045.1 Thermoplasmata archaeon | reverse complement strand
GGGTTGGAATATTGATTCCGTGGTCTCTGGCTACCTCAAGAATTGTTTGGCCGTCCCGCGCTTCATACGGAACGCCGTTAAGATAGATTTTCATTCATTTCTCACCCCCGAAACAGATATTTGCCGAGCAGCGCCCTTCAAGGTGTTCCTTAACATCTTCACCGAAATTGCTTACGAGATCCAGGAAAACCTTTCCAGCTGCCACACCGAGAGCGCAGATGGAACCGTCCATCATAGTTCTGGCAACCTCCTTTGCTGATTCAACGTCTCTCTCGCTCCCTTTACCAGAGGTAATCTTCTTCATCGTTTCATGGATATATGATGAACCATACCTGCATGGCATGCACTTTCCGCAGGATTCCCGGCTGAAAAATTCCGATATGGTTTTTACAACATCCACAATACACCGTTCTGCAGAAATTGCTATGAATGCACCAGTCCCGAAAGAAGCTCCGGTTTTTCGTATACCGGTGAAATCAAGATGTTCGGATATATTACCAGATTTGATTATCCCCCCGGAGAGTCCTCCCGGAAGGAATGCCTTTATCTTCTCGGGCGATGAACCGGCTATCGAGAGTATATCGTTGCCGACGGTACCAATTCTCTCGCTGTAAACCCCGGGGTTTTTCACATCACCGGTCACACAGTATTTTTTCATTATGGTATCTGTGGCACTATTTACGATATCTGCTAGAACGCTGAGAGTCTCCACGTTGTGAACCAGAGTTGGTTTACCGTAGAGCCCCCTTTCGGTTGGAAAGGGTGGTCTCAACCGGGGCTCGCTCCTGCGACCTTCGATCGCTTCCATAAGGGCAGTTTCCTCACCCGTAACGTAGGAACCGCGTACCTGGACAATTTCTATGGTTGGGAGTTCAACACCCTTTGTGGTGGCAAGGGCGGTGAGCTCATCGGTGGCCATATTTAGACTCTGCATTGCGTTCTTGTACTCCCATCGCAGAGCAATGATCACTTTCTTGATAGAGTTGGCTCTGCTAGCTATCAAAATACCATCAAGGAGGCGATGAGGCTGAAGCTCGAGAGACACTCTATCTTTAAAGGTTCCAGGCTCTCCTTCGTGGGCGTTAACAAGCAGGTACGAGCCATCGACTCTCTCTTTCTGAAAAGAGAGCCATTTCAATTTAACCGGAAAACCTGCTCCCCCCATTCCACGCAGATCCGTTTTTTCGATTGAAGTGATCACACTGTCAAAACCAATGTTGTTGCCGGCGGTAAGGATAGAATAACCACCTGCGTTGATGTAGTCCTCGATCTTTTCCCTTTTCTCATTTATGTATTCCATTCTACTCTCAGGAATCTCGTAGAGTTTTCCTGCCTTCGCTTGCATGTATTTGCCATTTATGTACAGCACGGGACCGTGATCGCAGTATCCGAGGCACGATACCTTTACCGCATGATCGGTATCTATCCCTGCAAGTTCTTTTCTTCTCAGGGAACAGCTCAAGCCATCGCAAATTTTTGGAGATTTCTCATCAAAATCATAGAATGATGCAACAGATTCTACGGTGGAGATCGGTACCTTCAATTTTTTTGAGATGGCAACCTTATCATCGTGGCTCAGGTAGCCATTCACCATCGATTGCTCTATCTCTTTCAGAATATTTTTCTCATCATACTTCGGCATGCACGATCATCTCTGTGATTGAGCATCTAAGAAAGTTTTAGACAGCGTATATATTTTATGATCTTTTTCCTGCGGAACATTGTTAAACGAAGGGAATGTTGAAATACAATATGCTTAAGTGTTCTTATCAGGTGGAGCAACTCGAGCTCTAATGATGAAATAGAGATGTCCGTGAGCAAATTCCAAATATATTTATTGTGATTTTCCAATTGCTGAGCTAATGATTGCTGTTGTTTTTGTGAAGAGAAGTGTGAGACTTCCGGGTAAGCACAGCATTCTCATAGACGGAAAGAGACTCCTCGATAGAGTTGTTGAAACCATTGTAAAGGTAAAGGAATTTGATGAGGTGATAGTTTTTTCAAAAGATCTCAGCGTTTCAGGCAAAGGCATTAGAATCATCAAAGATAATACGGAGGGTACCATCGTAGATTCCCTAATCTGGGCCATTCAGCATCTTGGTGATATTTTCGCCTTTGCTGGTGATATGCCCTGCATCTCTGCCGATTTAATCTCCCTCATGATCAGAAGGAAATCCAGTGTGGCATTGATCCCCATTCATTCAGATGGTGGTGTGGAACCTCTTCACGCCATATACCTGAAAAAATCTCTGGACGATGGTCTGAATTCAAACACATTGCGTACTCTCAAAAGTTTTGCTAAAATGATTCCTCACGAGTATTTTCCTATACCTGCAAGCTATGAACATACATTTTTCAACCTGAACACACCTGAAGATCTGAAATTCTTCAGGTCGAATGGATGCCAAGCTAAAGGGGAAGGACAGAAAAAAGCTTTACATTAACCGGAGTACCACGCTCCAGGAAACCAGTCTTTCCCTCATATGAAATATAACCCTGTGCTCGTGCTAAGCGGGATCCATCGGAGGAAGATCCAGTGATTGGACACGCACAGGAACTTCCTTTTCGTAAAGCTACTGGAATGAGGTTCACTTTACCTTTTGACAGCTTAACAGTTTCGGCTATGATCGCTTTTATCTTGAATTCAAAACCATTAATTCCAGCTTCATGCATAAATGCTGGTAAGAACAGCTCGACCATAGACATCATTCCAGAAACAGCGGGACCGGGGAGACCTACTATGATCTTTTCACCATCTTTCGCAAAAAAGGTTGGCATTCCAGGTTTTATTTTAACACCGTGGAATATTATTCCTGGTTTAAACTCCTGAACCACCCTGTATACGTAATCTCGCTCGCCAAACGAGCTCCCCCCAAGTGTTATCACAACATCATAACGTTTAAGCGCTTTCCTGAGGGTTTCTCGGATTTTTTCTCGATCATCAGGCACAATCGCGTGGTGGGTTGTCTGAAACAGCCCGGACTCATCCAGTAAGTTCTTGATTCCCCAACTGTTAGAATCTTTAATACCATGTTCTGAATTTTTTATATCATATGGGACCAGCTCGTCACCAGTGGGAACAACAACAACCTTGAATTTCTTCAGAACACGAACCCTGTCTCTCCCTATGCTCAGAAGGAAGGGGACATCTTTGGGCCTTATGATATGCCCGGATTCAAAGAACTCTGAGCCTTTGGGGTAATCTGATCCTGTGGGATCAATGTTGGCTCCCTTTTTAATCTCTTTGGTAAGAATTATGCTGTCACCGTCAATTTTAACATTTTCAACAGGGACCACAGTATCAAAGGGAGCAGGAACGATGGAACCAGTGGCAACCTGTACGCAGTTACGCTCTCCAGAAAAATTTTTAGAACCCTCTCCAAGTCTTACCTTTCCAACAATTTTCAGGTGCACTGGATGATCAGCATCCCTTAGCAATTCCTGGACATCGCTGAACTTGAAGGCGAATCCGTCCATTGCTGATCTCGGCCCCGGTGGGCTGGGATTCTGCGCATAGAGGCTCTCAGCAAGCACCCTTCCAACGGATTCCGTTGTATCCAGTTCTTCGAAATATCGCGAAAGTTTAATATTTTCATAAAGAATTTTTTTTGCATCGTCGAGTGTGACCATATCCATTTTCGGTAACGGCATCACCATCGCCTTATTCAAATGCATCATTGCTTTATGGCATATTAAGCATTCTTGAAGGTGATGGAATAACTTCGTCGATCGTGTGAAATTATAATAGAGTATTGTTGGCTGTGATATATGTTGTTTTTGGGCTGTTTGGCTACCTTATTCTGCTATTGGAACTTTGGTGGATCGTTTGAATGATTCGCTGGTTTAATGTAATCCAGTTCTTCCGGCAAAAATATAAACTGTAGATTCAATGAA
Source organism: Thermoplasmata archaeon (assembly GCA_015520045.1). Lineage (GTDB taxonomy): Archaea > Thermoplasmatota > Thermoplasmata > Thermoplasmatales > Thermoplasmataceae > WAQW01. Next base: position 4,353 of record WAQW01000038.1, on the reverse strand, counting down.
CCAGTATGAAAATAGAGATAGTTGATTTGGAGATACCGGAACACAGCAACATAATAGTTGGGTACTCACACTTTATCAAAACGGTGGAAGATCTTTATGAAATTGTGGTGACCACAGCTCCGGAAGCCAAATTTGGAATTGCGTTCTCAGAAGCCTCCGGTAAGAGGCTTATCAGATATGAGGGAAATGATCAAACTCTTGTTGACTCATCTATCGAAGATGTGAGAAGGATAGCTGCCGGTCACACCTTTATAATGATATTGAGGAATGCATACCCCATAAATCTGTTGAACCAGATAAAACTCTGTCAGGAAGTTGGAGGCATATTCGCGGCAACAGCGAATCCTCTAAAGGTAATTGTCGCAAGAGATACCGATAGAGCAGCGATTATCGGTGTTATGGATGGTTCGTCTCCAGTAGGTGTTGAATCTGATGCAGATAAGACTGAGCGCAGAGAATTCCTCAGAAACATAGGTTACAAGAAATAACCTATTGTTTTTAGAGCTATCAACAAGAAAAAACATTCCTAAAATTTCTCAGCCTTCCTATCCATGGAGGAGACATTTTAAATTTTATGCCTCGGAGAAAAGAAAACCGGATTGCAAGCATGTAAAATTTATCAGTATTGCTATGCAGTTGGTTTGCATCCTCTGCTTAGAAATTAACTGGTCATACGCAATAGGGGAAGACTGTCAAAACTTTGACCAGAGAATTTAAAAATTATAACTGAGGCTGTACTCGTAAGAGGAGAGCGTTATCGAAGTTAAATCCATCGGAAGTTTTCCAGAGAATGACAGTAGCAGCGTGTTCGGATCTAGTATATTTGCAGAAAACTCATTGTCAAGGAAGCTCCAGTTGGTAAAATTAGCCAGAAAGGATCTGTAAGATATGGATGAATTAAGATATGTCCTGTAGAGGGAATAACCCCAGACCGTTGCGAAGGGAGAATGCACTGTAAGTTTGAACGAGACGATATAGATATTCAGGATCTTGGCGGTCAAGATTTGCGATCTATCGGTAACATTCACAAGATGTATCAGCTCACCAGAATGCAAATTTATGTGTGATGCTTTCAGAAGTGTTGCTGTCAGAGGAATAGGTGAGCTCGAGACAACCGAACTGTTCGAGCCACCAGTAATTGTATCAGATACAACATTCATTGATCTATATCCCTGAACAGTTTTTACAAGAAAGGGCAGAGCACTCAAGTTCTCGATGCTACCATCACTGGTATATTTAAAAAAGGTCCCATCTTGGATTATGAATTTGGTTGGAGAAACAAATTTCGTATAACCAGATGCCACGATAGACCCAGAAGAGAAGAGATTCCCGGCGAGTGGAAGACCTGATCCTTTAAGAGACCATCCAGATTTAACAATGGCATTTCCCTGTATAATCGATATATTGTGTGAACCATAATTACATACGTATACATTGTGATTCAGAGGATTGTAGAGCATTGAATTGAATCCGACTCCAGGATATTTTCCAACCGAAATTTCTTTTATTGGGGCCTGATATGGATTCATCCCGTTAAAAACACTTACAACTCCTTTCCCACCATCTGAGCTCGCCACATAGACATGTCTATTTGCTGGATCATAGATAACCCCGGTGGGTTTTGCAACAACATTCTGGGTGGACATAAGCTGGTTGGTTGTACCATTGAAAATAAAGGTTTTGTGGTATCCACCGCCTGAAGGAAGTATCGCGCCGTCTCCTGTCAGACTCCCAACCGTTTGAGCCGTAATATAAAGATTACCGTTGTAGGAATCAAACGCAACACCCCATGGAGATGGTGGATCATATAGCGATGGAGGTCGGCCATTCGGGGTGGGAACACTATAAAGATTTACGAGGGAATATGTAACTGAGTTAAGACCCCATACGTATTTTCCTCCTGAGACGTAGATCATTCCGTTAGCAGGATCGTATGTGAGCGCGGAAGGAATTGTACCCGATAGATCAGCACTCACACTGAAAGATGATCGAACCTGTGAGAGAGTAGATGCATCGAAGAAGGCTATACCGCCGTAAGTGTAGAACCAATACCAAGACTCCTCAAGTGTACCAAAAGTCACAAGAAGATTATTTGTAGAAGGATCGTAAAGCACATCGTAAAGGTAATCACCCTGGTAGGTTCTGATGTTCACAATGCTAGCACTCGTTCCATACGAAGATGTAAGAAATGGTTTAATGGAGATGAGTTGACCGTACCTAAGAGTGTCATTGTACATTGTCAGATCGAGTAGCTTGTCGAATGAATCATAGGTGATGGCATAGGGATGGGCGGGAAGAAGTAATGCTTTCACATGGTTTCCGTCTATGGCGATGACAGCACCGTGATGTCCACTTGCTGTGTAACTCGACACGTAGACGACACCATTGGACGGATCGAACACTATTCCGTCCGGATCATATGCACTTCCTAACTTGATAGTTTCAACAACCCGGTCGTAAGAGGCGGTGACGGTGGATTGTGAACCCTGTGACTGCAGACTGATTCCTATCTGATAGGAGAGATTGTAGTACGCAGATTTTCCAGAGATTGTTAGGGAGGTCGGAGTCTTCTGGGATAAGAATGTCCCCTGGATCCCCATTGGTAATGTAACCGTGTACCTGCTACCGGGAGTATTTGTCATGGAAACCATATGAGATGCGAGATTCCCGAGAACCTGTGATGTAGATGATTGGTAGGCCAGGTCATTGTTTGTTCCGGAGTTATTGACATAAAGCACGAAGGCGGTACTCCCGGTGGTTACAACAATGGAAAAGACTAAAATATACCCTATTATGACGGAAACCGCCTTGTCCTTTTTTGTTCTTATATCCTTCACATTGATCACAACCTGTTTATGTTTAAAAGGTAGTATAGCAGTGTAATGGATTGCAGCGAAGCCAGAGATGATCCGTATTGCTTGATGGCTATCGTATTTTCATTACTATAGACCGAAAACGGCCCGTTTTTCGCGAGAAAGTTCCAACTGGTAGGGGTGATACCAGGCGAACCATTGCCGTATAACGTGTAAAGATACCTGTTTATAAGTGAGGCGTAGGGCGTGTGTAAAACAAGGTTAAAGTGTATCAGATATATGTCAGTAACTGAAGCCAGGTACTGATTGCCATATAGATCGGTTACGTAGAATGTGCTACCTATATATAATGAGGTATTAACTTTCTTAACTATTTGAAGCTGAAGAACAGATGGTGAGGAGGAAACAACAGTAAAATTTCCCGGATGGTTTGTTATAAGCCCGATGGATATGACGTTGAGATTCAGATCTGTGTTCCCGCCCGAGAGTGCGAATGGTACTGTGCTGAGCAGTTTATTTACCCCTGTGGTGGATTCATTTAATGCAAGGAATCCGTCTTCAAAGTAATAGGTTCGAGGAGTTATGAAGCGTGTGCTGGCAGAAGCTTCGATAGCACCATGGAATGAATAGTCACCTTTGAAGAATATTCCTACCTTTCCGTTGTATATCGTGTAGCCACCATCTATTATCGATATTTTGTTGCTCCCACTATCGGGGATGTAGATATAACCATTCATAGGGTCAAACGATGCGTTCATTGGCTCACTCCCTACCCAGATAGTTGCCAGATATCTGCCGCTTACAGCATTTATGATTGTCACGTTACCGCCAGAACCTTTGAAATTACCACTCGTTGGGCCGTTCGGGTTGACTGGCGCTGAGTTAGGAACATACACCAGATTATTGGCTGGATCAAATACGGGTCCGAGCGGCTCTCCACCTGTTTCAATAGTCGAAAGCGCATTGGAACTTAATGTAGAGGGTTTCATGTCTCTAAAAATCTGAAGGTAACCATACTTGGAGGGAATCGAATATGCAGCAAACAACTCTCCATTGTACTGATCAAATGCAAGTGAGTACGAACCACTATAAGTTGATGGTGTTTTTATGGGGTATGTTGGGGTACCTGCGGCACTTAGATTAGCAATATAATAATTGCCAGAACCTGATTCATACAAAGCAGCATAAACTGATTTTTCGTAGGGATCATAGGACACAGACTGAAAAACGGATTCTACATTGTTGTTAAGGACGTGTCCATTAGAAATCTCCAAATTATTATTTATAGAGAAGTATACTGCATAATCCCGGCTACCGATGCTGTAGTAGCCCACAATATAAACCCTTGTGTCGTTTGAATTAAAAGCCATTCCAGTTATGAATACTTTTTTTCCGCCGTAATGCATACTTATGGTTTTCAGCATCGTCTCATTGGACACCACTGCAACGGAAGAATTACCAAACTCTGCGACGTAAACATACCCCGTTCTGTTGTTAACACACATTGCAGTGGGTTCTGTCGAATGACCAAGTATTATAT
>WAQW01000037.1 GCA_015520045.1 Thermoplasmata archaeon | reverse complement strand
GAACATTTTTGAACTCAATACCAGTGATAATTCATATAGCAGAGTCACCGGAAAAGGACTTTCCATAAATGCCATTTGTGTTGCTGACAACGGAGCAATAGCCTATACCGGTCACGATCGTGGGACAACACCCTGGGCAATCAGCACTCTAAATTTTCCAGAGGAAAACAGGACAGTGAGTGTATCGGAGAATGCCAGTAACGAAGTACTTACCGATCACTTTACTTCCGGTCACGAACGCCTGATTTACGATAGTGGCACCTTTTATCTAATAGGCCAGGAGGGAGGGAGCACATCAGTTTACTCTGTGGGTGATTCAGTTGAGAGGATGACCGATCCGAAGATGGTTGTAAGGGACATGTCTGTTGCGAACGGAGAGATCGCTTACATATTTACCAATTCTTCCAAGCCGTCGATCGTGAGATTCAGAGGTGATTACGATCTCAATCCAGATGTGGTGGGCGTGATACCGGAACACTTTTCCGTCAACGGTAGAGATTTCTGGTATCTCTCCTCAGGTAGCAGCAATCCAACAATTCTATCCGTTCACGGTGGTCCCCACTCAGCCTATGGTTACGCATACTATATTGAATTCAACTTCCTGGTCAGTAACGGCTTTAATGTTCTCTATGGCAATCCCCGTGGGAGTCAGGGATACGGAGAGGACTTCTCCAGAGCGTGTGTGGGCGATTGGGGAGGAGGCGATTACGAGGATCTGATGGCAGCTGTAGAAGAAAGCAAACACAGGTTTAGGATATCAGATAGGTTCGCTATCACGGGAGGTTCCTATGGGGGTTTTATGAGTGCCCATGCCATAACGAGGACAGATCGCTTTAAATGTGCTATTGTTGAAAGACCCGTAACGAATCTGATGAGTATGTGTGGTACCAGTGACATAGGATTTTGGTTTAATGCTACAGAGGCCGGTATTGACGATCCGTGGTCCCAAAATGGAATGCTCGATCTTCTCAAAAGATCTCCAGTGTTTTATGCAAAAAATGTTAGGACTCCCGTAATGTTCATTCACGGTGAAGAGGATTACCGGTGCCCCATAGAGCAATCAGAGCAGATGTACATGGCGGTCCGCATGAATGGCATTGATTCAGTCCTGGTGAGGAGCCCCGGTGATTCTCACGATCATGCGAGAGAAGGTGTCCCACGTAACATGAAGGATCGTTTGCGGAGAAAACTCGAGTGGTTCAACAAATATCTGAAGTCATAGGCAGAGAGATCGGATAACTGCGGTTAACTTGGAAACTCAAACCAGAGTGGTGTTTTACCATTTACTTTCTGGAAGAGGTAGATCCCATCCCCAAGGATGTATTTTAAGAATTCTTCCTCGGACATCCTCTGGCATCAGGAATGTGCGGTATAATTGCAGATTAGATATCCTTTATTTCCTAAAAGACATTATGCTTCTTCAGGAATTCAATGAGTTTTGACACAGCCCTTCCCCGGTGTGAGATGGTGTTTTTTTCGTCGGCTGTAAGTTCGGAAAGGGTCTTCGTAAAACCTTCAGGTATGAAAATTGGATCATAGCCGAACCCACCCTCACCCCTCTTCTCAAGTGAGATTTTTCCCCTGACAGTTCCGGTGAATTGAAAGATCTTACCTTCAAAGAAGAGGGATATGACGGTTATGAACTCCGCACCTCTAGAATCTATGCCTTCCATCAGCTTGAGGATTCCATCTGTACCGAGTGTGGTGTAAACGTATGAGGAAAAAGGACCTGGAAAATTCCCGTAATGCTTTATCAGAAGGCCAGAATCCTCCAGGAAAAAGTCTTCCGTCACATCCCCTGAAAGCCTTCGACAGCTCTCAAGAGATACCTTTTCAATGGATTCGGATTGAATTTCTTCGTACTCCAGGTTAAGCCACCTGAGAGCAATGCCGTTTTGAGAGAACATCTTACTTATCTCTTCATATTTATGCCTGTTATGCGTGACGAATATCACACGTAACGCCTCCTCCTTTTTATGGATCTCAGATTCTCAAGCACCACTTTGTAAATTCCATTGTCTGCTGCGTAGTGTTTCATGAAGATTTCTCCGAGATCCGGCAGATCTGGGTGGGCATTTCGAAATGAATTCAGAAGTAGAAAAACGTCATGTGCAATCTGAAGGGGTTCTGCCGGAAACCTGCCCATGCTTGGATCGATGATGTAGAGATCGCCCGTATCTTCGGAAATCATAACGTTGCCGGTTGTGAGATCCCCGTGGGAAACATCATTGAGGTGCATTCTCTTAACGATCTCAGCCAACCTTACAACGACAGAGGAATCTCTTTCTCTGTGCAGATATTCTTTGAGCGATGGGCCCACTATCCTCTGCATGGTGATCGAGGAAGAATAGATATCAACATCATAGACAAGGGGAACCTTAATTCCGAGATGCATCAGTTTGGTAAGAAGGCTGTACTCATTTCTGTTCCTCTCGTTCCTTATCATACTGTCAAGAGATTTATACCGGTACGTTTTCACCACTCTCTTCTTAACAATGGACTCTCTTCCATAGAATGTTGAGTGTGTTATTATAGCCTCGGCACCCATGTTATGCTCCCTTATTCCATTGCTCTCCGATATCCAGGGAACACTAACCTCATCTATTCTGCATCGCTGGTCAACTCTCGTCTCCTGTATAGTGTTTCTGAATCCGTGTTTGTACAGCATCATAGCTGCCTGTGCAATCATTGCACCGTTATCCATGCAGAATTCTGGATCAGTTAGATAATAATTGGATCCCGTCTGCTCACCAAGCTCTTTGACCATCTCACGGAGCCTCTTATTTCTCGCAACTCCACCGGTGAGAATTATCTCGTTTTTGTTGAGGTAATGCATTCCTCTCTCCAGTACTTCAACGAGCATCGAGAAGGTGGTTTCCTGGATACTTAGAGAAACATCCTCCAGAGTTTCACCCTTCTCGATGAGTCCGTATGCCGCTGTAAGAATGCCGGAGAATGATGTATCCATTCCCCTGACGGAGTACGGTAGTTTCAACATTTTCTTTCCTTTTTCTGCGAGTTTCTCGATCTTTGGGCCTCCAGGAAAAGGGATCCCGACCTTTCGAGCAAATTTGTCAAAGAGGTTACCGATGCCGATGTCCATTGTCTCACCGAATACTCTGTACCTTCCCTGTCTGTGGGCAATCACCTGTGTGTTACCCCCCGATACGTAAAGTGTTATGGGATCGAGTGCACCGGAAAGCTTTCTGCTGATCTCTATGTGACCGAGCGGGTGGTTAACACCAATGATTGGTTTGTGGGATTTCAGAGAGAGAGCACGAGCGGCGGTAGCGGTAACCCTGAGAGAGGGACCCAACCCAGGTCCCCTGGAGAAGCCGATCAGATCAACGTCCTTTAACCTGATACCGGCTTTATTTAGAGCTCCTTTTATTATATCTATTGCATTTTCGAAATGGTGAGATGCAGCCTCTCGAGGATGAATACCTCCTACGGTAGGGCGATACATACTTGAAACATTGGCAAGAACTGACGAATCATCAACTATACCGCAGCTGATGGTATGAGCCGTACCTTCAATGCCCAGCACAATCATTTTTTATCACTAACATTATTGTATGTACATACAATTTTCTTCTTGTGTGATCCCCACTCCGAAGCATCCACTTTGGCCGTACCATTTTTAAAACCTACTCCACCACACTTGCATGAACGATTCATCGATAAATCTCGCAGAAAACCTTGTTTATACAGAAGGTCAGCAGTCATCTGATGTTGGTCTGAGGCTGTGGAAGTATCTCATCCATACATGGATTCGGGAGTAGATTTGTTGGAGGAGGTGTATTTCTTGTGATACTGTTCCATAAGTTCCTTCAACTGAGAATGAAACTGAATTACGCTCTTTTCAAGAACTTCTGTATCAATGGTCAGTGAGTATGCTTTCTTCAGCGCTTCAATCAGAGATAGAACAGCACCAGGATCTGCGACGTTCGTAGGAGATTCAGTAAGCAGGGTTGATGCCTGAAGACCAACCGTTACGCACTCATTCATCATGGCACCAGTCATGCCAACGAGTATGGTGGAGGGAGCAGTATCTATACCCTTCTCAGTAAAGAATTTTAACTTCTCCTCGTTGGCTACACACATAACGGTATTTTTTGTTGAAATGGTCTGGGTGGGAATAGCGTCCAATATAACGAAATCTTTCGGCTCTATCTTCAGCAACCAGGATGCTATTGCCGTGGAAATCTCGTACATACCATCGTTGTCCACAGGTACTTCCGAAACAAGAACCAGCAGCTCTCCCTTCTCATCTGAGTATATTCGGAACGGAGACCTCAGCTTTTTCCCAATAAATACTGATACTGGGGGAATATGGGGAGATTTCACATGGGCAATTTGATGAAGGCTCAGCTGTTCGATAATGTAACTTGATGCTATAAAACCGGTTCCAGACATACCAGCAAAACCCCCTATCACGAGGGGATGATTGAATTGGATCTTTTCCTGTTCAACAATTCGTGTTTCAAAGATATCCGACATGATTACACCAAAAACCTATCCTCTGCAGTTTAATAAGTATTATCATGTTGGGGAGGCGGAATACAATTTGAAGCTACACTGATTGAATCTATCAGGGCATAATATTGTGTAAATATGACTGATAATGTCACAACATTAAACGTGTAGACGCCATAAACACGACATACCTTTCTCTGCTGATCTTAAGTTATGCCCCGATAGTAAAGAGCATCCTTTATTTTCTGTATTCTCGCCATAAAAAAGTTATAGATAAGATCATACTGTTCTCTGGTCATCTCAGAGCTCTTTTTTCTGCTACCGCTGTTGAGATACTCATGGGCAAGGAAAATGATGCTGCTGTAGAGGTACCCGATGAGAAAATCCATCTTGTGCTCAATATTCAAATCCAGAAGATCTTCGACAAACACATCTACCTGATTCATAAATTCTGTGATCTGTTTATCCAGATATCTCTCCATTTTCCTGTCCATTGACATTTGGTCAGCATCTTATGGGTATTAAAATATTTTCAGTTTTTCAACTGAGATTCGTCGGAATGAATGTTTCTACCAAACGTGTGAAGTCTCTATCCGCCTGGACTCGAGATCCGGGGAGATGCCCCAAACGAAAAAATGGATCCATAAAGTCTCCAGGTACGCCCAACCAGAAAACAACCACACAAGTTAATCAAAAGATACAACGCCATTTTTTTAGGGTTTGGAGAATATGAATATATATTCATGTTTAAATATGTAATAACCACCTACCAGAGCCCGGTACCTCCAGAGTCCTTTTTGGTATCGTTTTCCCTTAGTTTCCTCATAGTTCTTTACAACAATGCTCCTCAGGACGAAACCCACATCAGTAAGTTTCTGCATCGAATAAAAGCCCAGTGGAATCCATAATCCTCTGGAGAACTTGTCTCCAATTACCAACGCTGCATATCTGCCTCTGTCAAGAATCTCGTAACAATTTTCAGCCACTGTTCTCAGCTTATCGAGGAAATTTTCAATGGAGGGTGCTCTTGAGAGGTCCCTGCTGGAGTCACTGAATCTGATTATGTCATGGTAGGGAGGGTGCATTATTATGAGCTGAACAGAGCTAATGCCATAATCGCTCAGCACAGAGGTATAATCCATCTGTGTGCTGTCCCCAACAATCAACTCGTTCACTGTATTTTCGGCGGAATGTTGTTTGTTTATTCTCTCAGACGCTTTGAGGGCGGTCTCTGCATTTAACTCAATTCCCACAGCATTCCTTCTCAACCGTTTAGCCTCTATCAGAGTTGTACCGCTCCCGGCAAAGGGATCAAAAACCCACTCATGGGTCTTGGTATAACGAAGAATAAGCTGATGTGGAATCTGAGGGATGAAATTTCCCCAGTACCAGCCTAGATGAGATCCAGCTTTACTGCGCCTGTCAAAGAGCCATAAACTGTCCGTTTTAATTTCATCGTATTCCTTCCATCGGTTGAGATTCAAATCGTTTATTTTACTGGTTTTTATAACCGTGAGGGAACTAATCAGCCTATTCGCGTAGTATTTCATTCTATCTACTGTGTATGAATCCATTATCTGTTTGATCTCTCCCATGAGATGTTCAATGTGAACAGGAAACTGCCCACGTACTTCCAACACCTGAATCTCCTTCTCTTCCAGAATTTGGGCCAGAACCCTGTACAGGCAGGAAAGCTTCTCTCTGATCGCATCAACAGAATCCAGAAACATTGCTCTCCTCAGAATGTATACGACATCATCTGCGGTCGAAACATGTGTGCGTATATGGAAACATTCACCATCAGCTCTTACCTTTTCACCCATCTGATATCGACCTTTGAGGATAACACCCCAACCCAAGGTCAATTATTAATTTACTTCATCGATTCCCATAGGCGTCGGGTTTTCGAGACGTTTGTTTCTTTAACAACGTTACAGGTGGTTCCGAGAACTGATCAACTATCGGGGAAACAGTATTCTGTGAACTCTACAGGCGATAGCCCAATTATGAGAAACGTGATTTTTCTACCATCCCAAGAAGATAAGAAAGGATGAGATGGTAGCCAGGTTTCATGAGGATTAAAATTTTCCATAATCATAAGAATTGGGATCCCCTGTTAATCAGTCCCTTTTTTGTGAAGATCCATTGTTCCTTCACTCGGAGGAAGAAGATATCAACGCAGAAGCTTTTCGATTCTCTCTATGAAAAGTTTGGTTGGCTGGTCTCACGTATGACTAAGCCGCAAAGAAGAATAATTTCCATAAACCAAGAAAACATTATCAGTTTTTGATCGAGGATCAAAGGCACAGTGGTGAAACGATTTTCGAAAATTTCTCAAGCCTTTGTGTTACGAGTTCTCATTCCATTTCACTCATTATTACTATTACTTATTTGTTCGTAGTTGTATGTAAGGAATAAGCTATTTACGCCTTGGATGAATCCCATCCTTCGGTTAGATTCTATGACACCGAATTTATTAGGTAATCTTTGGGTGCTTGTGGCAGGCTTGTTGGTTTTTTCGATGACAATCTCTGTTGGTTTTTTGGAGATTGGAGAGCTTAATTCTAAGATGGATAGGAGTCTGTTGAAGACGATACTGATCACCGTTCTGGCACTTTTCGTTATGGGAGCATTTGGATTCAACATTGCATTCGCCCCCCTCTATGGAGGTTTTATAGGTGATCCCCTCTATCACGGTGCCTTCCTTGGTTTATTCTCATCGAAGGATCCAGCAGACTACCTAAACGTTTTCTGGTCAATGGGACCATCATATTTTAATACCGGGTTGTTCACAGGGACGTACTTTTTCTTTGAGACAGCATTCGCTTCGGTTACCCTGGCTCTGGTTGCCGTGATAGTGCTGAGGAAAATGAAAATGTCATCATTTGTAATATACTCCGTGGTATACTTCCTTATCATATGGACGCTTCCGGCTGCCTGGGTATGGAACCCAGAAGGCTGGCTCTTCAAGATGGGGGTGCGTGATTTTGCAGGAGGCCTGATCGTTCATGGGGCTGCCGGTTTTGCAGCATTGGCAATCCTTATCAGAATTTGGCAGGAGGAAAAGGCCCATGGTTTGAAAAGATCGATAAAGGAAACCATCCATCTGAACAAGCCCTGGCTAACTCTTTCCATACTTCTGCTCTGGATGGGATGGTTCGGTTTCAATCCCGGAAGTGAGCTTTTCCTGGGTGCTGAAACCGTTGTTGTTGGGATCACTACCTTCCTTGCAGCTTCGTCTGCAATGGTATCCACAATGCTTACAAAGTACATCCTGACCAGAGAAAATCCAGGTCTGCTCTATGCGGTGAACGGCGTTCTCATGGGTTTAATTATAATCACACCTCTCGCAGGTTTTGTGAGCCCTGGCAGTGCTGTTATTCTGGGATTAATAGGAGGCCCACTATTCATATGGGCGGAAAAAGTCTTCTCAAAAGCGAAATGGTTCAGTGATCCCGTTGGGGTTCTACCGGGCCATGCGGTTGGGGGGGTGTTTGGTCTCCTCATGATAGCATTTTTCACGCAGAGATTTTTTGCTCTCCAATCCGGAGATGGCATCCTCCCAAATGGCCTTTTCTTCGGAGGTGGGCTGGCTGCTCTGAGACAGCTCGGTCTCGAGATCTTCGCCGTGATAGTGGTTGGGGCATTCGTCTTCACGGTAAGCTATGTCACACTGTACGTGATAAGCAAGACTTCCCATGGGATCCTGACAGACTACATTGAGCAGCACACCGAGCAGGATTCACGCGAGGATGCAGCTTGAACCCTGCCGTTATCACTAATTATTTTACCCTTTTTTCAAGAAGTGGTCGCTTTTTTCTGCATAGAGCGATGATCAGGAATACATTAAAAGTGAAATGTCGTTCAGTTAAGCGAACATAATGTGGTGCAAATGTCATAAACGTGAAGGGCACTTACCCGGGTATTTATATTTTAAAATAAAAATAGGTTAATTATTTAAACTAATTTTCTCATCACTCATAGGCTTAAGAATGTTCTCCACGGGAATGATGATCTTTAGAAGATCAGGCAGAAGATTTTCACGATGAGATGCTTTAATGAGAACATATAGGGATTTGCAATAACCGTTTTCAATAAATATACTGAAGTGATATACCATAAAGCGGGTTAAGACCGCCCGGGATAGTGATTATCATGGCATTAAAGAATATTGAAGATGTTGTTAAG
>WAQW01000036.1 GCA_015520045.1 Thermoplasmata archaeon | reverse complement strand
ACAACAATCTTCAATACTTAAGAATTTTCCTAATAACACGCTAATGTGATATCCTGAGTATTGTTCCTTTTTATACTGCTTCTTCTTTCTCACCATCACCCCTCCTCTCCTGATATGCCATTGCCGGTGTAACAACCTGTCTCTACTTATCACTCAGGGACATGTGCCTCCTTTCGTGATTGTAATAATAGATCACCTCTTCCCATGTTTCGAAGTACTTCCTGAGATTCTTGAGAGTACCGTTGAATCTTTCCAGTTATCCGCCAGAATGTGGATGCTTCACCCTTTCAAGGATGAGATAGAGGAAATGTTTCAGGAGAGGTATCCTTTATAAATACACAAAACTCGGGACGCTACGTTATATCTTCACGCTCCTATTTCTTATTTCAAAAGAGAAATTGGGTTTTATATTGGATGTTAATTACTAAGAGTGTCCCCTTCTGATGAGTTTGATACTATCGAACTCCAGCTCAGAAAAAAGGTTACAGGCGCCTTTGACGGTATTCAGATCCAGTCATCCAGATTGATAAGCACCGGGTGGAACAGCTACATTCTCCTTGTTAATAGGCGTATTGCTTTTAAGTTTCCCAGAAATAAAAAACACGCTCCATCTCTGGAGAGGGAGATCTCGCTGGTTAACTGCCTTGGTCTGTGTCCTGTGAAGTTGCCCTTTTACAAGTATGTGCACATATCCAGGGGAGATGTGTTCGGTGGATATGATTTCATAGAGGGATCTGGTTTAAACAGTATACATAAACTCACAGGCACCATAATCAACCAGTTTGCATTGTTTCTCAACTGCTTGTATCATAAGACAGGGATTCTCTTGAAGAGAGGATGTCTTCAGGATACCGGTATGGATTCCTGGAAGAGTAATTATCGCGAATTTAGCCGTTATGTTCGCGAAAAAATCTCTCCAAGGATCGATAGTGACGTGGCAAAGGAGCTTGACCGTGAGTTCATGGATTTTCTTAGGATATACAGCTCAACGATGAGGGTTTCACTGATTCACGGTGACCTCTATAGAGACAATGTGATCGTGGGTTATTCCGGAGAAAAAATTGAAGGTGTGATCGACTGGGAAGAGGCCTGCATAGGAGATCCCGCCATAGATTTTGCGGCCATCGCCGTTGATTTTCCTGCAGATCAGATGATGAAAATTCTATCATACTATTCGGGTGAAATGGATAAGTATTTTCTCAAGAGGATTGAATTCTACTGGAAGATCGAGCCAATTTACGGTATACTTCACAACTCAGTGAAAAACCAGGATGCAAAGGTAGATATGTATTTTAAAACACTGGAAAAAAGAATTTTTTCCGGACTTTTCTAGCTTATAGAGGCAATAGATGAATTGGTTGGATATTGGAACACCTATCCACGGTAAAATGATTCATATGGAGGGAAAGGGTGTTGAACCATACATCAATATCATTGATATCTATCTACCTATTCTGCGGTTCAGTATTGTTTTACACCTTTCCTAAGATCATTTAGCTTCCTTCGGAGATCCTCTTCCGGATCCTGGCCATTCAGTATTATGTTGATTAGGGCGCTTCCTACCACAACACCATCAGCACCCCATTTCATCAGGGTGGCAGCTTCCTCTCCGCTCTCTATGCCGAAGCCCACCGCAATTTCGTTGCTGATAATACCTTTTGCTCTTTTGATCGCATTCCGCAAAAGAGCTGCATTGTTATTTACTGAACCTGTTATACCCAGATGGGAGACCATATAGACGAATCCGGTTGAAGCCCTATCGATAATCTTCAATCTTTCCAAAGAGGTTATCGGTGTTGCCATAAAGATGCTTTTTACGTTATGTTGCCTGCAGATGTCCAAATAGTGCTCAGCGTGATCGATGGGGAGGTCCACAACGATCATGGCATCAAATCCTGCTCTGTGGGCAGCATCAACGAAAGCTTCCGTTCCTTTCCGAAATACGGGATTGAAGTATGTCATAAGAATTAGCGGAGTGTCATGATCCTCTTTGAATTCCTGCGCAAGGCGAAATGTTTTTTCTGCGGTCACCCCTTCTCTGAGAGCGATCTTATCTGATAGCTGGATGACTCTGCCATCAGCTACAGGATCGCTGAAAGGGAGACCAATTTCTATCACGTCAGAATATTCTGAAAGCAGATGCAGATATTCTCTGGTTGTGTGCAAGGAAGGAAAACCTGCTGTTATGAAACTTATTAGTGATCTATGGAGCGTTTTCATCACCCATGTATGCGAAAACAGTATCTAGATCTTTGTCTCCTCTTCCAGAGAGATTCACAATGATACTCTCATCTCTGGTCATCTTTTTCGCCACCTTCATGGCATAGGCAAGCGCGTGTGCAGATTCGAGAGCAGGGATTATTCCTTCTGTTTTCGATAATGTGATGAAAGCTTGCAGAGCTTCATCATCGGTAGAGTAGACATATTTAGCTCTTCCAAGTTCCTTGAGGTAGGCGTGTTCTGGGCCCACACCAGGATAATCGAGCCCGGCTGCTATGCTGTATACATCAGCTATCTGCCCGTCCTGATCCTGCAAGAAATATGAGAGCATACCATGGAAGACACCTTTCTCACCAGCTGAGAGGGCTGCGGAGTGTGCGCTGTTAAGGCCCTTACCACCTGCTTCAACGCCAGTCAGTTTTACTCCGTGATCACCAAGAAAAGGATAGAACATACCTATAGCATTGCTTCCACCACCCACGCACGCCACAATCTCATCAGGAAGTTTTCCGTTATCGTCAATGAACTGTCTTCTCGTTTCATAGCCTATCACGGATTGAAAATCCCTCACGATTGTGGGATAGGGATGTGGCCCAACAGCAGATCCAATGAGATAATGTGTATCGGGAAAGCTGGAGGCCCAGTCTCTCAGCGCCTCGTTGATTGCGTCCTTCAAAGTTTCTGTGCCCGTGGAGACCAACCTGACCCCTGCTCCCAGCAACCTCATCCTCTTGACATTTGATCTTTGCCTTTCGGCGTCCTTTCTTCCCATAAATATCTCAACATTCAACCCCAAAAGTGTACCCGCCATCGCCGTGGCAACACCATGTTGCCCCGCACCTGTTTCTGCTATGATACGCCTTTTTCCCATAGCCTTAGCGAGAAGAACCTGACCAATGGCGTTATTTATCTTATGCGCTCCTCCGTGCAGGAGATCTTCCCTTTTGAGGTATATTCTTCCGCCACCGATCTTCTCAGTGAGGTTCCGAGCAAAATAGAGAGGGGTTGGCCTGCCGGCGTACCTGCTCAGATAGTTATTTAGCTTTATTCTGAAACCACTGTCTCTGCTTATCCTTAGGTAGCTATCTTCGAGTTCTTGCAGAACAGGGTACAGTATTTCCGATACGAAACGACCACCAAAGATCCCGAATTTCATATCCTGGCAGCCTCCACGAAGTTTTTTATAAGGTCCTCACTCTTACGTCCATTTTTCTCCACACCCCCAGATACGTCGACTCCCCAGGGTTTTACATAATTTGCAATAGCTCTCACATTTTCCGGTGTCAACCCGCCAGCGAGAATAATGGGGTGATGATATGAAACGAGCCTGCTGACTCTGTGATCATGTGTAATCCCGGTTCCGTTTCCCGTGTCAAGTATTACCGGTCCACCACCATAGAGGGAGACGAGTTCCAGAATCCTCTCACTGTCAGCTTCCGGATCTTTGCTCTTAAGTGGAACGCGGAATGCCATTATCGGGGTAACGGAGTATTCTTCCCTGAGAAACTCCACCTCTTCGGTTGAGAGGTTCCCGTGAATCTGAATGTAACGAACTCCTGTTTTTTCTATGCTGATTTGCCAATCCTTGAGGCGGGATGATGATGAAACCAGAAAGATCGGAATTCGAGAACTGGAGACAAGATCTTTTGCCTTCTCAAGATCAATATCCCTTCTCGATCCAGAAAGAACAACAACACCGAGGGCGTCCGCATATCGACCTGCAATTCTCATCTCATCTGTACTCCTTAAACCGCATATTTTCACGAACATTATTGTTCCTCCACCACTCTTACGAAATTCTCAATAATCTTAAGCCCGGTTCCGGAGCTGTACCCCGTGAGAACGCTTTCCGGATGAAACTGAAGCCCAAAGATTGGTTTGGTCCTGTGTCTGATACCCATTATGAGGTGATCGTCATCTGAAATTGCCGTAACCTCAAAATCTGGAGGTATCCGAGATACAGCCAGAGAATGGTATCTGCCCCCGGATATTGGGTTTGGAATTCCTCTGAAGAGTCCCTTTGCATCGTGCCTGATCGGTGAGACTTTTCCATGAACAGGGGTTACCCTTTTAAAACTTCCACCAAAAACGCTGGCTATTATCTGGTGGCCAAGGCATACACCCAGGATTGGCCCACTGAACTCTCTCAGGATTGGCTCAATTCTCTGTGTGTACTCAGGATCCGAAGGAGCACCAGGACCAGGGGAGATCACGATGCCATCTGGAGACGAACGTTTAACCTCTTTCCACGCAATGGAGTTTGATACCACACGCATCTCAGTAAAGCGTGAGACATAATCGGCAAGGTTCCAAACAAATGAATCCTGGTTATCGATAATGAGAATCATTTCCTCACTCCCAGCGCCCTGAGAACTGGATACATCTTGGCTTCAGTTTCAAAGAATTCATTCTCTGGCACGGAATCAGCAACTATTCCAGCTCCAGCTCTCACCCTTGCGGTACGGTTGTTCAGCTCCACCATTCGTATGTTTATGGCGAAATCAGCATTTCCATCGGGTGTTATTATGCCCGTAGCTCCACCATACACCCGTCTTCTTGTTTTTTCCATTCTATTGATCAGTTCCATTGCTCTTATTTTTGGGGCGCCTGTAAGAGTCCCTGCTGGAAAAACAGCTTCCAGGGCATCAAACGAATCAAAACCGTCTAACAGTTTCCCGGTAACCTCGCTCTCCAGGTGGGTGACATATCCGTAATTCACAGCTTCCATCATTCTCCTCAGCATAACGGATCCCGGCTTGGAGACCATCCTGACGTCGTTTCTTGCCAGATCTACCAGCATGATATGCTCGGACACCTCTTTCTGGTCATCCAAAAGACTGCTTCTCATGTTATGAAGATCATCCTTTCCACGCGTTCCGGCAATGGGGTTGACCGTTAAAAGACCGCTTTCAACAGTTGCGAGCCTCTCAGGGGAGGAACCGACAATGGTATCTTTCAAATCCATCAAAAAATTGTACTTGCCGGAACCGTAGTTCCTCAACCTCTTCAGAACCGAAAGGCCATCGAAATCTCCGGTAATTTTATACTGACGGGAAAGCACCAGCTGGTAAACATTACCATTCATGATATGATCCTTGGCATCGGTCACCATCTCCCTGTAATCATCCATAGTGGCATCCTGATCTATTGTGCTGTATTCTGGCTCAGTCTCCCAGTTCTCTGTCTCACGCCGAACAACCCTTTCTGGCTCAAAGTTCTGTGCGTATCCATTAAAGTATGTCTTTCCGTCTCTTTTGTTAAAGAAAAAGGCTCCGGTATAGTGGCCAAAGCAGGAAGATGCAGTTGTATATCTGGTTCTGTTCTGAGAGAACAGCCCATACGGAACGTATCCAAAGAGATACCCGCCGAACTCCCGATGTATCTCGGCAGCTGCTTTGAACGGATTCTTTTCGCTGGAGTAAAACTCCCCATTTATGAAAGTTCCCCCACGGCTTGTTTCTATCAGCATATCGGGATCCGCAGCCACAAGGGTCGCACTTTTTCCACTCTCAACCACTCTCCTCTCGAAAATGACCGGATGGCCGTACTCTTTCAGGTTATGGAATATGCTGAGAGGATCTCTGTACCTCAGTGAAAAAAGCATTTAATCTCCTCCATATGTTCAAGCATCGGCTCTCCGAGTATTTCTACAACCTCAGCAGGACATTCTGGCAAATCGCAGATGTCTGCTGCATAGAGAGCAACGGCTGCATTCAAAACGATGAAATTTCTGTCCTCTATGGACCCCCCTCCAGCGAATACGTCCATCACTCTTTTCGCGCTTTCATCTGGCCCTTTACATACCTTAATACCTGACCTTTCAAGTCCAATGTCCCGTGGATCGAGAGCATACTTTCTGATATCATGACCCTCTATCTCTGCAATTTCTGTTGGCCCTTGCGGGTTAACTTCATCAATGCCATTTCCGTAAACAACCAGAGCGTGTTTAACCTCCAGATACGGCAGCGCATGTGCAATGACATCAAGCATTTCCAGGGAACTCACACCTATCATCTGTTGGGTGGGGGCAGCAGGATTCGATAGCGGTCCCAACAGGTTGAATATAGTCCTGAAACCAAGCTTTCTTCTGATTTGCATTATGTTTTTCAAGCTCGGATGATAGAGGGGTGCATACAGGAAGGTAAAACCAGTTTTCCGGTAGAGTGAAAGTGCATCAGCAGGTTTCAAGAGAGGATCTATTCCCATCTTCTCCAGGATGTCTGCAGAACCGCTCCGGGACGTGACCGATCGGTTCCCGTGTTTTGCGACTCCAGTGAAACTGGAGAGTATGAGTGATGCAGCAGTGCTAACATTGATTGTGTTTGAACGGTCACCACCCGTGCCAGCTGTGTCAGCCACGCTTCCAAGTCTCAATTTAACTGAGTTGTCGCGCATTGCTGCAGCAAAACCAGCCACCATTTCAGGCGTATATCCGATAACCTCCATAGATGTCAAATATGCTGCTATTCTTGTATCATCTTCGCTGACGAGAATGCTAAACAACTCATATGCCTCATCATAGTCAGGTTTTTTTCCATGCATTATCTCTGACAGCAACACTATACCCCCACAAATTCTCTGAGTTTAGTTCCTGGATCTGGTGAGACCATCAGAGAGGTTCCAATGAGTGCTGCATCCACAAACTGTAGAAGTTCCCTCAACTGATTGATCTCCCAGATTCCACTCTCTGTTATCTTCAAGAATCTCTTCGGAACGATAGGTGCGATCCTTCTGGTGACATTGATGGAACCATCATCACGTTCTACATTTGAGATGTCACGGTTGTTGATCCCAACAATAGCTCTTACTATGTCTCTGAGATAGTGTAGTTCATCTTCATGATGGATCTCAATCACAGGATCTATGCCTTGTGATAGGGCAACATCCACCATCTCCGCCAGATCCCATTGCAGAATTCTGGCGATCAGTAATACTGCAGATCCACCAAGCTGTGCCGTATCCTCGATCTCCCCTCTCGATACTATGAAATCTTTCCTCAGAACCGGAAGCTCAGTCAGTTCACATATTTGAGCAAAGAGTCGCTTGTTCCCTCTAAAGTGTGTTTTCTCCGTGATGTAGGATATTGCGATTGCGCCATTATCCTCATACTGTTTTAGAATTTCAAACGGGTTTCTGCCATTCAGGAGGTCACCTCTTGTGGGGGAAAAAGGTTTAATTTCAGCAATAACACGGTTTTTTCCTCTGTTTCCAAGAATTGACCGAGAGAGGCCAAAAGCCATCACCACTGAAAGCTGTCATAGCAATGGCAGAGAATCCGTTTACTTAATCGTTTAGCCCGATAATATTGTACAGCCGATAGCCAGCCTCCTCCGGCTAATCATTTAAATACGATTGTGAATTCAGCCTGACAATGACAGACACACATTCTGTGTTAGGAAAGGGACAAGGGGTGTTGCCATCCCAATATCGAGGGCCGTCATCTACGGATGTGATGCCCTTCCAATGGCCATGATTTTTGAGGAGCTATTAGGATCCTCCGCTCTCACAGTTGATTTTCTAAGAACTGTACGAATTCTGGTGGAGAAAGCTCTTAACGAGATGCAGATTGGAATTCTGAAAAAGGTATCGCAGTATGAAAGCTCTATCCCGGAACGTGAGAAGGGAGTAGGCAGAAGGGGCGAATCTGAGAACAGATCTCTGAACACATTGTTTGAGCATTTTGGTGAAAGGTATCAGAGAGCCATTTCAACCTTTAAGCTCAACGCAAGAATCCTAAGAGACATGGGTCTGATCCAATACGGAGAGAGGCACAGTCCTCGTCCCGTTTCCCTGACGGCAACTGGCAGAATAATTGTGAGGATACTGGAGGGCGAAGAATGATTTCGGAAGCATCTATTCCAAAGATCTCGCAGTACCGTGGAAGGAGGTACATTGACTTAGGGGGAATAAAATTCGGAAGAGACTTTACAGTGATTGCTGGACCCTGCTCGGTGGAGAGTCAGGAGCAGATCATGAAGATAGCGGAGTTCCTTAGTGGTCTGGGAATCAAAGTCCTACGTGGTGGTGCATACAAACCACGAACGTCGCCTTACTCATTTCAGGGATTTGGTGAGGATGCTCTTCGTTGGATGAGAAGGGCTGCGGATGAATACGGTATGATCACCGTAAGTGAGGTAATGAGTTCAGCAAAACTGGATAAGGTTTCACGATACGTTGATATCATACAGATAGGTTCCCGCAACTCACAGAATTTCGATCTCCTGAAGGAGGTTGGAAAGCAAGACAAACCAGTAATCCTCAAGCGCGGTTTTGGTACCACTGTTGAGGAATGGCTATACGGAGCAGAGTACGTGATGAATGAAGGAAACGAAAAGGTGATTCTCTGTGAGAGGGGGATAAGGACATTTGAGGGTTCTACGAGATTCACTCTCGATATCTCTGCCGTTCCCGTGGCCAAGGAGGTCAGTTCGTTGCCTGTGATAGTCGATCCTTCCCACGCTGCCGGGAGGAGGAGTCTGGTTACCCCGCTGAGTAGGGCTGCTCAGGCAGTGGGTGCCGATGGAATAATGGTGGAGATGCACCCTGATCCAGACAGCGCCCTCTCAGATGGAAAGCAGAGTTTGAGCTTCCCTGAGTTCATCGATCTGCTGGCATCGCTTGGAATGAGCAGGAGGAAATCGGTGATTCCGTGAACACATTTACCCTGTTTTACAATCTTACAAAACTGACGTCCACATTGGTTGGGTAAGGCTGAGAGTGGATAACGTTATGGATTGTTGTATATGTACCGTAATAGAAACCTGAGAAGAAAGGATCCCGTATCAGATACCACTGCTTATACGATCATGGTGAAGAAGTCATCTAATACATTCTCCGACATCAGGTTTGATGGTATCCACTTTTCAGGGATTCTATGAACGATATGAGTTCGGACATAACCTGTGTTGCTATGAGCAGCGGCTCATGATGGCCAAGCAGAAATCTCATCCCATCTTCGGTGATTGTATATGTTTTCCTATCCCTTATCATCTTCTTTTCGAGCACCTTGATCAGACCTCTTTTCTCCAGCGATCCCAGTAATACGTAGATCGTGCCCGGGGGTAGATCTCTCTTCACCTTTTCTGAGATCATGAGAGCAAGAGAATAACCGTGTCTGGGGTGCTCAACGAGAAATCTGAGGATCAGCAGTGTAACGATGCCCCTGAATATTTTTTCCTTGTGCAGGTTATCAGTGGCCATGTATCTGGTGATCTGAAAATAGTATTATATACTTATCTATAATTTACTTATCTATGGAACAGAACCAGATGGTGGCCTTCGAAAAAAATAAACCGAGCATTTCTACCCTGTTTTTCACCTCCGCCGGACATTTTATGAATGATGGCTTTATGTTCCTCTTTCCAGTTATAACTGATATTCTCTCAAAAATCAGGGATTACCCTCCGTCGTATCTGACGGTTCTCTTCGTTGCATTCTATTCTGCCTCCACGTTTTTCGGTCTCTATGCAAGTAGGATGGCAGATAAAGGAAGTATTCTGGGAAGAATACACACAGGAATATTTCTCATATCGATTGGCATGGCTGGTCTTGCATATTCAATTCTCTTTTCGGGAGATTATGCCTTAACAGTTCTCTCATCGATTCTGGCGGGCATGGGTTCAGGTTTCTATCATCCCATTGGAGCGGCAATCCTGCAGAGATCCTATCCTGATAGAATGTTGGGCAAGGCACTTGGGATAAACGGATCGATGGGCTCAATAGGACGCGCCATTTTTCCCCTCATTTTTCTGGGATTGGCAGAGATTGTTGGTCATGGCTTTTCACTCATCATTTTTGCACTTGCAGGTCTGGTGGTCTCCGCAGCTATAGCCCTTGGATTAAGAGTAGAGAATATAGGTACAAGGAAAGCCAGTAAAGGGATGGTTGACGTTATCAATTACTCGATTGTGCTTCTTACGATACTGTTTTTCATCCGTTCAGTTTCTGCACAGGGAATGATAGCGTGGATTCCAACATTTCTAACCCACAACAAGAATGCCGGGATCGGGGTAACTCTCGGCGTGGTTCTCACCATCATGTATGTGGCTCCCATACTGAGCCAGCCACTGTTTGGAATCCTCGTGGATAGACTTGATAAGCGTTTTCTCCTTTTCCTATCGTCAGCCGGAACAGCCATCTCAATGTATGCGTACATTAGCAGCACGGGAACTCTGGAGCTCATCTTTCTATCCATATTCGGGTTCTTTACATTCAGCGGCTTCCCGTTGACAATGTCTTTGGTCTCCGATTATGCTCCTAAGGGCCCGTCGTCACTGACTAACTCGATAGTCTGGGGTTTGGGTAGCTCTGGAGGCATGATCGCAGGCCCTCTGATCGCAGGGGCAATCATTCTCAACAATTACTCAAGGATAACTCTCTCCTTTGAGGTTATGATTGTGCTTAGCTTTATTGTGGCCATTCTCTCACTCTTCCTCCCGAAGGTAAAAAAGAAGAGTAAAATGCCGCTATTTGGATAGTGTGAGAAGACCTGATCCACATCAGTGGTCCTGCATCGACAACATATCAACCACAATTTTTCCTGAGAATCTGGCAATGTTTATAAGATCGACATAACTTCTTGTAGCGGGGAACCACATGGTAAAGATCAATGTAAGCGGATACAAACACATCTCCTTCTGGAGGGAAAGCAACACGGGAATAATAGTGCTCAAAACCGACAATGAAGGTTCTGCAAGCGTGGATATCATACAGGAACTCATTTCTGCTCTGGGGTTAGCCCTGGGAGATGAAAGGGTCAGATCACTTGCAATAACGGGAGAGAACAATAACTTTCTGACAGGTCTCACGTGGATCGAGGGTAAGCACGTTTATTCGGAGGTTATTGATTTATCGCACACCCTCGCGAATATGCTGGCTGCATTCCCCTATCCTGTTTTCAGCTTGGTGAATGGAAGATGCCTGGATTATGGTTATGAGATCGCTCTCCTTTCTGATTATATAATTGCAAGGCCCGATGTTCAGATTGGTTTCAATGATGGATACAATTTCATGTTTGCGGGTAGCCTTACGTGGAATAAGTTTCGTTTTCTCGGCACAGGTCAGGCAAGAGAGAGGGTGAATGTTGATAAGATCATCGAAAGCGAAGAGGAGTTTCTCTCAGAATCTCAGAAGTTCATTGAGCGTAACTCGTCCTTTGATTTTATGTCAGTAAGAAAACTCGTTCTGGGAGATCTGCAGAAATGCATAGCGATCGAATCGGAACAGCTTCTCAGGTTCTATTATGGCTCTGAGAGCCGTAGCAGGTTAAATGATAAGGAGGGATAACTCCGAATATTTGGTTTAGCCAGGCATTCTCTCCTCCTGTTCAACAGCTCAGGCTCAGGCTTCTCTGATGAATGTTGCCGTGAATATAGCCGGTTGATTTTTTTGAGAAAAGAGTAAGATATACAAAACAACGGGTGTTAAAGCTGTAAACTCCGCAATTTAATGAAAACCAGACAGAGTGGATGCCTACAATAGAATAGGGCAAAAGCTATGGATACGGAATGGGATCGGTATGGTTGAGTATCTTAAAATAACGAAGAAAAGCGTGGTGCATCTGAACATAACGGGAAGGCAGAAATGATGCTCTCCACCCCTTCGGTTGGCAAGCCTTTTATAATCTGCGTAAAATCCCTCATGAATTGAATGAAAGCATCAGATCCCATCACCATAATAAGACCGATTAATGCCCTTATGGGTGTTGTAGGTACGGTGATCTCCGCCTTCATAGCCCTTGGCTGGACCCTTCCTGATTACTACCCTGAAGTGATTATTTCATCCCTATCAGTTTTCCTCGTTACCTCCGGTGGTAATATTTTAAACGATGTTGTGGACATTGAGACGGACAGGATCAACCATCCCGAGAGACCTCTTCCCGGTGGGAGAATGAGCAAAAAATTTGCTCTCTCTTACATGCTCATTCTCTTTGTGATAGCACCTATCATTTCCGGGATCTGGCTCAACCGTTTTGCTTTCCTGATCGTTATTCTCGCAGAAATCCTTCTTATCCTGTATGAATTTCGAGCGAAGAGATACGGAATATCCGGCAATATTATCATTGGGCTTCTGGTGGGGCTTATCTTCGTGTTCGGTGGGGTGGCGGTTGGTTCATATCACAAAATGCTGATTCTCTTTGCGATGGCTAGTCTTACCAATGTGGGAAGAGAGATCGCAAAGGATGTTGAGGATATTGGAGGAGATCTTGACAGAATGACATTCCCTCGCACCCACGGCGTGAGGAAATCTTTCCACCTCACCTCCGGTCTTGTGCTTGTTGCTGTCATAATTTCTGTGTTTCCATACCTCATGGGAATTTTTTCTGTTTATTATCTTATCGCCGTGGCCTTTTCAGACTCTATATTCATATATTCGATTGTGCTATTCCGAAGGGACGTTTCGAGAAGCCAGAGATATTCAAAAATAGCCATGATCGCTGGTTTGCTATCGTTCGTCATCGGTGAAGTTCTATGAGTGTATATTCTATGATAATGGAAAAGGTCCGGAGGGAAAAGGTCCACATGACGCTTATCGATCCTGCTTCACAGGACCCTGTGGCATCAGGAAGCATCGCTCGAGAGGCCGAATCAGCCGGATCTGATTTTATCTTGGTCGGAGGATCTACGGATGTTTCTGGTGAATTAATGCAGAAGACGATAGATGAGATAAAAGCACGTTGCTCCCTGAAAACCATCATCTTCCCCGGTTCGCCGAACATGCTCTCAGCTAATGCTGATGCCCTCTATTTTATGTCTCTTCTCAATTCAAAGGATCTGGATTTTGTTATAGGGCATCAGGTCCGTTCCTCCAGGCTCATTCATGAACTTGGAATTGAGAGCATCTCTATGGGTTATGTGGTATTCTCCCCTGGAATGAGAGTGGGGAGAGTTGGGAATGCTGATCTTGTTGAGAGAGATGACAGGGATACTGCTTTATCATATGCCCTTACCGCGGAAATGCTCGGTTTCAAGCTTGTTTACTTCGAATCGGGAAGTGGTTCCAACACCTATGTGTCACCGGATGTTATTGCCCACACGAAGAGATATATAACCGTGCCTCTGATTGTTGGGGGAGGTATCAGAACACCAGAATCATCTATGGAGATCGCTCGGGCGGGTGCAGATATAATAGTCACAGGTACAGTGGCAGAAAGATCCTCTGACGTTTTTGGAACACTGAGACCCATTATAAAGGCTATCAAGAGCATCTGAAGAATGAAGGTAAATTTTAACCGTTTTGAGTTATGACCTCTTATGGTTAAGGTCAGAATTGAGGTCAGTTACCTTGATGGAGTTGAAGATCCAGAGGCTCTAACAATATTCAAAAATCTTTCCAGCCTTGGGTATGATAGTGTGAAATCCCTCAGAATCATTAGATCATACGAGCTGGATATAGACTCACCGCACTACGAATCGGTGGCCAGAGATATAGGTCAGAACCTTATGATCAATCCTGTCATTCACAGGATGAAGATAGTTAAGGTCGAGGATGTGGAATAGGATTGTCAATGAATGTCAGAACGGTTGAGATCATTGGAAAGTCTGAAGCGGAACTCGAAAAGATAAGTGAGGAATTTTCTCTCGGTCTGAGCATTTCAGAGATGGTTCAGTTAAGAAGATATTTCACGTCTCTTAACAGAAATCCACGGGATATAGAACTGCAGGCGATGGCACAGGCGTGGAGTGAACACTGTTGCTACAAATCCTCTAAAATTCATCTGAAGAGATATCTCTCTGGATTGCCGAAAAAAGACGTTGTTCTCGCCATGGAAGATGATGCGGGTGTGCTTAGCATGGGGAATGGTTATGTTTACGTTGTTAAAATGGAGAGCCACAACCATCCCAGCGCTGTTGAACCCTACGGTGGAGCGGCCACTGGAGTGGGTGGAATCATTCGGGATATCCTCTGTATGGGGGCTCAGCCCGTTGCCCTTGTCGATTCCCTTTCGTTTGGTGATCCAGAGGGACCGAAAAATGGTCCTCTTTCACAGC
This sequence comes from Thermoplasmata archaeon, assembly GCA_015520045.1. GTDB lineage: Archaea > Thermoplasmatota > Thermoplasmata > Thermoplasmatales > Thermoplasmataceae > WAQW01. The sequence continues at coordinate 53,733 of WAQW01000036.1, read as the reverse complement.
GATTTCTCGCAAGCAGAATTGTGGCTGGTATCAGAGATTACGGAAACAGGCTGGGGATCCCCACCGTTGCCGGTTCCATTGATTTTGACAGTTCCTATAATCACAATCCACTTGTGAATGCTGGTTGCGTGGGTATAGCCAGAGAGGACTCGATTGTAAGGAGCAGGGTTTCCGATGTGGGTGATCTTCTTATTCTTGCAGGAGGTAGGACGGGACGTGACGGCATACATGGTGTGACCTTTGCATCCAGGAGGTTAACCGCGGATCAGGAGGAAAACAGAAGAGCTGTGCAGCTGGGTAACCCGATCGTTGAGGAACCTCTTATTCATGCGATTCTCGAAATGGTCTCTCATCATCTGGTTGATGCAATGAAGGACCTAGGTGGTGGAGGTCTTTCGAGCTCCGTTGGAGAGATGTGTTACGCAGGAGGAACGGGTGCCATCATAGATCTCGATAATGTTATTCTCAAGGAAGAAGATATGGCTCCCTGGGAGATATGGATAAGTGAGAGCCAGGAGAGAATGCTCCTTGCGGTGAAGGAGGAGAATCTTCAGAGAATAAGGGAAATATTCGAATCCTGGGATGTGGAATTTTCCGTCATAGGCCGCGTTGTTGAAGGATCGAATTTGAGAATAAGGTACAGGGGTACGGAAATATTCAACCTTGATCTTCCATTCCTTACATCCGGTCCTGTTTACAGCCGTTTGTATCTCCTTCCGAAGACCCCCGAAAGAGAGGAGGTATTTTCACCGGAACCGGAGAACTACAATGAATTTCTTCTCAGAGCACTGGCCTCCCCGTACCTTGCATCAAGGGCTCCCGTCGTGAGACAGTATGATTTCACAGTGAGGGGGAACACAGTCAGGAAACCTTTCAACGGTCTTTCTGGTGAACAGACACATTCGGATGCTGCCGTGATCAAACCTATAGAAGGTCTAGATATTGGATTGGGAATAACGTCGGATTCAAATTCGCAGATAGTTGCGGCTGATCCCTATCGTGGCACGCTTCACCTTCTTGGTGAGGCTTACCGCAACCTGATATCCTCTGGCGTGAGACCCCACTCTCTTGTGGACTGCCTGAACTTTGGAGATCCGGAGGATCCTGTGGTTATGGGGCAATTCGCTGAGTCTCTCAGGGCCACCGGAGAGTTCTGCAACTTTTTCAACATGCCAGTTACGGCAGGTAATGTGAGTCTTTACAATGGCTCCGGTGATACGCAGATCAAACCCTCACCCGTCTTCATGATGATCGGACTGGTGCCAGATGTGAAGAAGGTCAACAAAACTGCCTTTCAGGGTGAGCATCATTCCATCTTTCTTTTGGGTAATGATTCCACAAGTATGGTGGGCAGCATCTATCACAAGCTCATGAATGTTGAGGGCGGCACAATTGAGGATGCTGATCTTGACGAGCTTAGGAAACTTGGGGATGCTATCCTTGATGTCACCCCTAGGGGTTTAATACTCTCCATTCACGACATTTCTCAGGGTGGCCTTGTAGGGGCTCTCTGTGAGATGGCCTTTGGTAACAATGTTGGGTTCCACGTTGAACTGGATAAGGTTGCGGGTGCTCGTCCATCGATTAAGCTCTTCTCAGAACTGGGAAACCGGTTTATTGTTGAGGTTGATCCCTCAAGGGAGGAAGAATTCCTGGAACATTTCAGGGGATTGAAAGTAACACGACTTGGAAGCACCGGTGGAGATAGGGCAATCATCGAAGATTGTTCTGTAAGGTTGATAGATATAGGTATCACAGAGCTTTCAAACGTATGGAATCACGGACTTGACAGGATCATTTAATGGTGCAAATTAGAGGAAAACCATGGGAAATGAATTCGATCTTCTTGATGAGAAAATAAGAAATATCCTGAGGAATGATGGGATAACAGAACCTACAGAGGCCCAGAGAAAACTGATACCGGTCGCTCTCAGTGGATCGAGTGTTTTGCTTCTTTCGCCTACCGGAAGTGGCAAAACGGAGGCTGCAGTTCTGCCAATCTTTACGAAGATAATTCAGGATAGACCGGATAAAATATCAACACTTTACATAACACCCCTCCGAGCTCTCAACCGGGATATGCTCGCCAGATTGATTCACTATGCCACTGAGACGGGCATTCAGGTTAGTGTCAGGCATAGTGATATAAGCCAGGCAGAGAGGAGAAGAATTCTTGATCATCCACCTGATCTGCTCATAACGACTCCCGAATCGTTGCAGATTCTGCTCAATGGTAGGAGGTTAAAATCGCTTATATCTCATGTGAGGAGTGTGATTATAGATGAGGTTCACGAGCTGGCTACAAATGAAAGAGGCTCTCAGTTTGCAGTGGCAATGGAACGGCTCCGGGCCATCGTTGGGGATTTCCAGGTTATTGGGCTGTCTGCAACGGTGGGAAATCCCGAGGACCTGGCTCAGTTCATCTCTCCTCACAACCCTGCGGAGATAGTTGAGACATCCATGCTTAAAAAGCTGGACATTACCCCCATAATCCCATTGGAAGCGGATGAAAGACTCGCAGAAAAGATGGGTTGTGATTTTCAGTATGCAGGTACCGTACGGGCTGTATGGGAACTCATCGAATCACACAAAGGTACCCTGGTATTCGTGAACACCAGGAGTACCGCAGAGGATCTAGCTTTCAGGTTGAGGTTGTGGCTTGGTGATGTACCGGTTCTCGTGCACCACGGTTCCCTGTCCCGAGAGGTCCGCGAATCTGCTGAAAGGCTCTTTAAGAACGGAGAGATCAAAGCTCTTATCTGTACATCTTCATTGGAGCTTGGCATAGATATAGGTTCTGCAGATCTCGTGATTCAACTCAATTCACCAAGACAGGTCAATAAGCTCATTCAGCGGGTTGGGAGATCCGGACACTGGATCGAAAAGACATCCCTTGGACGCATAATCTGTAATGATGTAATAGAGTTGGAGGAGGCACTGGCCATTTCGCAGCTTGCGAACGAAGCCATAGTTGAGAAGGTGAGAATACGGAAAGGTTCCCTGGCCACAGTTGCCAATCAGATCATGCTGATGCTCTGGTCAATGGGTTCCTCGAACGTGAATGAGATTTTCCGAATTGTAAAGGGAGCGTATCCTTTCAGGTCCATAACAAGAGAGGATTTCATTGATGTGGTAAAGTTTCTGGCAGATACTCACAAGATATGGTTTGAAGGATCAACGGTCGGAAAGAAACGTGGGGTTCTTAAATATTACATTGGGAACATATCAATGATTCCCAGTGAAAAGAACTACCGGGTAATTGATAGGTTGAACCATAAATTCATAGGTACCCTGGATGAAAAATACGTTGTAAGTGAGGTGGAGCCCGGCTACTATTTCGTTATGAAAGGAAACACATGGCGCGTAACCTCTATCGAAGAAGCCACAATATACGTTGAACCGATCCCGACCACCGCCATAGCTCCGAAATGGTCGGGGGAGGACATCCCAGTTCTGCCTGAAACCACCCTTCAGGTTTCACGGCATCGGGTTACGAAAGAAATCTCACTTATAGATGATACGCACTCAAGAGAGACTCTGAGGAAGTGGTGGGATAACGATCTTGCTACATCAGACAAGATAGTTATTGAATCTTCCGGCGGAGAGATCATCATTCAACTGCTTCTTGGAACCAGGGGAAATTTTACCATTGCGGAGGTTCTCACTGGAATTCTTGTATCCATAACGGGAGAGAGCGTGGAGATGGATTTTTCGCCGTATCACATATACCTCAGAACCTCAATGAGGCTTATTCCAGATCGGGTATTCGAGATCCTGAAGGGAATTGATCCCGACAGACTTGAACAAATTCTCACAGAAATGGTGCGGCGATCCAGGTTTTTCAATTCAATATTTCTCTATGAGGCGAGAAAGTTTGGAATCATATCTCCGGATGTTGAAGTTACTCGAATGCGATTCGAGAGAATTGTTGATTCGTATAGGGACTCTGTTCTCTTCAAGGACTCCGTGCATAAATTGATCTCTGATTATATGGATCTGAAGGTCGCCAAAGATTTTCTCAGGAATGTCAGGAGCGGTAACCTCACGTACCACGGATACGAACGGCTTTCAGAAACATCAAGAGCGTTCATAACGCACTATTCTGAGAGAGTATCCCCTCTCGCTCCCACGAGCGCGATTTTGAGTGCCATAAAAAAAAGGTTACTCAATGAGAAAGTTATCCTCTTCTGCACTAGATGCAAAAACATTAGAACCGAAAGAGTGGCCGAAATTAAGTCTGTTAAATGCCCTGTATGCTCCAGCTATCTTGTGGCATCACTGTCAGAATTCGAAAGTCAGCGTCTCAGAGAATATCTCAGGAACCCTGATAAGAACAGAGATTTTGGTCGTAGGATAGTACAGAATGCTCATCTGGTGAAGGAGAGGGGTATTGAGGCTGTCATGGCTCTCGCGGCGCATGGCATAGGGCCGGGTACCGCGTCAAGATTGCTTCAGGTCACCTACCTGAGTGAGGAGGATTTCATCAGGGCAATTCTGAGAGCTGAAATAGATTATGCGAAGAGCAGGAGATTTTGGGATTAATTTCAAATGAAGACATTGAAACATTTATGCAGTTATTTTGTTTAGGGAACATGCATTGCACGATAAATATCTCGTCATTCTGATTGTTCTGTTCCTAACAGTCACTTCGCTGGGGATATCCGGAGGGCATTCCAATCGAGTGGTTCACATATCAATGTATCATATTAAGGCCCGTCCGGGTACATTATTCGATTCCTTGAATGCTGCGCTCGGAAGAACACAGCTTAATTCAAGCTCTTTACTCGGGTACAGCTTGGGTAGCCCATCGATCAACCATTCTCAAACAGAAAAAGACGTTTCACGGCGAGGTTCGTCAGTCGTGAGGATGGAAGCGGTACCTAACGTTAAGCTGGATAAACAAAATGGCGTTGCTACCGTATATTCCATTGACGTTGTATTCAGCGGCTTCCCAACCGATTATGTTTTCGGTGTTACTGTTGGAAACTCAACTGCTTACTCTTTTGGGGATATCTCCGGTTCCCCTGGACCATACACTTTAACGATCCCTGTTGAAAATGGATCTTATTACTTGAACCTATCGGCGGTACCTCTCAACAGTCAGGTGTTTGAGCCAGCAGTTTTCTACAAGACTTTGTTGATCAAAGTGAACGGGCAGTCCATAATGGTCACCTTCTCTCCAACTATCCCTGCCGGGCTCTCTGAGGTAACATTCAACATTAGTGGTTTTTCGAACTCTTCGGCCTATCCACTGAATGTGAAAGAGACTACATCTTCTGAAACGTCTTTTGGTATATTTCAGGGATCGGGGATATACCGTGCACTCCTTCCATACGGAAATTACTCGGTGCGTTATGGTTCCATAAATGAAGCCGCATATCTTCAGCCGGTCCAGTTTTATCTCTCTTTCACAGGAATCAACAACTCGTTAATATCCTTCAATAGCTCTGGATTTTTGCACCTCACACACGCACCGTCCTTCAAGGTCGGTCTGTTATCATCCTATTACATTATGAATGTTACCTTCAATATACACTCGCCGGCTGCGGTTGTGAATATTACCTATTATCCCCGATATGTTCTTTCCTTTGATCTGACGGGCCCCGGGCACAATAACTGGAACCTTCACATAAATGGTAGGAATATCACCGTGAAGGAATCAACCGAGAGCCTATACGCAATCAACGGAAGCTACGCATACAGTGTTCGGGTTCCTGGGGGCACCCCTCCCTATCTGGTGACTCCCAGCAATGGAACAGTCACAGTTAGTGGTCAATCCATGACGGTTAAGATTCTCGTCAGGGAACAGTATCTCTTAACCCTGATGCCCTCCTTTTATAGGTTGAACAGTAGCGTTACCATCACTATAAATGGGAGTGTACTGCCCATCATTCCGGGAACGTCTCTCCAGATCGCACTTCCAAATGGTTCCTACATTCTTCACATAAACGCACCCTTTGGATTCAGCACTTCAGTCACGGTACTTACCCGGGGAAAACCCATCACATATCTGAAGAATATCAACAATCTCTATCAAATCACTGTGAACGGCTCATCGCTGAACATTGGGGTGAGTATATATCCCATCAGGAACTCTTATCTTCTCAACGCTGGTCTCGAGATAGAATACTTTCTCGGCGGTCTCACCCTTGCCATAATCTCTTCTCTGGTGTACAGAAAAATCAGATAGTGCGGTGGGTTATCCTCCAGATGCAATCAAGCTGCAAGCTGTTTTCCCGTCTTTATGGGTGCGTCAGCATCCTCTTTTGCACTTCTTTACAGAGACCTGAGGAAACAGTTTACCTTATTGGGTGCCACAAGCTCATTTTTGTAAATCCGCGAACTCCTTCGCAGTAAAATGAGAATGTTATGCAACAGGAAAGATCTTTTCAGATGGTCACAAACATTATTGGTCAATGAATTAGAAAAAAATTTAAAATTTATAATCTTGTTAAATTAATCAGATATCCAGTTCTTGCTCTGCGTTTAAATTCTTTCCGGATCTCACCATCAGGGCGGATATTATTATCATAGCTATGATGAGCAGAACAACTCCGATCGCCTCGACACCCCACGAAAGAGTCATCGTGTAGATCAGAACTCCCTGCGCTGCGATAAGAGCTCCGCTGAATATGAATAGCATAGCGAGTTGTTTTCCTCTTTCCAGACCTGAAACGTAGTGCAGGAGTACGAGAATGATTCCAGCGATCAGTGGCATAAGGAAGAAGGAGAATATGAGATGACCGTTCGTGAATGCGAGGTCATACTGATACCCCGGCCCCCCATTGGGAGGAGCTCCTGGGGAACCAAAACCATAGAATACCTCATTGAATTCAATGGTGTAACCAACGCCAATCATCACTGCCATTGTTACAAGCCAGGTAAAGACCTCTCCGATTTGTATAATGCGATCAGTTTTTCTGTGTGACAGGATGTAGAATAGACCGATAATTGAGATGAGGGCACCCCATCCAATGATTCCAGTCTGGTTGTCATCCAGAGCAAGCCCATTCATTCCACCGGGCCCAAAGGGTGCTATTGCTGGTATCGCATAGGTTCCGAAACTTGATATTTCGTAAAGATAGGTCATAGAGATAACCCCGAAGGTTGAGATTATCATGCCGGCATTGACGACGTGTCTCTTCCATCCTTCAAGTCTGTGATATCCAAAACTGACTGCGGCAACACCAACTATTCCACCCATCACGGCCGGAAGCATCTGGTGATTGTGGTTTCCTATTATGTTGTCAAGGAAGGTGGCAGTACCTCCCCAGGAGATCACGAGGTTGTTGAATGAGGGTATAGCTGAAAATCCGTAAAGTGTTCCGTATTCTCCAATCATACCCATTACGGCTGCAAGTCCAGCAGATAGGGTGGCCAGTATTATCAGTACATAGGCTCCCCAGATTTTCTTGAATTTTTCTCTCTGTCGGATTGCCGTGACGATCAGTGAGACGAAGAATATGAAAGCAATGATCAGTATCCAGACATCTCTTATTGCTTGAACCACATAGTCAGCGGTCTGTGTCGATGTGGGGTAGAAGAATGCAAGCCCCAGAGTGGTAAAGAAGAGAATGGGATAGGTGCTGGCATTTATCGCATATCGGGTGAACCTATCAAGGCCGAGCAATCCAGCAGTATAAAGGATCAGGATGAAGGTAAATGGTATCATGATAACATGGTACCAGTTGATCATATCCAGCGAGAAATCTCCGATTTTGAACCAGTAGACCCCAGGTATGAGTGGGCTGATCACCAGAAAGAATGTTATGTAGATGATGACGGCTGCCATGTTGTATTTTTCGTTCAGCAGAAAACCATATAGGCCATTTTTTTGTTCCAGTTTGCTCATGCTAACCGTTCTATTATGTAACAGACGCAATTAGTGATATAGCCTAAGCGGTTAGGCAGATCTGCACCTTTTTTATTTTTTCAAATTTAAGTGATTATCGCCCCATCAATTCAGACATAGAGGAATAGCCTCTGCGCAAGGCCAGCATTGAGATATATTGAGAGTTCAGGAGCCTCTTTTACTTTAACTCTCTAAGAAAAAAATCAGGCTGATTTTTCCGTACTTGTCAGGTTTGTACCTCTAATGCGTGGAAACAAATGGATTAGTGATAAAATTAATCTTCAATGAACGATTTTATTAGGTGAGATATGCCCAGAAAATACCCTGTGAAGGTCACCCTTGATGTGCAACGTGACGACTGTTTGGTCTCTAATAGCTTTTCAGACAGTGAGTGTGTCATAGATAGGCTCTGTGTTAGAGAGGGAAGCACCCTTCACGCTGTTTATATAAAAGATGAATTGGATCCTTCCCTCCTGTTCTCCTGCGAAGATTTGAAGATCAAACAGATGAAGAAAGGGGTTGTGTGGATAGAGAGTCCCAGCTGTTCCATCTGTTCTCTCCTGGCGAGAATGCAGTTCGTGAACATTCTCAGCATCGTTAATAGCGGGCAGCACAGGATGACCCTTAAGATGGTTCTACCATCTAAATCATATCTCAACGTGCTTAAGTCAGAGCTTCGCCGGGAACATATCGATTTTTCGGTTATAGATTGTGTGGCATTCAGAAAGCGCAGCATGACGGCCCGTGAATACGAAGTTCTTCGAATAGCCCTTGAGAAGAGGTATTTCGATTGCACGAACAGAACCTCTCTCACAGAACTCTCCAAGATTGCAGGAGTTGCCCCTCCCTCGCTGTCCGAGACTCTTCGGAGAGCCACGAAAAAGGCGGTGGAATTCTACCTTGAAAGAGAACGGAAGTGATTTTCAAAATTGTTCTTTTTGCGGGGACCTTCTTGGTTTTTCGCACGATGGATGATCCCAGAGAAACCTCTCCGCGTTGAGTTACTTTCTGTTAAAACAATGTGCGAATGGATTTCCGATCCTGTGCTTATGGATTTCTTATATAGGGCTTATCCGCACGATGGTGCTCCCCCGGATTATAACGGTTCCGAGTTTTCTTCTGCTCTCCTCTGATTCCTCCTCAACATCATGGAGAACCATATTCATGTAGTCATCGTAGCCCGCAAGAACGCCCGTTAGACGTCTGTTATCTTTCAACAACAGTGAAACCTTCTTACTGATATTCTCCTCCAACATTTTCATCGGAAGCATTACTCCAACACCTCAGTTAAACTCGTCATCGAGAGCCCCTTCTTTTCGCATGACAACCTCAATGAGACCCCGAAGAACCTCTTTCAGCTCATTAAGCTCCTTTCTCATATCTTCAACTTCTGTTGACAGTTCTTTGACCCTATTGATAGCAGATTCTTTATTTAGCGTGCTTCTCATCCTCCACGTATATTTTTCCGTAATCGTCTGAAATTTTTCTTGGTTCCGTCCTTTCGCAGTTCTCGCAGTAAAGGAATCTCCCCTTCAACACGAGCTCACTCCGGCAATTTGAGCAGAATGCTTTCACAACACCGAGGTTTTTCCCACCTATTCCAATAGTGTATCCGTTTCTGTCGGAGAGAACCTTTGCTCGGATGTAATCTCCAACAGCCACAGGAGCCATGTCACCGTTCCTCGATCCACTCACCACCAGGGAAGCATCTTCATTTGTTTCAAAGATATGTGAAGCTCCTGGAAACCAGTAAGCTCCGATTTTAACGCGGTAATTCCCTCTGTCAGCTTTTATGACCTGTCCGTAAACTATGGAACCCCGTCTGGGCCGACGGATTACCTTTTCCGGCAGGACAGATATGACGAGGTGTCTGTCATCCCTCCTGATGCCCCCAACAGAAAGGGCGACAATCTGACCATTGATCTCGAGAGAATTCATACCTGGAAGGTATTCCTCCGCCTGAGCTATAATATCTCCCGGCAATGTTTTGTACTGCCCGTTCTTTGTTATTGAACCCTTCTGCTGCATATTAAGTCCTTCTTATACCAGTACTGGAATAGTCCTCGAAATAGAACCGATACACCACGATGGGCTCTAATTAATCCCTTCTTAATTAATGTTTTGAGTGGGATTCCTGCGTCAGCTATGTCATTGCAATAAAATTTAACCGTGAAGCCAATACCTGACCGTGATAGAGGACACTGCCATATTTGGCCTATCCCGTACCGGAAAGATCGACGGTTCGCTAGAGTATCCCATGCTGATCGACACCCAAAACTCATCTTTGTTCAGCAGAGATGGTAATAGCCTCAGGCTTTACGGTCACAAGTTTTCTTTTCCTTCGACAATAAATCCCGATAACTCCGAACCCTATGTTCTGGATTCATCGGGGGAAATTGCAATGATACCTGATGCTCCTATGCTGCTGCAGAGGCCACCGCGACTGGTTGAAAAGATCTTCACCCTAAGGGATCTCATAGGATACAGGCCTTTGATTTATATGCCGGGAATAGGTGATCCCTACATCATCCCCTCTCTTGTGTATTTGGGAGTTTCAATATTTGATGATCTATTCGTTAGAGCTCGGTCAATGGAGGGATACCTCTTCACTCCCTTAGGTATGAAAAAAACGTCCAGCCCATTCGTTGAAGAGAATATTTCATTTACCAGAAACATTGTTGAAATTACCAGACATGCAACCAGAAATGGTACCCTCCGGGAGATCGTAGAAAAATTTTTGATCTCTGGGAAGGCGGTAGAAATCGTAAGAGCAGCTGATACTCATTTCTATGCAGAGATGGAGAAACTTTATCCCGTTCGCACACCCTATGTCAAGGTAAATACAGTAATGGGTCTTGAGAGGCCTGATCTGAGAAGATACCGTGAGAGGGTGCTAAGCAGATACAGGAAACCCAATGGAAAGCCTGTGCTGCTCATACTCCCTTGTACGGCGAAAAAGCCCTACTTCCTATCGGCAACCCACAAAAGGATCCTCTCTGCCATTAGAAACTACCGCAGGTTTTTTCACAAGCTGGTCGTAACATCTCCGGTTGGAATAGTCCCAGAAGAACTGGAGGAGGTCTATCCCGTATCGTATTATGACATTCCGACTATTGGGCAATGGTTTGAGGACGAGAAGATCATGATAGAGAGAATGCTGACAGAATACCTCAAGGTCAATCCCTACAGGGAGGTGGTTGCATATGTATCTCCTGATCTCGATTTTATTCAAGATTCATTGCCGGAAAATTCTCATCTTATTATGGGCGATATCCGTTCATCCCCTCTTCTGGAGGAGCTGAAATCACTCTTCAGAAATGTAATTGCGCCTCAGTTCAGACCTGAGAATCAGGACCAGAGAATGACCAGATTGAAGAGCATTGCCTCATTTCAGTTCGGAACCTGGATACTAGATTATCTGAACGATATGAAGCCCGTGAGGAATTACAATCAGGAGATCCTCATGCGGGGGAACTCCTCAATGCTATCCTACAATGCCCATATGGGAAAATTTACGATAAGCAAGAAGATGGGTAAGATTTTCGCAGATGAGGGGAGATTCACCGTTTACATAGATGATTTTCAACCTACTGCCAATATATATGCAATGGGTGTTATGGATGTTACGTCGGACATAAGGCAGGAGGATGAGGTCGTTATAGTCCACGACGGTGAGGTCAGGGGTGTTGGTATCGCCAAGATGCACGCCAGAGCGATGAAAGAATTAAATAAAGGTATTGCGGTAAAAGTCAGAAACTGATTCCGTATAGGCTTAAGTTTAAATATACTCATTCACTATTTAATCGTTGAACGCCAAAGCCGTTGCTGCGCTCATTGCAGGTATTATGATACTTTCGTTCGTCTTTCTCCATTCAGGGGTCTCCTATCCAAGTGGTCCCCTTAAGGTCAAACCTCCAAATGTTAAGATACCGAAACACGTTCGGGAAAAGTACCGGATAGCCGGGTACCTCTTCGATCCCCAGTACATTGAACCAGATGGCCTGAAGGTACTGGGTCTGGGAATCAGCAGATCTGCTGTGTTGAATTTTACCTTTAAAGGTAACGGTACAACTACAATCACAGGCACCATATACAACGCCTCGTCGGGCCTTCCTTTAAGAAACACTTATCTCTATGTGTTTGCTTCTCCTCTCTTTACGTACGTTTTAAGTGATTATAGGGGACAGTATGCACTCCGTGTGTATAAACTGGGAGAGATGAATCTAACTTTCAAAATAAATGGGTACCAGGATGTGATTTTAAATTTTGATCTCAATGTGGACGGTGGGACAATTCACCGTAATATTTATTTCCATCCTTCTCAGAAGATCGCGTGGGATGGTTACACCGTATCGCCCAACGGTACAACAGTTCCCAATGCTACACTCATAGCACAGGGATTTTTTAACACGGTCTCATATTTTAAGTCCAATAGCAGAGGTTATTTTTCAGTTAGACTTTATGAGGATAGTTACAACATCATTGATAACACGCCGGGGTATGAGAATTTAACGGTACCGCGGCAGATAAATCTGTCAGCCCCAACCTCTATGAACTTAACCCTTTACAGGTCGAATCACACCATAGTTGTTTATGGATTTGTGTACAATGGTGTGAACAAGCGACCCATATCAAAAGCCGAGGTCTCCTGTTTTCAGACCGATGAAAAGATTCTAACATCAGACAGAGGAAATTACAGCATTAGGGTAGATTATGGGATGAACAAAATTGTTACATCCCATAAGGGCTATTTCACAAACACCTCTTACCTGTTTGAGTCCTATCAAAATACTGTCTTCAACTATAATATAAACCTGTACCCCCTTAATCCCTTTGGCTCCAGCGGTGTCAATCTTGGGAATGCCTCGGCATTCCCTGGCATAGCAAATGGGAGCTCATCCCTCAATCATAATACGAGTGGCTTTTACACGTTGAGCGGGTACGTGGTATCTTCAGTTACGGGAAAAGCTGTCAGTAATGTGGCGATCGGTTTCTACATAAACATAGATGGATCAGTTTATCTGGAAACATTCAGAACAAATTCCACCGGCCATTACTATGCGCACTTCATCTACAAGGGAAATTACTCTGTTTTGGTGCGCTCTCTCCTCTATAAAGAGAGGATCCTCAATTTCTCAATCAACAGCGGAAACGATCATCTTAATTTCTCTCTGACCCCGTTAAACCCTACCCTTTACAACGTCTCCGGTTATGTGTTGAACTTCGCTGATGGTGCTCCTGTTTATTCAGCTGAGGTGGCCGTTTACTCCCAGTATCTGAGATTCGTGGTTAATTATTCTTATTCCAATGGAACGGGCTTTTTCCCTCTGAATCTTCCGGAGGGAAACTATACATTGGAAACATCTCATCTCGGGTACAGGATGAACTTTACTCCTATAACTGTCCTCGGTAACAGAACCCTCGTGATATATTTGAAACCTCTCACCACTCTTCCCTCCGGAAACAGTGTTGGACTTAAGCAGCTGGGATACTCTGCCGATTATGGGCTTCCTGATCTCAGTCCATATAAGATCAGGAACATCCTATCGGGCAATGGTCAGATAATTGTTAATTTAACCCTGCCACTTTACATTAAATTTGTGAGTACCAGCGGAGCCCCCCTTGCCAACTCCAACTATGTCATCTATTTCAAGACTCTCGGCAATTACTATTATGCCACTGGTTACACAAATTCGTCTGGTTTTGCCATCTTCAGCGGAATACTTTACGGGACTTACCAAATTCTCCCGGAAACCTTTTATTACCGGGGATCTCCCGTTAACATCAGTGTGAATCTGAATCAATATCCAACGAAGGTCACAGTTAATCTCACCCCTGAGTATCTCCTTTCCGGTGGTGTCGCTCTCGAGAACAGTTACAACATCTCCAGAGGTATCGCCGGAAACGTTCCTGCCAGGAAGCTTGAACTCACTAACAGCATCCTTCCTCTTTATGAATCTATAAGCAAGACAATTTCTGCCACAAAATTTGCCTTCAGCGGATACAATGCAACATTCAACTTCACATATAGCAACCCTTACTTCGTTCCTCTCTCGTTCAATTTAACTTTCAGTGGTTCTTCGGCTTCTGTTACAGGGTATCCAGATCCTTATGAGATTGAGGTATTCGCGAACGTAACACTTCAGTGGTCCGGGGAAGTTCTGCAGAATGGCAATTTAACTCACTTTACTGTCCTTCCAGTGAATAACGTAATGGTAACTGCAGGAAATGCCGTGGTATCATTCAGCACTCACAATTTAAGTAAGGTTTATCAGAAGAAGGTTACACTGGACATCTCAAATCCTCATGCCAGGGTATACCTCAACCAGACAGTATCGAATCTCTACCTGCAATTCACCTCTCTTCAGTTTTCCTCAAATCACGTTATTGTTTCTTACAGTGGAAACGTTCCCAGCGGCTTCGTTATTTATGGTGGGATTATACCGTATTCGGTCCCCGTAAACAGTTCTCTCGTGATCCAGAATAATACAGTGGGTGCAACTCTTAACAGCTCGAGCAACTTCACATCATTCAGTCTGTGGAACTATTTTGTTGTGAAAAACGATTATGTTAATCTTTCTATTGTGATCTTTACAAATGATCCATCGTCTTTCAGTGCTAATCTTGAGAATCTGATCGTATCGTGTTATGTCGTTGTTATTAAGTAGGGATGTTAAATGGACAGCGTTGAAAAAAAGAAAAAACCAGGTTTTTTTTCCAGGCTATTCGGCCGCAAGAAAGGATCCGGCAAGACCGTTGTAAGGCTGGAGGCAGTTGGCGACATTCCTCCAATCTTAGATGTGCGGAAAGATTTAGCTGATGGATTGGTAAAGAATGCCGTGATTGAGGCTTTCAATGCCGCGAAGACCGACTACATCCGGCAGTTTGGTATCAATCTTAAGAAGAAATCTTCTAACAGGCAGTTCCTGATAGAAGAGTTCCAGCACGCTGGTTTTGAGATATCGGAGGAAGCTTCCGTGAACAATGACCTCCTGCTCGAGTATGCAAAAAGAAACATTTTCGATGGGATCTCCGACCATCAGCGACCAAATCGGCTAGAGGCCTTGAAAAAGCTCACGGCGCTTTATCTAAATTTTTATGAGAAGGTGAGGTTCGCAGATCTTCAGGCTGTCGACACATCCAATCTTCTGGCCACACTAGAGGCTGTTTACAACCATCTGGATGTCATGTCTCTCTATTACAGTATGTCGGGAGAACAGGGTGAGGAGCTTGAGTAGTTCTTCTGTTATCCTCGGTTATATTGCCAATCTCCTTCAGACTATGGTTCACCATATTCTGACTTATCCGCTTACGGACATGAAGTTTTTGGTACCCGTTCTTGCGGTTGTCGTCATGTCCGTCTATGTTAGGCACCTCTCCGTTAAGCAAAAGGTGGATTCACCACCATCTCTGAAACCAAAGAGGGAGAGATTCAGGTTACCGAATGATAGATTTAACAGAGAGGTAGGTACAATCATGGCTGAGCAGTATGCTGGTTATATAAATTCCATGAAGAAAGACTTTGAATCTGTGGGAGAACTGCAGCGAAGGTTTTCAAGGGCTGCTAGAATGTACTCCAAATACAACTCAATGTTAAAGAGTCCCTCGAAAAAGAGGAGAGAGAAAGCCGAGATCAGAAGACGGGAGATTCTTCGGGAACTCATTGAGATCTACTCAGACCTGAAAAGGATCTCGTTATCCGTCATAACACTCGATGAGGAGGTTGATTGATTGGAAGCGATCTCAGATGAAGAGCTGGTGGCGCTGCAGGAGCAGGTTGAGCACGTGAAGAAGCGCATATCCCGGGTCGTTATAGGCTCGGAGCGCGTTGTCAAGCTAATGTTCATTTCCATACTGACAGATAACCATATTCTACTTGAAGGGGTACCAGGGCTTGCAAAAACACTTCTCGCAAATGAATTTTCGAAAAACATGGGTCTCCAGTTCAAGAGGATCCAGTTCACCCCCGATATGTTGCCTTCAGATGTCACGGGCAACATGATTTTCGATCTTGAGCTCAGAAAAATGCTCTTCAGAAAGGGGCCTATATTCACCAATGTCCTCCTCGCTGATGAGATAAACCGAACACCACCAAAGGTACATTCTGCCCTCCTTGAGAGTATGGAGGAAAAGCATGTTACTGTGGGCGGCCATACGGAGAATCTGCCTGAACCGTTTCTGGTTATAGCAACGCAGAATCCCATAGAGCAGGAAGGTACTTTTCCTCTGGCTGAGGCATTAATGGATCGTTTCCTCTTCAGATTTTTGATCGGATATCCCACCGTGGATGAAGAACTACGAATTCTTAAGAGAAACTCTGATGATGATCATAGATTTGAGCCCATGGGCAGGGAGAAGATCCTCCGGCTGAGAGAACAGGTTAAGGCGGTTACTGTAACAGACGAGATTCTCAGATATATTGTCAGCATTGTTCGGGAAACCAGATCTGATCAGCGTGTCTTTTTGGGGGCCAGCCCCAGAACATCGTACAAGTTTCTGCACGCAGCAAAGGCCAATGCCTTCATAAATGGTAGAGATTATGTTATTCCCGAGGATATTCGTTATCTATCCGGTGATATACTGAACCACAGACTAATCCTTAACTCCGAGGTCATTCTGGATGATTCCCGGGATCCGGCCAGAATTTCCTTCAGGATAATTAATGATATTTTGGAAAGAGTTGAGACTCCAGAATGATAAAGAAGAGTGGTTACGCGCTGCTGTCAGTTTTACTCTACGGGGCCTTTGAGTCATTTATCCTTGGATACAGAAACTTCGTTATCTACATTGCGGTACTGGTTTTCATAGTTTCTGCGGATATTATGATTTTCCACAACGGCAATGGCAGAAACATATCTCGTTTGGAAGTAAACAGAATCGCCAGCAAATCGGTGGCTAAAAACTCTTCCTCCAGGGTTGTTCTGACATTCCGAAACCCAACTCGCAGGAGGATATACTTTCATTATTATGATACCCTTTCCTCAATTTTCAGGGGTGATGGACCATTCAGCGGGGATATATCCCTGGGTGGGGGAGAGGTGAAACAGGTTGAGTATACTATTCTTCCAGCAGCAATTGGGAGGTACAGAATAGGTCCAATCATAGTTTATGCGAGCGATCCTCTTGGAATATGCATTTCGTCTTATATCCTTACACACGATACTTTTGTTGGCGTTACTCCCTCCTCAATGACAACGAGCACTGTTCGGAGCGAAAGGTTAAGCAATTTTATGTTAACTCAGGGAATCCATCTTTCCAGGAGTGTTGGACAGGGGTACAATTTTTACGGCATAAGGCAGTATGAGGAAAGCGACGAGTTCAGATACATCGCCTGGAATAGGTTCGGGAGCCTCACCGGTGAGGACATCTACATAAAGCAGATGGAGGAGGAGAGAACACTTGACGTGGTGTTTGCAATCGATTACAGCAATGGCGTGAACCAGGGATATGGCAGCATCAGGATGTTCGATGATCTTGTATCCCAGGTGATCAATGCAATGTATGTAGTTCTCCGAAATCACGATGCGGTTGGATATATCATATCATCGTCTCTTCACGACAGCTATCACAGCCCAGAAAAGACGGATAAGGTAGTTAAGGCTTTTGGGGAAGAGGTATCAGGAATAAGGCCCGCAGGATCATTCTCAATAGAGGATCTTCTAGATAAAGTAGGGAAAAACGTGAAGAAAGAGGCACTTGTTTTTATTCTAACACCATTTGCGTATCCCGAGAAATTCATAAGTGAAAGGGTAAAGCTCTTTCCGGTGGTTGGAAAGGACATTAACGTCTTCATAATAAACAGGTTTTCCTATGTGAAAAGGGCAAGCAATGAGGCTGATCGCTTGCTCCTGAGGAGTGCAGTTGCAGCAGAGATGAAGAACCTGAAATCCGTTTCTGTGTTTCTCAATAGACTGGGTCTGAGAACTCGTATAGTTGAGAGAGAGGCGATTCTTGTACGCCTTATCCGGGAATACCAGTACAGGAGGGTGGTGGCGTGACTGATCATCGGTTTAGCTCATATTTCCTGAAGTTTGTAATCCTCCTTCCACCCATTTTCCTTCTGTTGGTTATATTTCCCAGGTTGTGGGGATATGTGAACCCCGACATCCTTATTCCAATTGCACTCCTACCCCTTCTGCGCCCCATCCTGAAGGAGAGGTTATTCTCCTATGTATATCCGGCTTTCACAATTTTCTTTCTGCTTATCACCCTCTATTCTATGCTGAGTAGTGCAGGCATATATAAAAATTCAATTTTCAACATGTTCACCATATCACTCAATGAGGTTACTGTAACTTCGATCATTCTCGGGCTGTCGATTCTTCTGATAGAGGAAGGCATCCTTACAAAGAAGATCCAGCGAACCGTTGGATCTGTGATCGTGACGAATCTTTTCCTGCTGGAGCAGTTTGCTGCTCTGTACCTTATGGCCAATCCTACCGCCGTGCCGTATCTGAACTCAACCCATCTGACGTACCCGGAAGCTCTCTTTGCGGTTTTCTCGTTAGAAGGTATATCACTGTATTCATTCGTGGTTAATGGATACCAGTATCTCCTACCTCTTGCAATCCTGAACCTTCCGTATGAGAAGATTATACTTGCCCTCTTCCTTATATCGATAATCTCGCTGCTCATCTATCTTTTCGGCAGGGGTGATAGATGGATCTCCGAACGAGCCGTGGGACTTGGGGTTTCAGTAACAGCAGGTTCATTAATGGCCCTTGTTATACTGTTCATTCAGAATGCCCTCAGCAGGTTTTACTACGGAGGGGCCTTCCTTCTCTTCTCCCTCCTTTTTATTTCTATCGTTCCAATGGCTATGTCACGGAACAGCTACAACATCAGGATCGACCGTCATAAGGAACGGTAGCCTTTAGGAACATGAGAGAAACCGTAAAAATTAATACCACGTGAAAACTGATAGTTGGATGTCCTCGCTTTTGATAGAAAACGGATATGTTGTCACCATGGATCCATCGAAGGAATCCGGTTTTTACAACATTTATATTGAAGGAGATACAATAAAGTCCGTTTCAAAGGAACGACCGGATGCGGATGAGATTATCGACGCAAGAGGAAAGGTTGCAATTCCTGGTCTTATAAACACACATACTCACGTTGCGATGTCTCATTTGAAGGGGATGCTCGATGACATTGATCTTGACAATTTTCTTCGCAAGACCTTCGAGCTGGATTCTAACAGAACCGATGAGGGTCTGTACAATTCGTCTCTTCTGGGTATCTATGAGATGATGAACGCTGGCATTACCTCTTTCCACGATCTCTACTATTCCGAGGATGTTATTGCCCGGGCAGCAGAAGATGCAGGTATGCGAGCGTTCCTTTCGTGGGTGGTACTGGACGAAGAATACACAACACAGAAAGGATCTCCGCTAAAAAATGCAGAGGCGTTCATTCATTCGCGTGGTTCTTCTCTGGTATCCAGGAGCATCGGAATACAGGGTGTTTATGTTGCGGGTGAGGAGACCTATCTCAGGGCGAAGGAGATAGCCGAGCGGTATGATACAACCATCCACACTCATCTCGCTGAGACCAGGAAAGAGGTCTATGATCTCGTGAAATCACGGCAGAAGAGACCGATTGAGTATCTCGATAGTATTGGTTTTCTCAATGATCGAGTTATTGCAGCCCACTGTGTGTGGTCCACTCTGCATGAGGTCAAGCTTCTTGCGAAGAATGATGTGAAGGTGTCATGGAACCCCACCAGCAACGCAAAGCTCGGTGTAGGTGGTGTTCCACCAATCCCGGAGATGATTGACAACGGTGTCACGGTTTCTCTGGGTACCGATAGCAGTGGTAGCAATAACTCTCTCAACCTAATACAGGAAGCGAAGTTTGGCGCTCTCTCCGTGAAGAATCAGAGATGGGACGCATCGAAAATTACCGCCTATCAGGTGCTTGAGATGGCAACGGTAAATGCTGCAAAGAGCCTTCGAAGAGAGGATCTCGGTTCGATAGGGGCTGGAAAAAAAGCCGATATAGTCCTGATTGATAACAGGAGCCCAAATATGCACTCTGATCTTGATAGGGTGGTCAACAACATAGTTTACGCTTCCAATCCGTCGAATGTGAGCGATGTGCTGATAAATGGAAGGATTGTCAAAAGAGAGGGGAAGCTACTCTCTTACGACCCGGATCATTTCGAGGGAGCAACGTTCTTTTGATGCTTGCGTGAAAACCAATCATCTCTGTCTATAGGATCTCCATTATCTCTCTATGGCTCTGCAGGATTATGCAACCTATTTTGGTCAAGGAGAGTAAACAACGATGCTTTTAAATGACAGCCCGTTTTTTTTTACGAATACACCTTCATAGGTCCTCAAAGAACTCCTGATTTGAAACTACGAGAGCTGGAGCGATATCATCGAATTCAATACCCCTATCGTTTATGAAAAGGTGCCTCGTCTGGGTGTACTCCATTAATCCCTCAAGTCCCAGTTCCCGACCAACTCCACTATCCTTAAATCCACCCCTGGGAGCGGCAGCGGAGGGAAGATGGTGCTGATTGATCCAGATGGTCCCCGCCTCTATCCTGGAACCAACGCGTCTTGCCTTTGCTGTATTCCTGGTCCAGACACTGGCTGCCAGGCCGTACCTGGTGTCATTTGCAATTTCGATTGCTTCTCTTTCTGTGTTAAAACCTATAACACTAAGAACAGGGCCAAAAATCTCCTCTCTGTAGACTGACATGTTAGTGCTCACATTATCAAGGATTGTGGGAGGATAGAAAAGGCCATTTTCAGGAACATTTCTGAGCTTTTTGGAGTAGTATATCTTTGAACCCTCCTGGGTGCCCCTCTCGACCATTGATCTAATTTTGGATAGCTGATCACTGGTTGTGATTGCTCCAATATCTGTTTCCATATCCATGGGATTCCCGTCTTTCATGGCTTCTATGCCTCTTCTGAGCAGACTCAGGAATTTATCCTTTATGGAATTCTGGATGATCAGGCGGCTACCAGCCTCGCAGATCTGGCCCATATGCAGAAATATGGAAAAAAGTACCCCATTCACGGTCTTTTTGAGATCACAGTCATCGAACACGATCGTTGGAGATTTTCCTCCCAGTTCGAGTACCACCTTCCGCACACCGGAGGCAGAGGTTTTCATAATTTCCTTCCCAGTCTTCGTAGAGCCCGTGAAACTGACCATTCTGACCTTTCTGTTAGAGACAA
This sequence comes from Thermoplasmata archaeon, assembly GCA_015520045.1. GTDB lineage: Archaea > Thermoplasmatota > Thermoplasmata > Thermoplasmatales > Thermoplasmataceae > WAQW01. The sequence goes on along the minus strand of WAQW01000036.1, from coordinate 32,685 downwards.
GCTCATCCCCTATCTCTCTGCCAGATCCGATAACCAGATTGACAACCCCTCTCGGGAAACCAGACTCGACCATATCTTTAACCAGTTCATATGCAGTGGCCGGAGTATGGAGTGATGGTTTTAGCACTACAGTATTTCCTGCCAGCAGCGCAGGGATGGTTTTCCAGACCGCCATCAGAAATGGCACGTTCCAGGGAGCTATAGCGGCAACAACACCATAGGGTGCATACTGGACCTCCCCTTTGGTGCCGGGGTAGTCGGGATGCGTTATTCTTCTCTTACTCTTGAACTGTCCTTCTGTCGCAAAATAATGAATATGATCAACTGCAACCGGTACATCCATAAGGGTGCTTTGGCGAATTGTTCTTCCGGTATTCTCAGCTTCCAATCTAGCATAGGTATCCGTCTTTGAAAGAATTCTCTCATATAACCTGAGAAGCAGCTTTTTTCTTTCCCTTAGGGTGAACGATTGCCAGGTACCGTAAAAGGCACTTTCGGCCGAATCAATGGCGTGTTTAACGTCCTCGATGTTGCTCTTGTAAAGGTGGCCCACCAGATGACCGTCGGCAGGAGAAAGAATCTCTTCCCTGTGATCATTCAAAAGGGGTTCATTGTCTATTATCGCTCCAATTTTCAACAATTCCATTATCATTACCTCCCAATTTTTTCAATTATCTTTTCAATATCTGAACGGCCCACGTCACGTGGATTTCCTATAATTCCAGTGGATTCAAGACTCTTCTCAATCAGCTCTTCACGTCGTGAGATGAATTCTTCCCTGGTTATTCCGAAGTCATAAATGACTGCGGGCGCGTCGAGAAATTTCAGAAGAGAAGCGATAGATTCTTTCAAAGTTTCCTTTCTGAATTCTCCTGAGAATGAAAGGTTTAGTTTCTCATAGATGTTTGCAACGGAATCTGAATTGAAATCGATCACGGGTTCGAGAAAGAGGCCGACTGAAAAACCATGCGGCTTTCTGAACAGAGAACCGAAGGCATGGCCAAGGGCATGCGCCAGACCTATCTGCGAGTTAGAAAAGGAAAGCCCCCCCATTGAGGCTGATATCTGAAGCATAGAACGTGCTTCGAGGTTCTTTCGATCAGTAAGGGCCAGCTTAACGTTATGAGTTATCAGTGATACTGCCTCCATCGCAAGGGCCTCTGAAAAAGGGTTCCGCCAAGAAGATGTAGCCCCCTCAATGGCATGAGTGAGCGCATCCGTTACGGTGCTTTTCAGCAACCTATCCGGTAGGTCTCCAACCATCCTCGGATCGAGAATAGAATAATCTGGAATGATTTCGGGTGATGCAAGTTCGAGTTTCCTGTGGTGTTCCCTGTCCGAGACCACGGCTGCCCAGGAACATTCTGAACCGGTACCAACGGTGGTAGGAATGGCGATGAACCTCATCTTACCCTTGATGTTCAGAGGTTCCAGTGGTGTTAGACTGTAGTAGTCGAGATCAGGTCTCATGATTTTGAAATAGAGTATTTTCGCCGAGTCAATAACAGAGCCACCTCCAATTGCGATTATGGTATCTGGATTGAACGATTCTGGAAGCCGGGAATGTGAATCAATATCAGAAAAGGAAGGTTCCTCTGGGATTTCATCAATGGTGTGGAAAATAGCATCGCTGATATGTTCCTTTACAAGAGAAGGTAGCCCAAGTTTGGCCAGAACCTTATCCGTAACGATAACTACCTTTTCCATATCGAGGCTTTCAAGAAAATCGAGTGAATCCTCTCCAAATATTATCTGGGGCGATCGAAAATACCACATACAATCAGAACTCTGTTTTAACCTTCGCGGCTGTGTTGACAAGCTCTTTTGCGGCCTTGGTATACCTCATAATCTTCATCATGGGACCGCCGAGCTTGAATTTTCCTGTCATAAGACCCCGTATGGGATCGATCTTGCCTTCTATGAGTGAGATCCAGTTTTTCAGGGGACCAGAATAACTGAATGCTGATTTAGGTACCTTTGAAACATCATCGAAGAATTTTGCATCTCTGCACTCACCGTGGTAAAGATCGAACCACATGGCATAGGATCGCTCTCCCGATGATTCCGGTGTAACAATAAAGGTTATGTCCCCTTCCCAATCTTTCGCGGCCTCCCTGTAGGTTTCGCTGGACTTGAGTATATTCACAAATTCATTCATCCATTCTTCCGAGGGAAATTTAGCCATATAATCTTCACCAAATCTGAATATATAAGATTTAGCATTCAACGTTTGAAGGGATTGATAAAAAAGGAAAGTCCACTCTGCACTTTTTCTGTATAACTCTTGACCGGAGGTGGATTATGCATCTTCTCGGAGAATGGTGCTTGCGATCAGCATGGCGGAGGGGAACAGGAGATGCTCTTCCATTTCGGAGTGTCTCAGAAGAGTATGCTTTATGGTGCGGACATCCTTTTTTTGGAGTTCCTCTTCTGGTATACTCTGAAGAAGACGCTCAATATCTCTATGCTCATCCAGTAAAGTTCCATATTCAATCTTAAACTCCTCAGCTGCTTTCTTGAGTGTACCTCTTTCAACGATCTTGTGGTGGACGTAGCTATCGTACAGATACTGGCCCAGTATGACAACAGTCTCCTCTTCCCTATCAAAATGCCCAATGGATATCTCTACTATCTTGTCGAATATGCTTCCAAGGCCATCATCTTTCAGGGAAAATTTCTGAAGAGATTCAAGTATCTCGGAATGTTCCCTGATGAGAAAGTAATCGTCCCCGATCATGCGCGTGGATGTGAATATCTTATTAAAGGTAATAGGACTTAAGGAAATTCTGTGAGTTTATAGATAATTTCTTAATACAATGACAAATTGTACATTATGGATGTAGTTGCTATTCTTCCGGAGTTTCTCCCAGTGGAGAGGATTAAGGAGGCCGCACTGTCCGTTCTCCCTGATCTTCAAATATTTACGGACACATCCTTCGATCAGGTACGTGCTGATGTTCTCATCGTAACCACCTTCACGAAGGTAGACGACAATCTGCTGAGCAAATTTCAGGGTTTAAAGTTCATACAAGTGGCGAGCACCGGTTATGACAACGTGGATATTGACGCTCTCAGGGCTAAAGGAATCATGCTCTCGAACATTCCAGTGGCAAACAAAGAGAGTGTTGCGGAGCATGTCCTGTCCATGGTCCTGTCATTCCTCAAGGATCAGCGTTTTCTCGACCGAGAGATCAGAGAGGGTAGGTGGCCACTCCTCACCAGATCATTCGATCTTATGGGCAAGACTTTTGGAATAGTCGGTTTTGGGGCAATAGGTAAGAAGCTGGCGGAGCGGCTTATCCCGTTCGAGGTTGGTATAGTATACACAGATATCAGGCGACTTTCTGAGGATGAGGAAGAACTTTATGGTGTCACCTTCCTTCCTCTTGATGAGCTTGTGAAGGTGTCGGATATTATAAGCGTGCATGTTCCTCTCACGGAGAATACGAAGGGGATGTTCAATTCGGATATTTTCCAGAAAATGAAGGACGGTTGTATCTTCATAAACACATCGAGGGGAGAGGTTGTGGTGGAAAGTGATCTTGTTCTCGCCATAAAGAAGAAGGGGATCAGGGCTGGTATAGATGTTTTCTCCTCTGAGCCCGTTGATCCCGAATCCGAGCTTCTGAGTCTTGAGAATACAATCCTTTCTCCCCATATCGCCGGAGTAACTCTGGAGAGTCAGGAGAGATTTATCAAGGAGACGATGTCCAACGTTTTGAGATATACTCAGGGAATTGAACCACTGTACAGGGTGATATGATTGCGTGTCTCCGAGCTGTTTGGTAGACTGGTAAAAGAGTATGGTGTGGGTCCCCTTTTCGGCAATCCAGGGTCAACGGAGGTACCGCTGCTCCAGCACATTGGCGATTACATACTAACCCTTCATGATTCTCTTTCAGTTGGAATGGCCGATGGATATTCCCAGTACAGAGGTTATCCCTCCATCGTCAATCTCCATGCCATGCCTGGCGTTGCCAACTCAGTTGCCTTCATCCAAACGGCCGCTGCAAATCACTCCCCCGTTATTGTGACCGCCGGGCAGCAGGATTACAGACACATGGTTTACGATCCCCTTCTTTCTGGCAATCTAGTTGGGTTGGTCTCTGGTTTCGTAAAGTATGCCTATGAAATAAAGTCTCCGGAAGATGTCTCTGTTGCCTTTGATAGGGCTTTTCGGATCTCCACCTCACCTCCGAGAGGGCCTGTTTTTATCAGTTTTCCTATGAACTTCATTGATGAAGAAATTCACTCGGACGTGAAAAAACCTGATAGAGTTTCCACGGACATTGTTGATACGAGTGCGGTGGAGATCATTGCTGAAAGGATAAACGAATCGCAGAATCCAGCAATCATCTTCGGAGCGGAGATTGATGAGTACGATGCAATGGATGAAGCATTACGCTTTTCCGAGAAAATTGGTTGTCCGGTTTTTTCCGAGCCATTGGGTTCCAGGGCCAGTTTTCCCACGGAATCCCGGAGATATGCAGGTGAGCTTCTGCCAGCATCAGCTCTTATGAACCTTACACTCGCGAAGTTTGATCTTCTTCTCTTCATTGGAGCGGATATAACCATTTATCCTTATCTGAACACTCCTCTCCTTCCCTCGCATAGGCTTATCTTTGTTGGACTCAATGGCTCCATGCGATTGGGAGAAAACTACATTTCAAACCCCAAGCATTTTCTCAGGAGTATTCTTCCGCTGGTCAAAAAGAAAGGAGATTATTTGAAAAAACCGGATTTCAGCCGAAGGACAAGGATTGCAAAGGCCCGTGAGAGAATGGAGACGGAGTACGTCTCACACGCAATTGCGAAGTACTTCTCCCGGTTCACTCTTGTTGATGAGTCCATATCCAATTCGGAAGCCATTCGCTCTGAATTTGGATACAGGCCAAGAGGGTACTTCACCGCTAAAACCGGCCAGCTTGGATGGGGGCTGCCCGCCCACACAGGCATCACAATGGCTGGAGCGAGATCTGTTCTTGTCATTGGGGATGGTTCGCTGATGTACTCCATCCAGACTCTGTGGACTGCGGTAAGATATGGAATACCGGTGAAAATTATAGTGCTGAGAAACGGTGGTTACAACATTCTGAGAAGCTACTCAAAGAGCCTCTATCCTTCACTGGCCAATGCCGAATTCTTCAAATTTGGGATCGATGCAGAGAGGATCATTGAATCCTATGGTGTTAATGTTAAGGTACTAGATAGGGACCTGAAGGCCTTTGAATGGCTAAGAGATACCAGCGAACCGGCTGCAGTTATCGTTGATATGCCAGAGGATATTCCAGATCTGTTTCTCTGATTGGTTTCCAGATTACGCTCTCCTCCGATAAGTTAATCAAAAAGGATCACTCAAACGCTCAAGGATGTAAATCGTCGGATATGAGTGATTCCCTCACCGTTGGAACGGAAACATCCCTCCCATAGTTGAGATAGATGTTCTTCACCTTGAGGTACTCGGATATGCCGTAGACACTACCCTCTCCAGCCTGTCCTGTCATCCGGAACCCTGTGTGATATCCATTGGATGCTTCTGGGCCGGGCATGTTAACATAGAGTTCTCCGAAACGGATGCGATCAAAGGCCTCCATTATAAATTCATTATCCTCCGTAAAGAGGTATGATGCAAGGCCGTATTTAGAATCGTTCGCTTTTAGGAATACATCCTCCCTATCGGATACTTTCATGGCTCCGATGATCGGCCCGAAGATCTCCTCCTGAAAAAGTGGCGATCCCTGGTCATTCTCCTCGATTACTGTTGGTTCGAAGTAGAATCCATTTCTCAGCTCGTGTTTGAGAGATGGAACCTTTCCTCCTGATATTATGCGCCTACCTCTGGTAATGGCATCGCGAACAAAATCGTGCATGGTGTTCAGGGAGTTTCTATTTATCAGCGGTCCCATGTCTGCTTCCCGTGGATCCCCAACCTTTATTCGTGATACGGCTTTTTTCAGCATCTCCAAGAATTTATCGTAGACCTCTTCGTGAATGTACAGCCTCTCGGCTGCAATGCAGGACTGACCGGAGTTCCAGAATTTTGCCCAAAGAAGAGTCTTCAAGGCGGTTGTAAGATTCGCATCCCTCCAGACAATGAAGGGTGCTTTACCGCCAAGTTCCAGAATGAGCTTGGCCATGTTTTCACTAGCTTTTCTCATAATTCTCTGTCCTGTATCTGTGGAGCCTGTCATCGTTACGAGAGAGATTTTCCTGTGGGAAACAAGGAGATCCCCGATCTCAGACCCCTTTCCGGTGATAAAGTTCAGCACACCTTTCGGGATGCCCGCCTCAATGAATCGCTTAACGATCCACTCTGCCGCCATGGGAGTATCACTGCTTGGCTTCAGGACAACCGTATTACCGGTTAACAGCGCAGGAGCGAGTTTTCTGGCGACCATTCCAGCCGGGAAGTTCCATGGGGTCAGAGCCACCACCACTCCGAATGGAACCCTGTGAAGAAAGAGACGCTGCTGGATATCGGGACCTTCAAGAACGTCACCCGGAAGCTTTCTTTCAAAGCCAGCATAGTACAACAGCTGATCTATTACACCGTCAACCTCCTGTCTGGCTTCCATGATAACCTTTCCATTCTCGGTGATCAGGATATCCTCAAGCTCTGATCTCCTGTTTTGAATGATTTCGGCAGCCCTGACGATTATCTTACTCCTGTTTTTTGACCCCAGAGCATACCATCCATTGAATGCATCTTCAGCGGAATCTATGGCACTTTCAACGTCTTCCCTGTTTGCAAGGGCAAACGTTGCAATGTTATTGCCCGTTGATGGGCTTATGTCTGGAGCGGTTCTCCCGCTTGATGAATCAACCCACTCTCCATCTATCAAAAGTTTCATAAGTAACCAGTTAAACAACGCATTTATTCTTTATGCTTAGATTGATTCCAAAAACCCTTCCACCTTCTCCTTTAGATAACAGAACAGCTTTTTCTGAAGGAAAGTTATAGAAAAAGGGGTATCTTTCATGAATCCAGGATTCAAAAATCTGGTATCTGTATAGACCCAAGAGTCAACACATTCACCCTCTTATCCGAGAGATCCACTCACCATTCAGAGTTGCATATATCCATTTATCGACCTGGACATAAATTAGAATCAATGGCTATTTTACCGTAGAAATGATATGAATCGCTAGAATAAATCACTGACCTGAAAAACAAATATGAAGTTTGCTTCCGTTAATATGTTATGGAAACACTTCGGTACTCATCTCTTCTCGAAGTTGAGGCGCCGCTCGATACGGGAGATGATTCCCCTGAGCTTGTGGTATTCAGCGTCACTCAGGCGGGATCTTGCTATTATCCTTCTGATCATAACGAGTGTGTTGTTCAGGCTGTGTTTTGGATATTCTATAGTTGTGAGAAGATTTTCAATTTCCTCAAGGAGAAGTGGTAGACTTATTTTCGAAATTCTTTCATACTCGGCCTCTGGATTTTGGGCAACGTACTTCACCATCTCGTACAGTATTATGGCTACAGAATGCGAGAGATTGTAGGCAGGGAACAGTGGGTTGGATGGGATAGTGATAAAATAATTGCACAGATCGACCTCATCATTCCTGAGACCATCGTCCTCTCTTCCGAATACTAGGCCTATTCTCTCTCCTGAGGTTATGGTATCCTTCCAGAAACTTTCAGGTAAGATAGGAATCCTGCGAAATCGTCTCTCATTAAGGGATGTGGAACTGGATGTGGCAACAAGAGCATCAAATCGGTCAGAAATTTCTGAAAGTGACTCAACACTTCTGTAGGAATCAAGAATATATTTACCATATATCGCTCTGATATATGCTTCGTGGTCTGGAGCCGGACCATTAACAATCACGAGATCATTCAGACCTGCATTGGCCATTGACCGTGCGACAGCACCTATATTTCCCTGATATTTTGGCTCCACGAGTATTACAGCTACACGAGAGGACAGAGATCTTAAGCTGGAGATCAGTTTTTCATTCGCTCTGATTTTCTTTATTTTCTTCTCTCTCTCCAGTGCTAGTTTCTCCTGTTTCCTCATCTCCGGTTACCTGCTGATCCTCGTTCTCCGCTTCACTGGGTTTTTCCTCATTCTCTTCATTAGTTTCTTCTGACTTCAATTTTTCGTATTTCTCAATAATATTGAGATTCAAATCCCTGACAAGATCTCTGAATTTATTCACAATTTCATATTTGGCCTCGATCCATAGGGGGTCAAACTTTGCAGAGTCAGGAATGGTCAGATTTATGTTTTCATCCTTAAGATCGAAGATGAACTGTGAAGATTTGTAACTGTAATATAGATCAACGAGACCTTCCAGTTTCTTGAGGGGATCTTCCAGGACCTCGATGATCTCATACTTATAAATGATATTTTTTCCGGCGTATTTGTGATTATAATCCACAAGAATCCTGCCCGGTGTCACGGAGAGAATTTTTCCCCTTCGATTATTGAGAATAATCTCCTTACCCAGTTCCGGATCTATGTTGTTTCTTTTAAGTTCCCTGTATGTATGCACCTTTATCTTATTGGGATCCCTCTCTCCGAAACCTTCCTCGGGCGTCATGGAAACTTCGACCTCCTTTCCAACTTCCGCTGAGAGGAGTGATTCATTCACCTTTGAAAGGAGGTTGGGATCACCAACTATGAGAACCGAAGGACCGTAGTGGTTCTCCTCATTGTATATATCCTTCTCCTTGGCGAGTTTCTCATTGTTGGTTGCCACCAGATCTTTCTCCTCGCCCACATACATTTCATAGTTAATTTTTATAAGGTCACCATTTTTCATATGGATTCACCGTATTTTTGAATCGTTCCGACAACTTCAGATAATATTTATACATATCGTTGCTCGATTCTCGTAGCAATTCCTCTTTTCAAAGGCAAAACCATGGTACTAAAGAATAAAAAAATGTTTTCAGATCATTCAATCGAGGAGAGCCCGAATCCGTCCTCCTCGTCTTCGTCCCCATCGTTCCTAACTGCGGCCCATGGTTTGAGACCTGTTGTTCTGACCTCCAGGGGCATGCTGTTCTTTGTTCTGTAATATACTGCTGTTCTGGCCCTGGAAACTCCAGAGCTGAATCTGGCACCTTCGAGTCGCTTGAACTCAGAATATGTTCCTCCAACATAGCTGAAGATTACAAAGGTTAACACAGAGCTAGGCACCACAAGAGTAAATGTTCTAATGATTCCAGATCCTACATAAAGGGATGTTACCACGGATGAAGACGAAAAGAGGGACGATGAGGCAAGTGCAGCGATCCCGGAGGATAGATACTTACCGGTGAAGCCTAGGAAACCCCCTTTGAAGGGCAAAAGAGCAAACATAAGGAAAATTATAACCGCTGCCGAAATTAGAGAGACCTGTAGCGCTGATGAAGAACTGCCGGATTTTCTGCCTGATATGTAACCAGCGATTGCAGGACCGCCAATGGGAATCCACCATAGCAACATAGCGAGAACAAATGAATAGATGGCTCCTTTCCCCGGCGAGTACGGCGTGGGATCTCCGAGGGGACCCAGTTTCCGGTAATCGCGATATCGAACTTTTGCTCTACCATATTTATTTCTGGGAAAACCAGAATAGCGGAGAACCATGTCTGTCAGACAAACATGGAAATCATACTATATTAACTTTGCTCTCAATGGATCTACAAAAACGTCAAATTCACGCTCCGTACTTCTCAGCTCTGTCGGACAAAGCCAGGAGATACTGCATCACATCGTTACTGGTAATCCTGAGAAGACCATTCGAACAGGAGATTTCATCAAAGGCACATGTGGCATCTTTCCTGATTCCTTCGGTCGTGAAAACAATGGGCACAGAATCACCACTGTGTTCGCCCACTGAGCAGGGAGTGGAGTGATCTCCTGTTATGGCTACCAGGGTTGTTTTGGTGATAGGTTCAAGCTGGCTGAAGGCCTTGTCTATCCTTTCTATTGCTTCCTTCTTCGCTACCGGATCCCTATCATGGCCGGCGATATCGGGAGCCTTTATATTCATCAGGACAAAATCATATTTCTTGAGCAAAGATACGGCAAGTTTGGTCTTTCCGAAGAAATCTGAATGGAGCGTGCCGGTACCCTTTTCATAGGTATGAACATCAAGACCACAGAGAGAAGCTATCCCATTTATTAGCGGTATTCCTGCAACACAGGCTCCCTTCATGCCATATCTTTCCTCGAATGGCTGAAGTTTTGGGACAACACCGGCTCCCCGGAGAAGGAGTGCGTTTGCAGGGGATATCCCTTTCGCCTCTCTCTCGGAGTTCACATTAGATTCTCTCAGGATCCGGAAAGCCTCCTCTAGGTACTTGTTCAAAACTTCAGCGGTTTTCGTACCATTATCTGAAAGAGGAACAATCTTTCTGGGGTGTTCTCCGGTTACATGAGGATCTGAATCACTAACATCTGGAGAGAGATCTTCCCCCCTCATTAGCAGTGCGGCTCTATGTTCCACACCCTCTTTCACAAAAAATTTCACATCATCAATTGTGATGGAGAGTTCCTTCGCAAGCTTTTCAGTCCCATACGAATTCCTGCCGGCACGGCGGTCGACAACAGTTCCTTCATCATCGATAGTGGCAAAATTCGCTCTGAAGGCAATATCCCCTCCTGATGCCTTCATGCCTAGTCCGATGGCTTCAAAAGGCCCCCTACCTGTATAAACCTCTTTGGGGTTGTATCCAAGCAGAGATAGATGGGATGTGTCTGATCCAGCAGCAACACCTGCTGAGATCGGATGTACAACACCTGTTAACCCTCTTTTGGCAAGATAATTCATATTGGGCCGATATGCTGCTTGCAGGGGTGTCCGATTATTCAGGGATGTGCTGGGTCTGTCTCCAACGCCATCGAGTATGATCAGAAGAATTTTCTTCATAGAAGAGAATTGTAATCAACAATAAAAAGTTAGATAATTTCGTGGGTTTCTATGGTTGCGTCTCTGCACTTGGTGCTGTTGTTGAAAGGATTCTTGAATTATATAGGGAAATATTATCAGAATTCTACATTTCAATGCTAAATTATTCTCGTGAAAGATATGTGCGCAGTACAGATGAAAAAGATAGGATTGTGATCAAGATCTCTGGAAAACATATTATATGTTCAACAAATAATACGTTGTATGATCCCTCCCTCTAATGTACCTCTCGAATCCATAGAACGTATCTGGAAGGATATTTTTGATCACTATGGCTATACTGAAAAGATAGTGAGACTGAAGGATTTCTATCCCGATGAGAAATCTCTGATTGTTTCCTTCAGGCACATATCCGATTATAGTAACGAATTTGCAGAACTGCTGATAAACAATCCACTTCCCACACTGAAGGTTGGAGAAAACCTGATAAGTAGTATGATAGAGAAATCACGAGATTCGGACTCCCGGAGGGTGAACCTGCGTCTGGTAGACCTGCCGGATAGAGATGTGAAGGTGGGGATAAGGGATATCAGAAGTGATAGAATAGGAAAAATAGTTAGTATAAGTGGAATAATTCGGAAGCGAACGGATGTCACACCTCGACTTCAGAACGCGGTATTTCAGTGCAGCGTATGTGCGGAGTTAACAATCTTTCCGCAGCAGAGAGGAAGGTTGGAGGAACCTCCTGTTTGCTCCAATCCAGAATGTGGTGCTGACAGGCAGAAGGCTAAATTCAAGCTGATAGATGATGAATCTGAATTTGTTGATGTTCAGAAGCTTGAGATACAGGAGAATCCAGAAACGCTGGAAGGTGGAGCGCAGCCACAGAGAATAACGGTCGTGATGGAAGATGACATAACAGGATCGCTGGAACCCGGTGATCGAGTCATAATAGATGGTGTTTTACTTACAGACCAGAAGCGTATTGGTGCTGTTCTTCTTACCGAATTCAGTATTTATGTTTATTGCATAAATTTTCGCAGGGAAGAAAAGGAGGTCGAGAGTCTCGATATAACTCCTGAAGACATAGAGGAGATTAAGCGGCTTGCCAGCAGGCAAAACATAGTTGAAGATCTTGCACGTTCCATTGCTCCGACAATTTACGGAATGGACATAATCAAGCAGACTCTCGTCCTGCAGATGTTTGGAGGCGTACGGAAAATAATGGAGGATGGCACTACCATACGTGGTGATATCCATATTCTTTTGGTCGGAGATCCGGGAACTGCAAAGTCCCAGCTTCTTAGATACATGAGTGAGATCACTCCGAGGGGAATATTCGCAATGGGAAAAGGATCAAGCTCTGCGGGTTTGACAGCTGCAGCGGTGAGGGACGATTTCGGTGAGGGAAGGTGGACCCTTGAGGCCGGTGTCCTTGTTCTGGCCAATGATGGCCTTGCTGCAATCGATGAACTTGATAAGATGGAAAAATTTGATACGGCTTCCCTGCATGAGGCCATGGAACAACAATCCATAACGATTTCGAAGGCCGGTATTTATGCAACACTTTCCACGAGGTGCTCTATTCTTGCTGCGGCCAATCCAGATTTTGGAAGGCTGGATCCTTCTAAATCCATAGTGGAACAGCTTAAAAATTTTCCTCTACCTCTTTTATCCAGATTCGATATTATTTTCAGGGTTGCGGATGTTCCGTCCAGTGAGAGTGATACAAGACTGGCAGATCACATTCTCAAGGCTCACAGGGTTGGTGAGGAGCTCAGAAAGAGAGAGTTGACCGGTTTCGAAGGAGAGAGACTGCCTTATGAGGAAGAGTTCGTTCCTGTTATTCCCAAGGAGCTGCTTAAAAAATATGTGGCGTACGCTAAAAAATCTATATTTCCCGGGCTATCCGAGGAGGCTATGGAAATCATACGATCCGATTATGTCCGCACCAGAAATGCTATATCCTCTCCCGGCGTTCCGATTACTGCCAGGCAGCTGGAATCTATAATTAGGTTGGCAGAAGCCTCTGCCAGGGCAAGGCTTTCCGATATAGTGACGGCGGAGGATGCTATCAGGGCCAAGGATATTGTTAAGTACTACCTAAGTGAGTCCGCGACGGAGGAAGGTGTTCTCGATGCCGATATAGTTATGACCGGCATGTCCGGAAAGCAGCGAACCATAGCATCAAGGGTGAAGGAGATCATTGAAGAGATGGGTGGTGACAGGGGCATTGATTTTGAAACTCTCAAGAATACCGTCGCCCTGAGAGGAGTAACCAATGAGCAACTTCTTTCATCTATTAAGACCCTTAAAAGTAATGGATTCATATACAGTCCCAGAGACGGGGTATACAAAGTGATTAAATTTGACAGGTAACATCGTCATGAGGATGGTTTCCGTTCGAGGTGAGACCCTTCTGGCGGCTGCTGATGCGAAGCTCTTGAACACCGAATTGAGGGAAAAAAATCTCCATCTTTCAGTGAAAGAGGAATTTTATGGCAACGTGAAGGTCTCAGAGGATACGTTTGTTGCTTCGCTGAGACTATGCACCATAGCGAACCTGGTTGGGGATCTGGTTGTGGGAATCGCAATAAAAGAGGGTTTCGTCGACAAAAACAATGTAATTAAAATAGATGGAATACCCCACGCGCAGTATGCAAAAATGTTCATCTGATAAGGGGATAAAATTGGCTAGGGATGTTATTGGAGTGTTCAACAAGATTTCGGGGAAGTACGACCTCCTCGACTCCTTTATCAGCTGGGGTCAGGATCAACGATGGAGAAGGAGAGTGGTGGATGATCTCGATCTGAAGCCCGGTTTGGATGTTCTTGATTGTGGAGCGGGAACGGGCAAGCTCTCCAGACTGATAGTACAGAGATGCCCACAGTGCAAGCTTGTGGCGCTAGATATCAACAAAAATATGTTCAGAAGTGATCTACTTCCCGGTGTTGAATTTAGAGTCTCCAGTGCTGAGGATTTGCCCTTCCCGGATGGAACATTTGACCGGATTGCGTCTGCCTTTCTGACCCGGAATGTTGATCATCTGGATATCTACTTCAGTGAAGTTTCACGAGTTCTAAAGCCAGGAGGTATCTTTGTCAATTTAGATATCTTCCCCTCCGCAGTTTCCTGGTTTAATCCTCTATTTTCATTCTACTTTTATAATGTCGTTCCTGTATTCGGAAATATGGTGACAAAATCTCAATCTTATACTTATCTTGCAGGCTCGGTGAAGAATTTCATAACTCCTGAAAAGATGAACGACTTGCTGCTCAAAAGTGGTTTTTCTGTCAGGCCTGTGCGCAAGTTCATGTACGGAACTGTTGCAATAAACAAGGCTGCCAAGGTATAGATGAAGAAACAGTTACCTTCTCTCTCATTCTGAAATCGTGCGTTATCTGTTTTGTATCGTAGTCTTTCAGCATTGTTATGGCAATAGGGCAACGGACCGTTATCTGTCAGGGTAAATGATTGTATATTGGTTTTACATCTATTAAAAGCTGAGAAACGTGATCCTTGCTGCATGCGTGATATGCATAGAAATGAGCATGCATAAGCTAAAATCGGTGATGTAATAGAGGTATGAAGCAGGTTGAAGGAAAGTTGGTGCTCGAGAATGAGAGTGATACGTTGCAGGGTGATGCTTTATGGAATTTGCCATAACTGGTTCACCGTGAATCTTGAGAGATGATATGATGGCACCAACCAGAGATCGATTGAATGAAATTTTTGAGAGCAGGGACAAATTCCTGTTCATTGCTGGACCGTGTGCGGTTGAGGATCTTAATCAGATGGAGCAATCAGCCAGAAAAATGACATCGCTCGGTGTGCCGGTCCTGAGATCTGAGATTTTCAAGCCCAGAACGAACCCCGACTATTTTCAGGGAGTTGGAATTTCTGGCCTCGAAATACTAAAAAGGGTTAAGAAGGAAACAGGAATTCTTGTGATAACCGAGGTTCTCGATATTCGGTATCTGGAGGATGTTCTCAAAGTTGCTGATATAATTCAGGTGGGTTCCAGAAATTCGCAGAATTTCAGCCTTCTGAGAGAGGTGGGTAACATTGACAAGCCCGTCCTCATAAAGAGGGGATTTGGAAACACAATCGATGAACTTATCCAGTCCACCCGATATATATCGCGAGAAGGCAATGACAGAATAATGGTTGTTGAAAGAGGAATACGCACTTTTGAGCACTCTGTGAGATTCACTCTTGATGTGGCTGCCATCCCCGTTCTTAAGGAAAGGCTTGATTATCCCGTTCTGGTGGATCCGAGCCATCCTGCTGGGCGAAGAAAATATGTTGTGCCTCTGGCCCTTGCAGCCACAGCTGCGGGAGCTGATGGCCTGATGGTTGAGGTGCATCCCGATCCTCCAAGAGCCAAGAGTGATAGTGAACAGCAGCTATCCTTCGATGAATTTTCTGCCCTGGTGGCAAAGGTTAAATCTCTTCTTCCCTTGGTTGGAAAACGTTTGCTCTGACGGGAGAGAATATATTTAGGGACGTTACCAAATGAATTAAAACCGTGAGCGCATGATATGGCTATGACGGGATTGAAAATTATAGCAACTATCGGGCCTTCAAGTGCAGAGAAGGGCATTTTAAAAAAAATGATTGAGAATGGTGCAAGTGCCGTGAGAATAAACACTGCGCATGTTGACACCTCCTACTTAAGATATGTCAGGAAAATTATTGATGAGATAAATGATGAATTGAATTCCCATGTGGGCATGCTGGTGGATCTGAAAGGTCCTGAACTGCGCGTATCCACCATAGATCATGAGACCGTAACAATTCATGCAGGTATGCATTACAATTTGTATGAGCAGACCGGAGGCGAGATTAGCCTCAACCGGGAAAATGTCATTAGCCTTCTAACGCCGGGAATCGTGATAAAGATGTCTGATGGCAGGTTATCATTCAGAGTGAAGGAGGTGTTTGATGATCACTGCTCTGTTGAGGCGATGCTGAATGGTAACCTCAGGGATAACTCTCGCGTTAACATCCCGGGTGTTCCTCTCAATCTTGGGGTTCTCACGGAAAGGGATCGTCGATTCATAAGGGAAGGAGTGAAGAATCATGCTGAGTATTTTGCCATGTCCTTTGTGCAACAGCAAGAGGATGTTTTGCTTGTGGAGGAGGAAATACGTAAACGAGGAGGTCAGGGTGAAATAATTGCAAAGATTGAAACGCTCAAGGGGTATGAAAATATCCGTGAAATAGCAGAAGTATCTGAAATGATCATGGTTGCTCGTGGAGATCTTGGTGTTGAGCTTCCTCTTGCAGAGATCGGAATTGCCCAGAAGCATATTATCAGGGTGGCACACAATCTTGGTCGCCCCGCAATTTTGGCCACTCAGATTCTCGAATCTATGGTAGATTCACCTGAACCGACAAGAGCGGAGATATCGGATGTTACGAATGCGGTTATCGATAATACAGATGTACTTATGCTGTCCGAAGAGATCGCAATTGGAAAGTATCCCGCCCGTTCTGTGAAGTATCTGCAGAGGATATCAGACTTTGCTCTCAGATCAATCGGTCGTCTTACTGAACCCGAGACTTACTATGGCAACGAAGTAACATTCGCCATTTGTCGGTCTGCAAAAATGGTGGCAGATGTGATAGACGCTTCAGGGATCATAGCCTTCACAAGAAGAGGCAACACGGCGAAGATGCTTTCCGTCCTTAGGACTGGTAGAACCGTATATGCGGTTGTCACAGACACTTTTCTAGCCCGTAAACTCAATCTTCTTTACGGCGTAAGACCTGTACTGCTTTCCAGTTTAAATCCTGCAACCACCAATCTAAAAGAGGTCTTAAAGGTCATTTACGGTACCAAACTTTTCATGAGTGGAAGGCGTTACGTTTTGGTCTCTGGACTGCCATACTTCCTCTTCGGCGGGACAAATGATGTAAGGGTTGTAACTATGGGGGAGTATATGGGGCGTGGGTATCCTTTCGGGCCGGATGCTTCTGGTCATGTTGTATTTTCAGAGGAGGGAGAGGGAAACATACTGGTCGTAGATTCAGGATCGTGTTCCGGTGATCTCTCAAAGTTTAAAGGTGTTATATTTACTGATAGACCTCCTCGGATATGCTTGAAGACATTGCTTAGTATGGGTGTTGCACTCCTCATAGATGCGCAGTTTTCAACGCCCCCAAAAAAAGGCGATAAGATAATGTGGGATTCAAAGTCTGGAATTATAACCAGAGTGTCATCGTGAATGGCAGTGACCTTAACTTTCAACTCCAAAAGATGTAAGGAACCGGAAACATTTCAACTTCTAACTCGCTCTCACGGAGTTTAGAAATTTCTATGGAAATCTTTTGTAGGTCTACTTCCACTTGAATAGGTTAGGGATAACGCTGTTGGTTTATCACGATTGAATTTCTGGGCATCCTCTGTTAAAACAGAGTCTTCACGAGATTAGGTCGATGTGTACCCGTTACTAATTAATGAGTAAGGATGCATGTCATCATTGCGCGTGTGTTGTCTAATACATATTATTTCTCACTTTTAGGGATATGCAAAAGTGAGATTAAAGGTATCGTGAATAATGATATATGAATAATGGAAAATATACCTCACAATTACTGGTGTATAATTTTATGGTTTTCATAGGTTTACTATGTAGGTTCTTGAAAAGTGGTTATACGAGGAATTTCACTTACAGGTCTATTGTTAATTCACTTTCCCAAGAGTTTGAGAGGGGGTGTTAGGGTGAGCCAGCATATTGGTGATTCTGGAAGAATTCTTATAACGCTTTTCGAGGATGATTGGGTCAAAGTGGAGAAAGTAGTTGGTGAGTTGAAGAATTTAGCTACGGGATTGTAATTTTTTAGACAACAGGATCTATAGGTCTTCTGCCATTTCGTGGGAGAGTTGGTGGCGCGTGTTTTTGGAATCTGGGTACTTCTCTTTTTAAAGTTATAAGTATTTATGGCATGTCATAGCCGTTATCAGTATATTGTCTCCAGTAGATTGTATATCGCTATAGGAAAGGGAGGATCCACGCCGTGAATCTCTCTGTATGCACTTTTCATCTCCATTTTCATTCTATCTGCCTGTGCGTAAGCATGATAGTTGTTCTCGTCCCCCGTTCCAAGTTCATTCGATAGGAGATGAAAGCCCTCATCGTTGTAAATCCTGAGAGGCGAAAGGTAGACAATGTCGCCATATGTAAGGGGTAATTTTGAGATAAACCTGATGGATTTCAGGATGTGCTCGTTTTCCAACCTTCCTCCAATACCAGAGAGTAGTATGGGTGAAACATTCAGCCCTGCTTCCTTCATTGATACTATTTCTTCCGATGCCACTTCAAGGTCCATCGGTTTGTTAAGAAGTCTGAGCACCTCTTCTGAGCCGGATTCGATTCCTATGTAAACTCTCCTCATCCCCTTTTTTCTGAGGGCGGAGTAATCACTAACGCTCTTGTTTTTCGGAGTTAGGAAGCCATCAGAAAAAGAATAAACAGGCAGTCCTATGTATCTTTTGATTATTTCGAGTGCATCAATAAGTTGCTTAGTCGGTAACAGCAGTGCATTGGCGTCTCCAAGAAAGACGCTTCTTCTGGATTTGATACCCTCACCCAAGAGATCGATAATATCCGCGATCTGCTTTTGAAGCACTGATAGCGTGTTCACTTCATAACTCACTTTGCTGTAAAGACGGCAGAACCTACAGTTGTTCCAAGGGCAACCCTTAGTTAAGCGGATGTAGACGGTGAAATACTGATCTGGTGGGACAATGGGTATGCTACCGGAGTATATGCTGAGGATCCTTTCTGAATCCTCTCTCAGCCAATCACAGTTTCTATCCCTCAACCTCTCAAGGAGGGAGGAAACCTCGGGTGTACCTTCTTTTACCTGGCCTATAGAATCAATTAGCAGAGAGTATATTTTTTGACAGATTTCATAGCCCTCAGCTGTACCTAGCGGGCTAACTTCTCTTCTTCCATTTCTGTATCTTAGTTTCAGGTAGCGGTTCTGGTAGCTCCTCCTGTAGGTACATCGATTAATGGTGGCAGAGATAATTCGCCCCTCGAGATCTGTTGCAATCACCTCGCCTTTTGAGGTTGCAATGCTGAACACACCATGTTCAATCTTCCAGAATATCTTTTGTCTGCACACCGTGTGCCATCACACGCAAGGAGATAAAGATATCAAATAGCATCAGATTGCCACTTTTTCCCTTGCCACAAGTAACAGGGGAATTTCTCGATGGGATTTGGAAAATTGGGTTTAGCAGCATATTATTTAGAAGCGTTGACCTCATCAGAATCTTTTAGCTTCCATCCCGCAAGGTTCCAGACCATGCGGGACACATCAGCTGCTGCCCCCGATACGGAGGTAAAGCCCAGAAACCCATGGATCATTCCATGGACCCTGAAGGAAGTAACCTCAACTCCAGATCTCATCAACTTCTCTGCATACGATTCTCCCTGATCTCTCAACGGATCGTATTCACTTGTTACGATGATAGCACCGGCGATACCAACAGGGTCATCGTAAAGAATGGGGGAGAAATATGGGTTCAGCGCATCCTCTGGAGATCTCAGATACATTCTTCCAAACCATTCTATCTCCTTCTGCGTCAGAAAATAACCTTCACTGAGTCTTCTGACCGACTCCGAAGTAAAATCGGGACCCGTTGCAGGGTAGAAGAGAATCTGCAGCCTCGGTTGCTGCATTCCCCTGTCCTTGGCCATGAGACATGTTACGGCTGCAAGATTGCCGCCAGCACTACCACCTGAAACCGCAATCCTGTTCCTTTTTATGCCAAGAGTTTCATGATTCTTGAGAGCCCACACATAGGAACTGTATGCATCCTCAGCCGCGGCAGGAAATTTGTTCTCTGGTGCCAACCTGTAATCTACCGATAGAATCTTGCATCCAGATTGCATGGCTGCAAGTCCGCATGTGGCATCACTCGAATCAAGATTCCCGAAAACAAATCCTCCACCGTGGAAATAAATGATGAGGGAGCTTGTTGGAAGAGGCGGTTCATACAGGCGGGCTTTCAGCGTGCCATCCTTCGTCCCGATCTCAATATCAGAAACCTGACAGGAAACGTTCGAACCGCCTGAATAGTTCATACTGTTCATTATATCCCTGAGTTCATTCAGATTGCTCTCTTCGAATCTGGGCAGTGTGTAACCGTTGAGCATGTCCAGAACTCTCTTTACGGATGGATCAACTACCATAATTATGGTTATTGATTGATAGGATAAATAATGAAAGGAAGTCCTTTGGGGGAACAACTTCAGCCTGGGGGTGCATAGCCTCATGGTTATATAAGGCCACAACCAACAGGCAGGGAAATGGAAAGGTACCGCTATATGGTTGAATTAATGAAAAGCGATTCCGAGAACCACTCCGACCTTGATTGTGAGGAGAACTATAGCAATGAAAATGATGCCTGAGGTCAGATAAGCAATCTGTCTTGATTTCAGGCGATGGAGGGCAAACGATGCGGTAATGGCCCCAAGCACGGTTGCAATAACAGAAACAACAATCACCGTCGTGAAACCAGAAGGGAGGATGGATGATATATGGGAGACGAGAGCCTCGCACGATATAAAAAATGCGGAGGCGGCTGTAGTGGCCGCTATCTTCTTGTAATCGTTTTCCACCATTGTTAGTACCGGCAGAATGATGAGCCCGCCGCCCACTCCAATCATACCACCCAGAAATCCTGCAACAACTCCGGTTCCACCACCTATTGAGAATCGAATCATCGCCCTCTTCTTGGGAAGCCCCTCTATGTGGTGCGGATTCAGTTTTAAAATAACATGCACGAAGGCATAAACAAGTATTCCGATGAATATGAGTATGATCACGAGAGGATCAACAGCGGATGAGGCGGAATAACCAATAGGCGCCATTATCAGAGCTGGGAGCGAGAAGGCTGCGACGTAATCCCACATCACGTACCTGTGCCTGTTGTTGTGATACGATACAATTGCAAGTGATATGATATTCATAAGAAGGCCGGCACCAGCGGCGAACTGCACCGAGAATCCAAGAAGAATGAAGAAAGGTATGAGGACGATTCCACCACCGAGACCAGAAAGCGAAAAGAATGTATGGGTCACCAGAGAGGCAACCGCAATTGCCAGTATCACAGGCCAGTACAAAGCTCACCACCACCTTCGGAATTTCACGGTCACCAGCACTCAATATGAGATTGTTTTAATATTTTTCCACTGCTTTTTTCCCTCTTATGCTGTAAGGGGATATTGCGTGTGATCACGCAAGTGATGTTCGAAAAAAGAGAACAGTATCTCTAAATCACATAATTTTTAAGGGAGAGTTGATACACATGACTATGAAAAACTGGAGTGGACACCTCGTACTGGATGAGAACTTCCAGTGGAACTCCCTTCAAAGTATATTTCCCAAGATGTGGGAGATCGTTTCTAGCCTTACGAAGCAGGGATCCGAGGAGGTTCAGTACGATCAACTTTATTTGCACTTGAATATGGTAGAGATCAACCGAAACAGAAAGCCCATTGGGTACATACGAGATGGGGCAAAATTCAGAATGATCTTTCCAGTCGGCCGAAAGGAAATAATTATCTTCAGGGGTATGCTTTCTGATAAAATAAGAGAAGTCACTGAACGGGTGGGCGAACTTCTCAGGATAAATAAAATTCCTTTCTCGATAGAGTGGGATAAGATGCTTCTATACTCTATCAGAAGCAGAAGATGATAAATCCCTGGTGCATCTGTGATACCGCTTATGGGAATTTGCCGATGATGAGGTGATGGCACAGCGATTTTGGCCTGACCTAGTCTTAGGGTAGGGTGCTCACGGAATATTTGTCTGGTAACTCCGTTTTTTCTGATGATTATCCGTGAATCGTCGAACGAGCAAAATGAATCTCAAACGGCTTGATTAGGATACAGTGCTACGATTAAATGGGGGCTCGATTTTGCGGCAATTCTATTTGATTCACAAAAAAAGGATTTCCTCAACATACCGCGGGTAGACTTTTAATCTGTGAGGATTAAGGAAATAGGGGACTGCGACCCAGCTTTGAGATTTCGCCACGGAATTCTATGTAAAACGGAATAATGCACTCTAGATAGTTTGTTCAGTTAATTTGATATACCATCTTTTGAGAATACTCATACCCACGCGATCCTGAAGAGATTCCAAAAAACAATTAATGAACGTCACATTAAGGTTTAAAAATGAAGATATTCAACACGTTAACCAGGAAAATTGAAGAATTTCATCCCATCAGAAAGGGTAAGATTAAGATGTTCGTCTGTGGACCGACGGTCTACGATGAGATTCACGTTGGAAACGGAAGAACCTTCGTCCTTTTCGACTCATTTGCGAAGTACCTCCGGTTTAAAGGATATCTTCTTTTCTATGTACAAAACATCACGGATGTTGATGACAAAATCATAGACAAGGCAAAGGATGAGAACGTTGCCTTTTCCACGATCTCCGAGAGGTATCTTAACATTTTTATGAGTTACATGGAGAGGTTGCGCGTCGAAAGTGTATCTCTCTACGCTCCCGCTTCACTGTTCATTGATGAGATAATATCTCAGATAAGGAGGCTCATAAGGAGGGGGTATGCATACAGAGGTGATGACGGAATCTACTTCAGCGTTTCGAAGTTTGATGATTACGGCTCGCTTTCCGGTCAGAAACCGGATAACCTCATTCCCGGGGTGCGTAAGAGTGTAACTTCGAGTAAGAAGAATTTTCAGGATTTTGCACTCTGGAAAGATATGAAACCAGGTGAGCCATGGTGGTCTGCTCCCTGGAGCAAAGGCAGACCCGGGTGGCACATTGAGGATACTGCCATAACAGAATACTTTTTTGGGTATACTTATGATATACACGGCGGTGGCAGTGATTTGATCTTCCCACACCATGAGGCCGAGATAGCTCAGATGCGCTCCATATCGGGCAGGAAAACTTATGCCAGATACTGGATGCATACCGGAATGGTGAACATGGCTTCAGAAAAGATGTCCAAATCGGCGGGGAATATTGTAAAGATCGGTAATGTCCTGTCGCGATTCAGGCCAGAGGATCTCCGATTTTTCTATCTTAATTCAAACTACAGGAACGTCCTTGATTTTAGTATGGATCTTCTTGAGGAATCTTCCACAGCCAGAATGAGGATCCAGAACCTCTACAGGAAGCTCGGTGATACCGGTGAATTCACCGGAAATCACAATATCGAGCTAGGGAGCATCAGGAAGAAGTTTCTTTCCCATCTCGATCATGATTTTGACACCAGATCAGCGCTCAGGGAGGTTTTACACCTCACTTCTGTGGCTTTTTCCAGTATAGATCGCCTTTCTCCTGCATCTGCCGAAGAGATCAAGAGGTTTTTAATGGAGGTTGATTCGATATTTGGTATCATATCCCCTGAAAAAAGAGAGGGAAACCTGTCCAGGATCTTGAGTGGGATAATAGCCTACAGAGAGGAACTCAGGAGGGCGAGGAAATTTGATGAATCAGATAGACTCAGGTCCCTTCTTCGAGAAGCGGGGATTTCCCTTGAAGATAGGGCTGGAAAGACTGAATGGAGCGTGATAGAATGACCGAATGCGCATGGGTGGTTGTGGATCTAGTAAATGACTTTGTAAGCGGTAAATTTGGCAGCCCGGGTGCAGTTGAGGTGGCCAGGAAAACTTCGTCGGTGATCTCTCAGCTGAATGGAAAGGTGGAACTTGTCTTTACACTCGACACCCACATTTTAAATGATCCTGAGTTTCGTGTGTGGGGAGAGCATTGTGTTGAGGGAACAGCCGGATCCAATCTCTATCCGGATCTGGAAAAATTCAATGGTTTCCGGATCCGTAAGAGGCACTACGATGCTTTCTACAACACTGATCTTGATGGATATCTGAGGGATAAAAAAATTGAAAATTTATATATATCGGGGATAAGTACCGATATCTGTGTTATTCACACAGTTGCTGGGGCCTTTTTCAGGAGGTATTCGGTGTCCCTTATAGAGGATCTTTGCACTTCAATAGATCCTAAGAATCATGATCTGGCTGTATCTTACATGAAAGAAAAATACGGTGCGAGAATAATTGATTCATCGACCTTTGTTGAGGAGATGTTTTAATGCCATTGAATATAGCGAGCGAAGATGAGATTAAAAAGGGAATGACCGCGGATGTCTATTTCCAGAGAACGATAGATGCCTTTCCTCATGATCTTAACGATTACGTGGTAGCAGAATTTACTGCGAACTCCAGGGAGGATAAGTGGATCGTTTTCTCAGGTCTTGATGAGGTGATTGAGATCCTTAAGGATAGGCAGGTCAGCCTTTATGCACTTCCCGAGGGTACGGTGATACCCCCACATGACCTGAGAGGGGTTCCTGTTCCGTTTCTCAGGATCCACGGTCGCTACAGGGATTTCGGTATGCTGGAAACCGCTGTACTGGGGTTAATATGCCAGTCATCCGGGATAAGCACCAAAACTTCACAGATAAAGCTCGCTGCTCAGGATAAACCTGTTCTTTCATTTGGGATAAGGAGGATGCATCCGGCCATTGCGCCAATGATAGATCGAGCTTCCTACATCGGTGGTGCAGATGGGGTTTCAGGGATCATGGGGGCCCGGGTGATTGGTATCAGACCGTTCGGTACCATGCCCCACTCCCTGTCCATAATTCTTGGCGATAAGCCTGCCTGGGAACTCACCCTGAAGAATATAGGAAAAGATGAACCGAAGGTACTTCTGATCGATACTTTCCAGGACGAGAAATTTTCGGCCATTGAGGTGGCAGAGGAATTTCCCGATGTGCAATATATTCGTTTGGATACGCCCTCCTCGAGAAGAGGGAATTTCGCTTCCCTCATCCGGGAGATAAGGTGGGAACTCTCCATTCGGGGAAGAGATGACATCAAAATCATAGTTTCTGGTGGTCTCGATCAATCTGATGTGAAGGAACTCCGGGACGTTGCGGATGCATTTGGAATAGGGACATCAATATCCTCAGCCAGACCGGTCAACTTCGCAATGGATGTGGTAAGCGTTAACGGGAAAGCCATAACAAAGAGGGGTAAATTTTCCGGAGTAAAGAGTGTTTTTAGATGCCCATCCTGTGGAAGCGTTCGTGTTTTACCGGAAAAGTCGTCACCGCCAAAATGTGAGTGTGGCAGACAAATGGTCTCTCTCCTGGTTAACTATCTGGAGCAGGGAAAAGTGGTCCGATCAGGTGAATCTGTTGTGAGCATAAGAGAGAGGTCACTGAGGGAAATGAGGGAATTTTCTCCCCACTATGAGGTACCTTCCAATTCAGCTTGAACGGAGAATCGTGACATTTATATACTGTCAGCTGTATACACTAATCAGTGAAAAAAACAACGTCTGTTGCGGCGGTCGCACTCAGTGTATTTACGGCAGTTATGCTCGTGTCGGTGGTTTCGGCGTACGACTCGGCTTATGGTTTCACCATCCTTTCATCAGAGCCGGGTATAATATTCACCAATGATGGCGTTGTTCTAAACGAATCGGTCTCGGGTATCAATTCAGGAATGATGCCGGTCAGAGTCTCAGTTCTGAATGAATCATTCACCGTGCAGCCTGGAAACAAAATCATTCGCAGTATTTTTATGCCCCTAAACCTGACCGATTTACTATCAAACGGCTACCCTCTGCATAATGTAACCATTCCTCTTTCATTGATGGCCTTCATCACGGCCCTTTTTTTCAACGCTTCAAAAAGTATAATCCTTGGTGGTAATAACATCCCCGCTCCGTTTTCCAATTTCTCTGTAGACAACGTTACTCAAACATCCTTTGGCAAGGCGATCATCGAGGTCTCATTCTATTATTTTCTTCCAGAAATGTTTCACATAGCCAACATTCTGCTCAAATATCACAACACAACTCTGGGTCAGATCTCTCTCAAGAACCTTACCAGAGGATTGAACATCCTGAGCGGTACGTTATCAACAGGGAATAGCAGTATTCCTGCAGAGATCACCTTTGTTGCAGGCCCCCTTTCTTGGAGCGCCCCTCTTCAGTCACAGGATATGTAAAGCTGAGCGTTCCACAAGTGCATCCATCCCGATTTGTGAAACGAGATTGCTTGCATTATTTGTCAGGGCTGCTGTCTGTTTGTATGATGCCGATGCCGGTATTAAGCTGTCTTCTCCACTTCCGAAACGGGGATGGTTAAACTATTGCAAGATCGTTAACAGCACATCGACCGTGAGCAGATGAGAACCGTGGCAGATATTGTTAGAGAACCCACGGCTTTTTCTCTATTTTGAAACAGTACGATCCAACGACAAAAAATGATCAAAAGGTTTTATACTTAAATAGCAATCATTTTGTGATGCCTATATACGAGATTGGTGAACACGAGATAATTTCAACCGAGGCCATATTCCTGAAAGATGATGGTGAGCCAGAAGAAGGATCCCTTTATCTAACGGACAAGAGGCTCATTTTTGAAAAAAATGGAAAGCGGGGATTTTTCAAAGCAACGCCCCCTCGTATAACTGTAAATGTAAGGTTGTATCAAATAAGTGACGTATCAAGTGCCGTTCCCAGATTCAAGTCGCTTAGCAAGAAGTATCTTTTGGTTGAGTACGAGCAGGACGGTAACACGCATAGGAATAGGTTCAGGATCTCTGACCCTCTTGAGTGGGAAGATAAAATAAGGAAATGGACGGCTGATGCCAAGAGGATAGAAGAAGAAAAACAGATGGCCAGGATGGAAGAGCAGCACAGGAAGGAGATTGATCTTGCTCGCGCCAAGGCCGGTGTAACGAATGTTGGAGTTGCTTATTATGGACCAGCCAAGACGAAGGGAAAAAAACAGGAACCACCTGGACCAGCGGCTGATTTCATAGATGCCGATGTGTCGGATTCTACGGATATAACAAAGGTTCCTGAAGGTCAGGTCAGACCCTATGGCTCGCAGAAATGTCCAAAATGCGGGGCCGATGTTACAGATGATATGAAGTTCTGCCCCAGCTGTGGTTACAAGCTCCAGTGATTTATGGCTCTCAGCTCAACATTCTAAAAACGAAATCTCCGGCATTTGTCAAAAACTTCCGTAGGAACATCGGAGTACCCAACAGGGAAAGTTCCCACATCACACAGAGGTATCTCCCCGAAGAGAAAAAAATAATCAACGTTTCGCTCTGTTTTTTATGGCTGTCCAGATCACTATCCACAGAAGGACAATTCCCACAACGAAGAGCACTATGCCACTAATCAGCATAGTCCTGTCAACGCTCTGTATGATTTTAGATACGACCGTGCCGATGAAGTATCCACCCAGGATGGTCAGAACGGCACCGATCACGGTGATGATAAGCCTCTGAAACCATCGTTTCGATAATAACGAATTTGCCATTTGAACCACTCATGCGATCCCTCTACCCTTATTAATTCTTCCTTCGGTAAGGCAGCAAATAACACCCGGAAGTGAAAAGAATGAGTTGTCGTTCACGACTGCCTACCGCCTGGGTTCCAGTTTGTTATGTGAAGGGAGAGTCCGGGCATTCACAGTTGTTTTGAGCTGAGAAGATTAATGTTTTCTAACCTGTTGTGTTTTCTGCTTCTGCAAAAAAATTATTAAACTGGTTGAAATAGACCTCCCGCAGCCCCGTGGTGTAGTGGCCAAGCATTATGGGCCCTGGACCCATCGACGGCAGTTCGAATCTGCCCGGGGCTATCAGGGGAGAAAGATGTCTACTGTTTCTGATAATGCCGATGAGCGCTACTGTGATGCGATTGATAGGATGATAAAGGCTGATCATCCCTACTTCATGTATCGTTCTGCAATCGTTGAAGCTGAGGCCTTTCTCGCTCTCTCCGTGGCGAGTGGTTATCGCGTCAACGAGATAAGAGAAATCATTGAGATGCTTGACACCATTTTCGAGAATATGACTGATAGGAATGCCGTCTTGCCGGATAATCTTCGGAAAATGCTTAACCACTCTGAGGATGTTTGGTTAGATCTGAAGGATAAATTTTCCAGCGGCGATACACGTGCTGCATATCTCGCAGCCGCATCGTCAGAAATGAGCAGGGCTCTTCACTACCTGATTCTGCTCAAAGATGATGAGTCTTTCAAGGAGCTGGTGTCCAGCTATCAGATAAACTACCTGAAATTATTGTCCATTCACACCTACCGGGAGGCGATGAGTCATGTGCTGCTGTGAAACTTCTCCTTCAGGAAAGCTTCATAGGTCTTTGTTCTCTTTGCAAAGCGATCGAAAACGGTGGTCTCCCTGAAACGATTGAGCGAGAGATCGTAGAGCTCGTCATAAGAAAGATCGCCTTTCTCTGCGAGCTTCAGCAACAGCTTGTTCATTTCAACCTTCGTCATCTCCTCTTTCATCGGAGATCTTCCAGAGGCTCGTCTTATTATGTTTACAGCATCAACTGTACTGATTTTCTCAGTTGAACATAGATAATACGTCCCCTTTAACGCCTCCATGGATACGATTGCACTCACCGCATCCAGAACGAAAATGGGGGAAAGATTGCTTGCACCGGGAAAAATGTGGAATTTGGTTCTGGCAAGTCTGACAATCTGCGACGTGATGTGATCTCCATCACCGAAGACAGCTGATAATCTTATGACAAGGGAGTTTTCCATTGAAAGTACATTTGCCTCACCTATTCTTTTGGATCGGTAAAATTCAGTGATACCATAATCTGCATTGATTGATGAGAGGAAGATAAGTTTCTGCGATCTGTCCAGTTTATTCAATGCTGATATCAGTTTTTTGATTCCCGACACATTTTCCTTGAAAAAATTCCCCGCATCAGAATAGCGCGACCCCGCAAGATAATAGATCACATCAAAATTTTCCACTATTTTCTCAAATTCTGGAGGTGATGTAACATCAACTATGATGTGCTCGTAGCCCAGGGAATCTAGCTCTTCAACAGGTTTCCTTGATAGGTATGAGGCTTCATCGGCTTTGAATTTTCTGATCAGATTTTTTCCTATGAAGCCAGAGCCACCAATAAGCAATCTGCGCATAGGGTGAGAATGATCAGATGTAGAATAAAGTTTCGAAGTGGATTGGTTAACACCAAGCCATTTATCGGCAATTACCGGGGAAGACCTCCCAGGAAAAGAATGCAACATTCTTATGTTTTTGATCACGGTTGGTAAAAATGAAACAATCCATTTTTAGCTTAGATGTTGCCTCAGAGAGGAAAATGGGTAGATAGAGGGAATAAAATTAAGCAGTGGGGAGATGAAATCAGTTAACCTGAAAGGCCTTTTTGAACCGGTCGCTGAGGACGATGGAACCTATCGAGAGTACCCTGCGTGGATTGATCAGGATCCCAGAAATGGAGGCGTAACGGATTTCCACACCCTTACACGAATCCTCGTCATTTATTGACAGATAATAACACAGGATTGCCTTAATGGGAAGCGCATGTGATACGATCACGTAAGCACCATCGTAAGAGTCTATAGCCTCCTTCATCCTCCTGACGTTTGATTCCCATGGCTCCATATGGTAACTCCATCTATCGCTTGAAGTCATATCTCTGAAATCTTTGCCCTCAAGATCTCCGAGGCCCGCCTCTCCGACACGGCGATCTATTTTAACCTTCAGACCCAAAAATCTGGCAATGATCTCTGCCGTCTGCTTCGTTCTCAGAACCGGGCTTGAGATAACTCCATCAAAGTGAAGATCTTTTAACTGCTCCCCGGCCATCTCCGCCTGCTGCTTACCAATCTCAGTGAGTGGATAGGCACCCTCCATCGAGGAGAGAATCCCAAGACGGTTTGCCTCACTTTCACCGTGTCTGATGATCACCACTTTATCCATCCACCGGGAATGTTGCAAAATGATTAATTCTTTTGTGTTTCCTTTTTCGTTATGAGATCATATACCGGCTGGTATGATTCATGTTTGTTATATTGCTGCCACATCCCCACTGTGGGATGGCGGTAGACAGGAAATTAAGCGTTTACCGTTTATGTTGGAAATTTCAGGGTCATTTTTTAATTTATAGTTTTTTAATTCTAATGCGTGTGTCCTTGTAAGCTGGAGTTTTGGTGATGGGATCAAGATCAGATGGAGTGAGGGCATTTGCATCCAGTTCTCTGTAGTGGAACGTCGTGAATGCGACTCCGGAAGGGATCCGTTCATTAGATCTGATATGGCAGCGTATCGATCCCGTGGATGATTCCACCAGAACATACTCGTTCTCTGAAAGGTTCTCCTTCTCCATGTCACCTTTGTTAAGTTCCAGGTAAGCACCCGTCTGGATCCTGTTCAGAACGCTGGATCTGGAGGTCATGGTTGATGTATGGTACAACTCCCGTCTGCGGCCAGTTATCAGAACGTATGGATAACCATCCTTTCTCTTATCGGTCCAGGAAATAGGCCTAAATCTTGCTTTTCCTCTCATGATGCCGTCTGCATGCAGGATGTAGGTTCCATCTGAGCTGGAGTCACGCACGGGCCACTGTAGCCCCCCACTCTCAAGGCGTTCATGGCTGATTCCACTCCAGGTAGGCACGAGCCGTGAGATCTCACTCATGATATCAGATGTGTTTCTATAAGAGAAGCCGTATCCCAGCTTCTCTGCTATTGCAGAATATATCTGCCAATCAGGTTTGGCCTCTCCAGGGGGATCAAATATCTTACGCACCATCTGAACGCGCCTCTCGGTGTTTGTGAAGGTCCCGGTTTTCTCATACACACTGGCTGCCGGGAGAATCAGGTCTGCATATTCTGCGGTCTCGGTCAGGAAAATATCCTGCACAACGAGGAATTCAAGTGACATTATCGCCTTCTTTGCCTCTGAGGAGTTGGGATGGGATCTCAGGGAATTCTCGCCAGAAATGTACATCATTTTCAGATTTCCCTTGAGGGCATTGATGATCATCTCTGTACTCTTATATCCAACTGAATCGGGAAGTTTAATTTTCCAGTCAGCCTCAAATTTGGTTCGAACTCGATCATCTAGGAGATTCTGGTATCCCGGAAGCGAACCAGGTATTCCTCCTACGTCTGCACCTCCCTGAACGTTGTTTTGGCCTCTTATGGGATTGGCTCCTCCTCCTGGTATGCCAATGTTACCCGTGAGGATAGCGAGGTTGACGAGTGACGAGACATTATCGGATCCATTTTCATGTTCGGTTATTCCCAGGGTCCAATAAATAGATGATGGCTTATTCTCAGCGTATATCCTGGCAATTTTGATTATCTCATCCTCTGGTATGCCGGTGATGGATTCTGCTTTTTCCAAACTGAAATTCCTGAGTGATTCTATATATGCATCAAAATCTTCTGTATTTTCTTCTACGAATTTCTTGTCGTAGAGGTCATTCTCGTAAATGTAGCGTGCCATGGTGGAGAACAGATAGGCATCGGTACCCGGTCGAATCTGCAAATAAGAATCCGCAAGTTCGGCCAGTTCAACTCTTATGGGATCCACCACTATGAGATAGGCACCACTCTGTGAAGCCCTCTTGATGAAGGAGCTGAGAACTGGATGTGCCCGGTCAGTGTTGGATCCAACAACCATAATAGTCTTTGAGTTCAAGACGTCATGAATCGGGTTGGTGGCAGCTCCAGCTCCAAGACCGTAAGAGAGCATTGCCGCTGATGGTGAATGACACAGTGTTGCTGATTGATCTATATTGTCTGTTCCCACAACTGCCCGCATGAGTTTCTGCAGGGCATAGACATCCTCATTTGTTGATCGGTCGCTCCCAACGGCCGCAATTGCGTTCGCTCCGTATCTCTCCCTGATATCTCTGATCTTTGATGAGATTATATCGAGGGCCTCGTCCCAGCTGATTCTTTCAAATGTTTCGTGTATGTTTCCATTCTTCAGTGGACCTCTCGGGACACCATTTTTTCTCAGTAGAGGATAGAGAAGACGATCGGAACTCATCTCGAACTCATAACCAAATTTTCCCTTGACACACAGTTTTCTATCATTTGTGCCATCAGTGCCTCTTGCCCATACTATCTTATCTCCAACGATACCGTACTCGATCTGGCACCCAACCGCACAGTAAGGACAGGTCGATATAACTGTTCTCTCTGCGGGTGTCCAGTTATTCTCAATGATCGCACCAGTCGGGCAAACGTCGGCGCATGCACCACACGAAACGCAAGATGAATCACCGAAGGTTGAACCATCGTCAAATATTATGTGAACACTGGATCCAAAACCACCTATCTGTATGACGCCGTTAATCTGATCCTTGCTGCAAGCTATCACACATTTTCTGCACTCAATACACAGGGATGGATTGAATCTCAGTGCTGGATGTGATTCATCTATGAGCTCCACTTCTGGGGCTTCACGGAGGCCGGTTAGATTTTGACTACCAGCCTTTTCGTATTCATGGTGAAGCTGACATTTCTGCACCTCGTCCCCAGAATGGTTTCCGTGATTGCTCATGACGAGAGAGAGAAGAGTACTGCGATAGCTGGTGAGCTTTTCAGATTCGGTTACGATCTCCATACCTTCCATAGCTTTAGTGGAGCAGGAAGGAACAAGCCTTTCTGAGCCCTCTATCTGAACCATGCAAAGGCGGCAGACCCCATTTTCAAATCCATCATAATTGCACAGGGTTGGAATATTGATTCCGTTGTCTCTGGCTACCTCAAGAATTGTCTGGCCATCCCGTGCTTCATACGAAACACCGTTAAGATAGATTTTCATTCATTCCTCACCCCTGAAACAGATATTTGCCGAGCAGCGCCCTTCAAGGTGTTCCTTGACATCTTCACTGAAATTGCTTACGAGATCCAGGAAAACCTTTCCAGCTGCCACACCGAGAGCGCAGATGGAACCGTCCATCATAGTTCTGGCAACCTCCTTT
>WAQW01000035.1 GCA_015520045.1 Thermoplasmata archaeon | reverse complement strand
CAGGCTGATAATCCCTAAATTACAAGAAGGAATCAAATTCAGGGACAGAGAGGGTGTTCTGGGGAACATAAAATAGGTTGTAGTCACAAGGGATATTGACAAGTATTACGCATCTACCCAATATGAAACTGATTAGGAACTAAACAAAGGGTGGGAACGGTCGGTATTGATCTCTGTATAAAGCATTTTACCAACACCTTCTACAGTTTGCAGGTGGAACCACTCAACTCATTCAGAGGACTGGAGAAGAAACTCGTTAAAGGACAGAGGAGGTTGTCAAGAAATAAAAAAGGATCTAATAACAGGAAAAACAGATAGTTAAAGTTCAGAAAATTCACCAGAAGATCAGGTATGCAAGGACGTATTTATACCACAAGGTATCCACTGCGATAGCCAGGCATGATGGTACAGTGGTTATCGAAGACCTTACCGTACAGGGAATGATCAGAAATAAACACCTTGCGAAGTGCATTTCGGATCAGGGATGGCATAAATTCTCCAAGATGCTTGAATACAATTTACAGCCGAGAAATGCGGAACTCATTGAGATCGGAAGGTTTGAGCCTTCCTCAAAGATGTGTTCAAGATGTGGAAACATAAAGCATGATCTCAAGCCCTCTGAGAGAACATATCACTGCGATAAATGCGGACCTACTATCAACCGTGATCTGAATGCTGCAATAAACATACGCAACATAAGATTGATAAAGGTAGCTCAGGACATGCAGGAATTCCCGCCTGTGGAGATCGCTACTTCAGGATTATCTCCGAAAGAGGGAGGTTAGATGTCGATCGTTGAAGCATGAACCTCCAGTCGCTTGCGACTTAGAGGATGTCAGCTAGAACGCCCTTGATCTAAGTAGCCAAAGTCAATCGAACACCAGAATTTCAGATTCATATCCTTTACTGGATGTAATAGACACAGGCATGCCTGAGCTATGGGGTAGGTATACAATATCAAACTGCTTAAAGTCAAAAGATCTGCTGCCGTAACTCACAGTTCCACTTCCCTTCAGAATAAAGATTGTTCTGCCTTCTGCGTTGGGTAAAACACCCTGATTTTCTTTCAAACTGCCAGAATTGTAGAATCTTACGTGCGGGGCGACTAATTGCACTGAAGAGTTGATCTCTCCCTTCTGTTCAAATTCCGCAAAGGCTGAATAAAATCCACCTTCCTGTGTTGTTGAAAGGCTGTGAATATCTTTTACCGGAGGCTTCCAGATATCCTTTCCTTCACTATCGAGATCGTTAATGGATTTTGGGTTTTCATATGCCATAACGGAATCTGCCCATCTTGAACATATTGTACTGATGAATGCAAGCGCCCTATCTGAGAGAGGTGGGGTCAAAATCCATACAATGCTGTTTATATCTGACGTTTCTGAGCGGATGAGAAACTCTTCATCCAGCCATGATCCAAGCCTATCCACATTTTTATGCGGTTCTCCAGGTAGGTCTCCCATACTTTCAGGTAAAAACAGTTTCCAGGCCACATCCGCTCTGATTGCATTTTTCGGGCGAACACTTTTCGGAGGATCGATCACAATACCTATTTTCATATATGGTAATCAATTGAACATTATTGCCCTTTACCATTTTCCGTTTGCACTTTCGGCTATTGGGTACATCTGCTGGTTTGTAGAAGTATTCATGTCTGTCATCACACTTTTCTCCGAACTGCATGAAGATTGCGAGGCAGATCGGAAACACAATTGGTACCGGGGAGCATAACAACACATTGCCATCCTGATAGATTAACAGAGGTACGATGAGGGGATTTATAATGAGTGGAAGATCCCATCCACTGAGGAGATAAAAGTACTTCTCACTGTGAAATGTTTTCATTTCTGCTTTCTGTGTAAAAAGGATCTAAATGTTCCGCCATCTCAGTGTTACGTCTTCGAAATGCGTTATTGGTGAAGGACAACCCATGCAATGCCTCATCTTTTTAAGAAAAGTAAAAATATACAGGTGAGGTATAGAATCCAATGGATTTGAGACTCTCCGTTGAGGCTTTGCTTTTTGCATCCAGAGAACCCCTTTCCGTTTCGGATATTTCTCT
>WAQW01000034.1 GCA_015520045.1 Thermoplasmata archaeon | reverse complement strand
ATCTTCCATTGTTTATTGCCTCCTTGGTGGATTTCAGGAGGCATCCTTTTCTTCTTCATGAGATTTCCCCTATGGACTTCTCCCATGGTTTCTGGCTCTAGTTAGTACTGTTAGTACCAGATCCTTATACACAAAATTCGGTACACTATCCTCAGGATTCATGATTTGCGTAGGTCAATCGAACATATTGGTAGTAGATCCGGGATTTGGGGGCCGCGTGAACGTGATATGCTGCTTTTCTAACATCTTGCCATAGGATTACTCCGTGAGGTGATAAATTGTGGTTGTAACATGTTGAAAAAACGTCCTTTCTCTTATCATTTTGCCAGTGTTTATCCGCATGATTCAGAAGCTGATCGTTTTTGAAAATAAAGTCAAGCAGGATCCGAATTAAAGATGATATAGTAAATCCAGAATAGAAAAAATATGGGTTAGAACTGCCATAAGTCCCGGCTATACCACCTTCCCACTGGAGGAGCATCCTGTTTCTGCGAGGAGCACTCCACATCATGGAGTGCGCAGAGCTCTCGAATGATTCTTTCGACGTTTTTCCACCATAGAGCATCAGCATCAGAAATCATATTCTTAATGGCAATGTCACCAAAATGTTCGATCATGAGTTTCTTCATTCCCGGGTAAAAGTTTATCCTGTCAAAGATCACACTACTTTTTGTTTGACTCGCAGTAAAAATTATATCTTCAATCATATCGTCGGAATCATTCAGGTGTGGTATGATTGGGCCGAGGAAAATCCAGGTTTTAATGTTTTTGGAGGATAGAATCTTAAGAGCCTTAACTCTCGATTGCGGATGAGGAGCAAAAGGCTCTACTATTCTGGATAGCCGATCGTCGAGGGTTGTGATGGTAATCCCGATATCTACTCTATCCGCATATTTTTCCCAGATATCAAGATCCCTTAAAACGAGGGGTGATTTAGTCTGTATGCTTATGGTAAAACCATTCTCAAGCAAAAATTTTGCACATCTCCTTGTTAATCTGTACCTTGCTTCAATGTGCTGGTATGGATCAGTTATTGTGGAAAGTGCGACGATACCTCTCCTTATGCCCACAATTTGCCTTCGCAAAACCTCACAGATATTCGTACGAGGCAAAATGTTCTCTCCCCATGGTGATCTTGCCACCTCTTCACGGGTAAAATCTATGGCGTAACAGTACAAACATCCATGGGAGCAACCATGATATGGATTAACAGAGTAATCATTCTCCGGAAGACGGGAATTTGATATTGCAGTTCTGCACCGGGTTTCAATCACACGGGGATGGGACATCAATAAAAACTCTCCAGCGTTCTATTCTTTCTCATTGAGATAAGACCGGACTTCTTTTTCCACAGACTCAATGGAACCTTCATTAGGCGTGATATATAACCCAGTGATTGTTCCAGAGTATCGAATATGACAGGTTTTTCTTTAAACATCTTTCTGAGGTTTTCGCGGACAAACCAGACACCAACGGGGATGTTAAAACCAGGATATATTTCACGCCAGAGGAGAGGTGACGCTTGTCTTCCGATGGATTCAAGATACTCACCAACGGAAAACCTGGAAGCGTAATAACAACCACCGATTTCAGGATATGTTTTTCTACCCCAGTACCCCTCGTAGTCGATCATTAACTGAGGATTTCTACCGAAATGGTTCCATGTACTTCCTGGAAACCATGCCTCTCCCCATTCGAAACTCCATGTGGATGGCATGAGCACAGCAGTGAAGAGGTTTCCCTTCACTTTACGACTGAAAACAAGATATTTATCGATGGTGTTGAAGCCTTTTAATTTCCCTACAAGACGATCGGATAGCATCTTATCTACAGCAGTAATGGCCCACCTTGTTGGAACCAATCTTCTCAGCTTCCCGGTTCCAAAGGATCCTGTACTCAATCCCTTGGTTAAACTGTTAACAGTGCCACTCTCTTTGTAAAGGAGCCAAACCGCCTCGGATGCTTTGAGATCAGTGTCATAGTAAACCTTCTCAAAACTCTTTACAACTTTAATGTTGTCAGTCCTAATGTCGGTGAGTGGAGCAGATGGCCCCATCGGAGGAGTGTGCTCCGAAAGCACTACCTCGCGGGAATTAAATCCTCTGGAATACTTCATCTCGATATCAACAGGTTTATCTGAAAGAGATAAGAGTTGCATATTCTGAAGAAAGTAGGAAGGGTTTCCCGCCTCCCTAACCACTATCTCACGACTACCTCGCAGAAGCATTAGTCTCATTGATAGAAATTCCTCCAGATCAAGGGAGAGCCACCGAGATGGGTCATCATAAATTGATGTATCTCCGAATAGGGGAGGACTTGATGGATACATCTTCAGTTTTGGATATCCAAAACGACC
Organism: Thermoplasmata archaeon; assembly: GCA_015520045.1. GTDB lineage: Archaea > Thermoplasmatota > Thermoplasmata > Thermoplasmatales > Thermoplasmataceae > WAQW01. The sequence goes on along the minus strand of WAQW01000034.1, from coordinate 10,248 downwards.
CACAAAAATCGATGGAGGAGAAGAGCCCTCCAGATGATCGACATGAATATTTTTTAGTTTTGGTCTAACATACTGATTAACAACAAGCGGACAGTATGAAAGCCCGCACAGTAAACTCCCACCCCTGCACCTGATGCATAGGTTTTCGGGTATTTTGAATGTGGTTCTTATCTTCGGATCCAACGTTTAACTAATTCTGAGTAAGATAAAAAGTTTCTCTTTTTGGTTTTGCGCTCCTGTCATAAACATTGAAAAACAAAATCAGAGAGGAGAATCACTTTGTAGAAATTTATCAAGAATAAGGCATACCATATGGATGAACGTAATGTGTACCTCCTGAATGATGGGTGTTGAATCAGACTGCGCGCGGAAAGCATCGTCAGCGGTTTCTGCAAGCCTGCCGCCTGAGCGACCGGTGAGCGCAAAAGTTCTGGCACCGAGAGATCTGGCCTTCGCAATCCCGTTAATGATATTTTGGGAGTTACCTGAAGTGCTTATCCCCACGACAACATCCTCCGCTTTGCAAAAGGCATCAACCTGTCTCTCAAATATAGAATCGAAAGAGTAATCATTGGCGATAGCGGTGACTGCAGACGAATTAGTCGAAAGGGCGATGGCTGGAAGCGCATCTCTGTCTATATAAAAATGTCCCGTTAATTCTGCAGCAAAATGCTGGGCATCAGCCGCTGAGCCCCCGTTACCAAACACAATCAATTTCCCTCCTTTCATTAGACTGTCATAAAGAATCCTTGCAAAGGAAGTCACCTTTTCAAGGTTTATGGATCGTCTTGCCTCAATACCCTCATCAATATAGTTGGAAAGCTCACTCAAATCATCTCACCTCACTATCAATCATCACCCACAAAAATAATCTCCGGACCAGAAAATCTCAAACTGAACCGTTCTCTTCGAAGCTGTGGAAGGGCCTTTTCGATCTCCCTTTGGTTTTCCTTGGGTGCCACGAAAAGAACGAAACCACCCCCGCCAGCGCCTATCAATTTCGCTCCAACAGCCCCTGCTTTTATACCTTTTCTAATAATACTGTCAATCCACGGTAAAGTGATCCCGTCTGCGAGTTTAGTCTTAAGTTCCCAATTCTGATCAACCGCCCTTCCCAGGGATTTCATATCACCGCTACTTATTATTTCCGGAAGGTCCAGCGCAATATCCCTCATTTCCTGATATTCTCGAAGGTGATTTTCTATCTTGGCAGTCTGATCAAGATGGATACTGGAGGAGGGTCGTGTTTTTCCAGTGTACATAAGCATGAGATTTTCCTCCAGATCCTTTATCTGATCACGTCCAGAGATAATAGGGTTAACAGCCACGTTTCCATCTGGAAAGAACTTCATTATGCGAAGACCACCATATGCCGCTATATATTGATCCTGCAATCCACCAGGCTCACGTAGAATTTCCCTCTCGATCTTTACAGCCTCTTTAGCGAGTTGATTAGATGAAATGTATTCGCCCCTATACGCATGAAGAGCATTCAAAAGTGCCACAAGAAATGTGCTGCTCGAACCGAGCCCGGTACCGGATGATGGGATATCGGAAATGCTCACAATTTCAATTCCGCCATCAATATCCAGCAGCCTGAGAGATTCTCTAATAGTTGGATGCTTTATCTCATCAACGGAATCAACGATCTCCGTGGTTGAATAACTCACCCGGATCTTGTTATCAAATTTCTTGTTTACAACCACGTACACATACTTGTTTATGGTTGCAGAGACGCACGCACCGGGACCGAATCGCCTAAAGAAATCGGGTAGATCGGTCCCTCCACCGGCGAAGGTGATTCTCAGTGGAGCCCTGGACATGAACATTCTATTTTTCTTCATAGGACACCGTAATATTTCGCCAGCAGACTGAGGCCTTCATCGAGACCAATTTTTGCGCGAAAACCGAGCTTTTCCTCAGATTTGCTTATATCCGCGAGAGTTTCCATAACATAATTTTTGACCGGTATTTCAGTAAACCTGGGCTGAATATTTTTTCCCAGCAGTTTATTTATCTTCTCAACGAGTTCCAGGAGAGAGTAATTCTTACCATACCCCACATTGAAGATGTTAAAACCCTTGACAGAGGATGCACGAATGAGAGCATCCACAACATCCTTAACAAATACAAAATCTCTTCTCTGGCTCCCATCACCATACAGTATGGGCGATTCGCCGTTAACAATGCTCTTTAGAAACTGAGTTGCGAGATTTGCATAACCTCTTTTTGCATCTTCATGGTAACCGTAGACTGAGAAGAACCTCATTGCTGAAACATTAATGCCATAAAGTTTACAGTACATTTCTGAAAGGCGTTCAGCAACTATTCTGGCCTCAGTATAGTAGTCAGTTACCAGGGGAATAGCATCCTCTCTGTGGGGCGTTTTAATGCCATTGTATATGGATGACGTGGATGCAAAAACGACATTGCTATCATGCTTTCTTGCGTATTCAAGGATAGCTGTCATTCCCCTAACTACTTCAGAAACGAGAAAGGGGTTGTCACGATACATTGGTGAAGCAGAGTAAATACCGAGATGAAATACGAGATCAGCTGAGATTCCCAAAGAGTTTATGTTGGCGGAGTCTCCCTGAATGAATCTCAAACCCTTTGAACCATCTGGAAGATTTTCCAGTGATCCGGTATGAAGATTATCAATAACAACAACCTCGCCGCTTTTTAAAAGCTCTTCAACCAAGTTACTCCCTATAAAACCTGCTCCTCCCGTTACCAAATATGGAACCTTCATGTTAACATCACCATTCTTATAGCTTGGTGAAAATGCCAGGAGATACTTAATATTTCACTTTCTAAGTAAGGAAAGGATACACAATACTTTCTGATTTAATAGTTTTGAATTGCCATGAGAGGTAGAATTTTCCGGGTATGTTTTTCTTAACAAGGGTGCTGTATATGGAAATTAGATCGAAATAAGAATCGGTCCAGCATAAGAAAGAAATGGTATTTTTATAATATTTCTTGGTAATAAATATTCTGTTTTCCACATCCCCAATATCGGAGGCTGCCCTGATCATCTGCTCCTTCGTCATTGTCTCGGAGTTAACAGTCAGAACGCTCAGGGTCATACCAGCTATCTTTGTCGAGTCTATCATAGGCTCAAGAAGGATTAACCCTCCTCTAACAAGATCATTAAAAATCCGTTTTGTTGTAGATCTTCCCGCTCCAATTTCATTAGCAAGTTTGGGTATGCTAATGAGAGGGTTTCTGAGTAGTGCCAGGATTACATTTATGATGTTATCCTTCATAGCACGTCCCCCATTAGTGATTCTCTTGCGAGATGACGAAATGTACTGCTCAAAAAGTTCCTCCCCCTCGAATGTGGAGCCAGGCAGTTCTCTGCCGACAAGGTTGCTGAGAAGCTTAGTCTTCTTATTTAAGTCCTCAGTATCAGAATAGATAATCTCGAAAGTGATAAATGGCCTCAAACGTCCACTCTGACTGAAAACAAGCGAAAAGTGAGTGTACTCAACGAATCCATATTTTGACGACATTTTGATCGCCTCTTCGATCCGTATAAACTTAACGGGATAGCTTATAATCCTCCTGTGATACCCGAATGCATATGTATCAATCACAGCGTTAAGTTTAACAGCACTATCCAGGTAACGGAATTTAGATTCTATTCCTAGTCTTTTCTTTCCTTCTCTGTTCCCGGCATTAAGAGACTCCCTGATCTTTTTCTGTATCCAGAAAGGAGAGGGTCTCCTCAGGGCATCAGGAGACTTTGAAAAAATTACTTCTTCAGATGGCCACTGCATTCTTCTGATCATCTCAATAAGAATCCTATCCATCGAACCGCATAATATATAATTAAATTTTAAATTTATTGTTCTCTTTAAAAAGTGGAAATGCATGGGAAGAGAAACCATCGTAGCAAGGATGTGGTAGGGATTACAATCATTCTGTGCGCATTGACATGCTTTATGATTATTCCTTGCAACTCAGGCGTTTCCATTATGCCTGGATCGGCTATGGTTATCCTATAACCATAAGCTATAAGATTTCCGTTAGATTCATTTCGTGGTGGTGCCAACGATTGAAAAATTTTCTAGTTTTTCCTTAAACAGCTCTTGGAGGATCGTTATTCCCTCGTATAGTAAAGCTGGAAATTAGGAAAAATTTTGCTTCCCTTTTCTGGAGAGGTGTTTGGATCCCGCATCTTGATTCTGCAAGGAATCATTAACGAAAAGATAAAAAATGTAGGCTTTTGCGATTAATTTTTCTATGTTACGTTTAAGTAATTATTTCCTATTTGGGATAAGTATATGCAGTTCGATGTTGCCTTGGCAATCACTATACTTGGATTTTCGATCCTCTCCGCTATTTTCTATATCTTCAATTCTGTTAGAACCATAAGATATCCTAAGTTGGAGAAAAGTCTACCTGGTAATGCTTCTCTTGCAACGATAGTGATTCCTGTCTACAGAGAAGATCCGGACATTTTCAGAAGAACTCTTAGCAGTGCTGCCGGTCAGGGATCTAGAGTTATTGTTGTAGGTGACGGAGTAATCGAACCCTACAAGAGCATAGCCGAGGAATTTGGCTGTGAATTCATAGGCCTTCCGGAGCACAAAGGAAAGAGAGAATGTCTCGCCCGTGGAATTGAGTCCGTTGACACCAAGTTCGTCATGTTTCTGGATAGTGACACATTGCTACCAGAGGGAGGTGTTAGAGACCTCGTTGGAACCTTTACTGAGGAGATCGGGGGAGTGGGCGCTAATCTTTCAGTTAGCATAGATGGATCATCTATATCGTACAGTTCTGAATTTATCGAGCGATCAAGAGAAATAGTATTGAAAGCGATGTCCTTGAATGGGAGTGTGATGTTGCTGGATGGTCCATGTGCTGTGTACCGGACATCCGTCATTAAGCCATTCGTTCTCTCCGATACTTTCAGGAATTTCTCCTTTCTCGGTAAGAAAAATTCGCACGGTATGGGCGATGACAGGCAGCTGACAGGTCACATAATACGATCAAATCTTCGGGCAGTTAAAAATTTCAAGGTTACGGTCAGCGTGGAGCCAAAAAAGGGCGTAAGATCATTCATAAAGCAACAGGTCAGGTGGGCCAGAACGAGCTGGCTCTATTTTTTCAAGGATCTTTTCGATGGTACAGCAAAAAAGGCTGGATTGGCGTACACCTTTGAGTTACTCTATATATACATTCTTCCCCTTCTTCTTCTTGTTTTGGGGCTGACACAGCTGTACTTCTTGTTTCATCACAACTTTCTCTATTGGGTCAGTGAGAGTCTTACCAGCCCGATTGGGTTAACCCTCTTCGTCATGATGAGTGCACTTAGAAATTTGCATATTCTTTACATCAAGCTTATAGCTGCCATCGTCAACGGTGTTGGAAGCGTTGTGTTTATGAGCACCGTAGCGAGCACCATCATTCAGAAGCGTATCCAGGTTATAGCCTATGGAGTGATTTCACTAGCTCTTCTGTTTGTTGTGTATCTATACTCGCTCGCTACACTGTGGAAACAGTGATCTCTCCAGATTTTCTAATATCATTGAAAAGTTATACCTGTTTTAGGAAGAGATTGTTGGGTTATGATTAACTCATCGCTGCAGATGCATTGACTGCGTCAGATATCAGCTCTCTTTAGAGATCCGCCTCTATGATCTTATGCAGTTTCCGTAAGAATTGGAATGCAAAATCGCCTCAAACAGAGAAACATAGGGCTGTTAAAAAGCTCTCTCCTTTAATTTCCTGCCGAAAGGTTTAATATCGATTCATTTTTGTACCACCGATTATATGCTCGATGTAAAGCCCTTTGATCGGGAAGACGATAATGAGTGGCTGGGCACCTCAGAGGAGGAGATACGGAAATATGCTGAAAGAACCTATTCAATAATCAAGGTTTTTGGGCTCGGCGGTGCTGGATCCAATTCAATCACAAGACTTTACAAAGCAAAAATACCGGATATAGAGCTAATCGCGTGTAACACTGATGCCAACCACCTTCTGCGAATGAAAGCCAATAATAAGATTCTGCTGGGTGAAAATCTCACGAATGGCCAAGGAGCGGGAGGCGATCCTAAGATAGGGGAAGAGGCAGCCAGAGAAAGTGAAAGAGAGATTCATGAGATAATGCGTGGTGCTGAGATCGTCTTTGTTACGGCCGGGTTGGGTGGAGGAACGGGAACAGGCTCCGCTCACTATGTGGCCAGAATGGCCAAAGAGCAAGGGATCCTAACCATTGCCATCGTAACTATGCCATTCTCCTCGGAGGGTCCTGACAGGATCACGAAAGCGAAGATAGGTCTGTCTAAGCTGGCCAAGTCATGTGATAGCCTCATATTAATCGAGAACGATAAGTTGCTGACTTACGCCGCTGATCTTCCACTGGAAAAGGCTTTCAAGTTTGCGGACGAGATTGTTGTTAAAGCTGTGAGAGCCATAACTGAGATCACTAGGATGACAGGCCATATAAATCTAGATATCAACGACCTGAAGGAGGTGATGCGGAACTCTGGTGGGGCATTGATAGGAATAGGCACATCAGATGCTCCGGCTGAAGAAAGAATTAAAGAAGCCGTTAAAATGGCTTTAAACTCACCCTTCTTTGAGTCAAAGATATCAGATGCCACCGGAGTGCTAATAGATGTCAGAGGAGGTTCTGATCTTCAAAATGATGAGGCTTATCTGGCATCCAGCGAGATCGCCAAGTCGGTGAGCAATAGCGCAAAGATCTTTCTGGGGTTAGACATCGATCCATCTTATACGGGAAGAGTGCAGGTAATAGTTATTCTCACAGGTATTTACTCTGTGGAAGATCTTGAACCGGGAGAGGATGATCGTGGGATCGACTCTATACGGTGATAGCTGTTACGCAGATCACTAAAAAATCTTTTTAATTGTATATGAGATTCGCCTTCAGTTTCATGTATCTATTTCAGAAATATGTTCGCCGGAGGATTAGATGCTAGTGGGTGACGAGCTGCAGTCGATTCAGGAAATCGCCAGGAAAATCAGAGTTCACACAATAAAAATGACGTACTCTGCAAAAAGCGGTCATCCCGGAGGATCTCTAAGCATTGCAGATATCCTAGCAGTATTGTATTTTAAGATTTTGAATGTTAACCCCGAACATCCAGATGATCCGAAGAGAGATCGTTTCATCCTTTCAAAAGGCCATGCCTCACCAGCACTCTATGCGGCCCTTGCCCTCAGAGGTTTTTTTCCTGTGGAGCTTCTGTCCGGTTTTAGAAAGATTGACTCTGATCTCGAGGGTCACGTTCACAGGGGAATTCCCGGTGTCGAAGCCTCTACAGGATCTTTGGGACAGGGTCTTGGTATAGGAGTGGGTATGGCGCTCTCAGGAAGAATTAACTCGCTTGATTATAAGGTGGTGGTTGCCCTCGGTGATGGAGAAATGGATGAGGGCAATATATGGGAGTCGATGATGGCTGCAAGTAAGTTCAAACTGGCCAACCTGATAGCAATTCTTGACAGGAATAAAATACAACTGGACGGCTACACGGAAGATATTATGCCCCTCGGTAATATCGCTGATAAAGTGAGAAGTTTCGGCTGGAACGTGATTGAAATCGATGGGCACAATGTTGGTGAGATTTATGACTCTCTGAAGGAGGCATATTCTTTCTCAGCTGGGCCGACCTTTGTTATCGCGAACACAACGAAAGGAAAAGGTGTAACCTATATGGAAGGGAATCCAAAGTACCACGGAAAACCACCTCAGAATGAAGAAGAGTATATTAAAGCTCTCAGCGATCTCGGTGAGAAACTTTGAATTGGAAGATAGAAAGCCTGCGTGATGCCTACAGCAGAACCCTTATCGATCTGGGACACCTGGACGAGAGGGTCATGGTCTTCGATGCGGATCTTTCTAGTTCGACCAAGACCTGGAGGTTTGGTAAAGAGTTCCCGGAACGGTTCTTCAACATGGGTATCTCTGAACAATCGATGGTAACAGCAGCTGCTGGCGCGGCACTGTCCGGAAAGGTGGTGTTCGCTTCAACATTTGCAGTTTTTTTGTCTCGCGCGTACGAGCAGATCAGGCAGAGCATCTGCTATAATCGAGCCAACGTAAAATTTGTTACGACGCACGCCGGCATAACTGTTGGTGAGGACGGAGCCACGCATCAGATGATAGAAGATGTTGGAATCATGAGCGGTCTACCAGTCATGTCAGTGGTTGTCCCCGCTGATTCTGTTGAAACTGTGAGTATGCTCTATTTCCTTCATGATAAAACTGACGGGCCATTCTACGTAAGACTATCAAGAGAGAAATTTCCAGTGATAAATGATGACGACTATGAGTTCAGGCTGGGCCATTCAACCACTCTCAGAGATGGATCTGATCTTACCATATTTTCCTACGGCGCGACGGTATCGCTTTCCTTACAGGCGTCAGAGATCCTTGCATCAAGGGGTGTTGATGCTCGTGTTATCAACATGTCGTCTATCAAGCCCCTTGATTCAGATGCTGTGATAAAGGCATCTGTAGATACAGGTAGGATAATTACTGTTGAGGAACACTCTATAATCAACGGGCTGGGAAGCCGTGTTGCGGAGGTTCTTTCTGAGAATAAACCATCTCGCCTTGTAAGGATGGGAATGCGTGACGAGTTCGGAAAGTCTGGTCATTCCTGGGAGCTCTTCGACTATTTTCATATAGGTGTTGATGATATTGTGAAAACTTCCGAAAAACTGATGAAAGAGGTGTGAAGATAATGAAAATATTTCTGGATACCGCGGATATAAATGAAATTAAGGATGGGCTCTCAATGGGGCTCATAGACGGCGTTACAACGAACCCGACGCTAATCTCAAGAATCAAAGGGAAAGATTTCAGGACTGTTGTCAAAGAGATACTCGATACCATAGACGGTCCTGTTAGTATAGAAGCAATAGCAGATGATTATGAGGGCATGGTTAAGCAAGGAAGGAAGATATCGGAACTGGGGGAAAATGCCGTTGTTAAGATCCCTGTTACTACTGAAGGACTCAAGGCTATTAGAACGCTCTCCCGAGAGAAAATAAAAGTGAACTGTACCCTTGTTTTCAATCCCATTCAGGCTCTTTTTGCCGCCAAGGCAGGTGCTTTTTTCGTCTCTCCCTTTGTGGGGCGTCTCGATGATATTTCAGAAGATGGAATGTTTTTGGTGGAGGAAATAAAATCCATTTTTGACAATTATTCCATCTCCACGCAGATTCTTGTTGCCTCTGTGAGAAACCCGATGCACATTGTGAGAGCTGCCTTAATAGGGGCTGATGCCATAACAGTCCCCTACAACGTACTTCTCAAACTCCCGTCACACCCAAAGACCAACGAGGGTCTCAGGAAGTTTGCTGATGATTGGAAGAAAGTTTCGCCGGATGGTAGTTTTCCCCTTTAGGCCGAAGCAGTCAGGCAGAAGTGGTCAGATGGCCGCTAAAACCTATCACCCTTTTTGATTGATTTCTTTCGATGTGGCGTTACGCTTCTACGTGATTTAGCGCAGAATTTGATTGCATGAACATCGTTAGGCTCAAATGTACAATCCTACAATTTCACTTTTGGAGTAATGGTGATCAGCGTTCAATCGAGAACTCGAAACGTTGCAATGGGCTTGCCGGGATTCGAACCCGGGTAAAGGGCTCCGAAGGCCCGCAGGATATCCAAGCTACCTCACAAGCCCATGCACTGCTATATGTATTCCTCGTTCATATTATTTCTTTTATCGCTCATCTTTGAACCGTAGATATTTCGAATTTTGGGAGTTTTGAAAAGGGCAACATATCGGTACCTAGGCATTTATACAAAATATCCCTCCAGACCAATTTATCACATGGTTCTAGATTTGTGACATCTTTTAGATCTTAGATATAACCTGTGACTGATAACAGTCACTGACCTGAGAACGGTATCCTTTTCAATCTTTTCTCAAGAATAGAAAAGCAATGATACCGATCCTTCACCTTACTCGTGCCGATCTGGAATTACCTTTGGGATATCTCCGCATTTCTGGAATTTCTGTATTGGCAATGATAGCTCTCCAGAATGGCCTCACTTATCGTGGATCGTTCCATATCGATTTAAACACTCCTTACCAAAGAGATTATTTTAATAATGCTAAACAGCCGTTTTTCGTTCACAGAAGATCCAAAAGACCTTTCTGAGGTTCTACATAACACATTATTTTTAGAAGTATCTACCAACACAATATTAAAATAATTCCATTGCTTTTATTTGTTAAATGTGTCTCTTATTTAATT
>WAQW01000033.1 GCA_015520045.1 Thermoplasmata archaeon | reverse complement strand
TGAATCTCTCCCTTGAGGAGAGACTCCATGAACTCCTTCACTGTTTATCCCACAAATCCGATATCTTTTTATCCAAATCTTCCATTGTTTATTGCCTCCTTGGTGGATTTCAGGAGGCATCCTTTTCTTATTCATGAGATTTCCCCTATGGACTTCTCCCATGGTTTCTGGCTCTAGTTAGTACTGTTAGTACTATATCCTTATACACAAAATTCGGTACACTATCCAAAAAACACCTTGATAGTATACTGGATTCCACAGGATAAGAATAAATTCTGCTCTTATTGAGGGCCTTAACAACAAGATCCGCACAGCATTCAAACGATCCTATGGCTTCAAGTCTGAGAGATACAGAGACATAATCATCTATCTGGTCGCAGGAAGACTTAAGTTATCCCTGGAATGTTAAAGATACTCTCATTCATCAATATGAGTCAGAAAAACGATATGAATATATAAACTAAATGGCAAGAAAAGAGGATGAGGAAACGTACATGCACCCAATATAGTATGGGGCTGGACGGGTTCGAACCGACGACCACCTGGTTATGAGCCAGGCGCTCTACCTAGCTAAGCTACAGCCCCATAAGCGCCGTTGATCGGACTCGAACCGATGACCGCTCGGTTAACAGCCGAGTGCTCTACCAACTGAGCTACAACGGCACTGGATATCGGTATAATTATGCTTAACTTATACTTTTCGTATACTTATTATGAGCCGCTCAGACTCTTTCTGCACTCGAAAATCGGGAACCTTCTTCAGATATGATTTTCCATCTTCAATCAAGATTCCTATTCGCAGGATATTTCTTAAAATTTGGTTTCACCAACTCACCGTGAGGTTGAAATGCAATAGTGCGAGCCTGAGACTCTCAAAAATAAATATTAGGTTATTAAATTCCCCCCTATGACACGAACGATCCACTTTTCTGGAGCATTCATGCAGTCATTCACCTCGGTGGGTCCAATGCTCGATGTTGCAGCTCTTTTTTCCGCAATAGCCGTTTATTCAGGCAGATATCTAGGAATTGTGATGCTCGCTGCATTTGGAATTACATTTACAACAATTTATGTGGTTTCATCCCTGGCATCGAAATACGAAAACAATGGCGGTTACTTCTTCTTTGCCGGGAAGGTGCTTGGCAAGTTCTCAGGTGTCTCGGTTGCAGTCATTTATCTTCTCTACTCCATTCTCGTCATTCCAAATATCTCGATCTTTGTATCCTTTTTTTCACTCGCTTTCATAGACATGCCGGTTAGCACGATCCCGTACTGGCTTTATCTATTCCCAATTGTGTTCATAATTGTCATCACCGGAATCATAAGCTTCGGCCTCACTCGCTCCATCAGATACACGGTAGCGGCCGGGTCTGTGGAACTATTGTTTATGGTAGTTCTCAACTTTCTGTTTCTCATTCACACCCATGGACATGTGATCATTGCGGTTCCTTCATCGATGGGTGATCTGGGATCTGTCTTTACCGGTGTGATCTTCGGTGTTCTCGCTTTTGCAGGTAGCGGGTCTTCTATTTTTATATCTGAGAATACTTTAAACGGCCACAGAACGGTACCCAAAGGTATTTCATTCGCTTTCGTTGTTACTGGAATCATCCTCGTTTCAACCGCGTTCATTATGTTCAGCTTCCTGGGACCCACTGGATTTTCAACTTATACGAAAAATCCGTCATACGTGGGAAGTGCAATTCATGTTGCATTTGGGAGTGTTGTCTATTATGCATATGGTGCTGTAGCTATTCTCAGCGCTATCAATCTATCCGTTGCCTATGGTAACGCCCTCTTTTCTGCGGTTAGAAAGATGATAGCAGACCACATTGTACCCCTATCACAATACTCCAAAACAACAAAGACCTTATCTTTCATTGCTTTAGAAATTGCCATAGCTGAGATATCTGTGTATTTATTAGGAAGCCTTTATGCCTTTTTGCTTTTGGCGGGTATTGTTTCCCTCGCTTACATGGTTGTTCACGTCATCGCCGCTTCCACGCTGATAAGATTAAAGTCTGGAAAAAAAGAGATCACAAAGCTCATTCTGGCAGCAATTTCCGCCACAGTGCTGATAATCACATTCAGCTTTTCTATCTTTTATGATCTCACAGGTGGTTTCATTGACACACTTACAGCCACAGCCTTTCTCGTTATAGTCTTCATCTCTTTTGCAACCGTATTACTACTGAGGAACAATAGAACCAACTGGTACAGGAAGATCACGTTTGACGAGAACAGCACTGCATAAAGAGATGTGGTATCAGCTTTGGTTCGCCTCTCTCCTCTTCCATGTAAGAACAGCTGAAGAATAATCCTCCTCCGTGTTTATGTTTATGAATGCCCTTCCACTGAAATGGTAGTTCCTGTAACGCAGTTGATCAGAGGCATATCCTGCCGATTTGAAGAGAGATATACCTATCAGCTCACCATCCTGGAGGAATGATACCACCTGGTCGCCACCCTTCAACGATTCGCGTACAAAAGAGTGAAGAGCCCCCAGATCAAGGATGAAAAGGTCTGCGGGGAGTACCAGAACGGGCATTGTTAAGTTTGACCTGAGGCATTTTCCAAGATCATTAACATAACCATCTCCGGGAGTTTCTACCACAGTTACCTTATCATCCCACTCGTGCGTGTGGAGGATCTTACCACCACAAACATAGATTCTATCCACCAATCCTTTCACATCATCTATAAGGACATCTATAACGGTTTTATCGCCGAGAGGGCGAAAAAACTTGAGTGGATCCCCGATTCTTCTTCCCTTGCCACCGGCCATTATGAGTCCGTTCACTCTTAACCGCCCCACCATCAGTGCAATCAATATAATCATAACCAAGGGATCTCCTTTCAGCGTTGGATCTTATAAAAAAGGGTCAGCTTTTCGTCCATGATAGAGAGTTTAACTGCATAGCAGCACCAAATAACAGAAATAACCGAACTATCGGGATGTTGATACCGTGTTTTACTTCAGGAAAATGTTATTCATATTGTGAGACATTAAGCGTACCGTGAAGGTCTTTGGCATAACGGCCCCAATGAGCGGTTCAGGAAAAACCACTGTGGTACTCGGTCTTCTTCACAAACTCCGCAATTCAATTTCCTTTAAGATAGGTCCTGATTACATTGATGGTTACATTCACTCCGCTGTTTCCGGCAGAAGAGCCATCAATATTGATCGATGGCTGCAGGGAAGGATATACAGGAACATCCTGGGCCTGTACGGAAAAGGTTACGACTACGGTATAGTTGAAGGAGTAATGGGTATGTATGATTCCGGTTCACCCATGGATCTAAGCACACATTATTATTTCAAAAATCTTCACATTCCATATATCCTTGTCATAGATGTATCAAAACTGGCAGAATCTGCATACCACATTTCCCGTGGATTTTTCAGCAAAAACCTCATCGGGGTGATTATAAACGGATACGCTTCAGATAAGCATCTTGAGATCGTGGAGGCTCCATTTAGAAAGCGTGGAATAAGGATCATCGGAAGGATACCATATAGAGAAGAGATGGCCGTACCAGAAAGGCATCTTGGATTGAATACAGATATTCTGCCGGAAAAGATCAGGACGGTGGCTGCACTTGTGGCCTCTTATCTTGATGTTGATTTCACTGAATCACTTCACGATCTGCCCTCTTCTGGCAGCGATCATTCGATGATCTCTTCATCCAAATATAAAATATACATCGCCAGGGATAACGCTTTCAATTTCTACTATCCAACGTCCCTGGACACCCTCATGTCAATAGGCAGGATTTCCTTCTTTTCTCCTTTGAAAGGCGAGATTCCAGAGGACCCTGACCTCATCTATCTGGGAGGAGGTTATCCAGAACTCTATGCAGAAAAACTCTCCAAAAATACGAAAACCCTTCGGGAAATAAGGAATGCTTCCGGAGCTGGGATTCCCATCATAGGGGAATGTGGCGGCCTTATGTATCTCGAGAAAGATATGATCGTATCGAAGAAAAGATATCCGATGACCGGTATTTTCTCCGGAAAAGTTGTATGGAGGCCGAAGCTAACCCTCGGTTATACCAAACTTCTGGCGAAGGATAATTCAGTTATCTTCAGGGAGGGAGATATTGTTCAGGGCCATGAATTTCATTACAGCTTCATAGAAGACAGGGGTAGAAAGGTGTTCAAAAATCTTATTGGCAAGGGTATAGATGGCCACGATGGCCTTTCAGAGAAAAACACGATTGGATCTTATTCTCACATCGATTTTATTCGCTACAAAAAAAGGATCCAGAAACTGATGATCAGTATGAGAAGATGATGATATGAACAGTTTCTTCAGAGAAAAAAACGGAAACGAGAGCTGCTTCATACTCATAAGGCACGGAGCTACACCCTACAACGAGGAATTTAGATTACAGGGGAGGCTGAACATCCCCCTGAGTGAAACTGGAGTTAGGCAAGCAGAAGAGCTAGCATCCAGATTGAAAGATTGCGTCTTTAGCACCATCCTGACAAGCGATCTAATCAGGGCAAGACAAACCGCTGAGATAGTGCTTAAACGCGTAAATGCAATCCGGATTGTTGTTAGCCCATATCTCCGAGAAGCAAGCTTCGGGCCGTTCGAGGGGAAGACCTATTCGGAGATCTCAAAGGAAACGGGAATTCCCGTGAAAGATATTATTGAGAGAGGGCTTGACTCCCTTAACGGCGTTGAAAAACGTGAGGATCTCTATACACGCGTCACTGGGTATCTTGAAAGCTTTGTCTCATCCGGATCTACAGGAAATGGTGGAAGGATTCTTGTTATCACCCATGGAGGTGTTATAAGGATCTTAGCCAGCAAACTTCTCCATAGAGATTTCAGCATGTTGCATTTCAGAAATGGAGAGGGTATCGTGTTGTTACACACGAAGTCTGGTTGGCTCGGTAGAATCATAGGAGAGTCTGAAATCTGCGAGGAATGCGATTTACTGTTCAGGTCTTCTCGAGATAGGTGAGAATCTCTTCTGTTTCGAGATGCCCGATAAAATGTTCTGTTACCTTCTTGATATTTTCCTCAATAACACGGTAAAACCAGCCGCTTTCACGGGAAACATTAAGGAACCACTCAAGGAAATCCCTGTTTTCCAGGATTCCGTGAAGGTTTGTTCCTATTATTCTTCTATTTGAGGAAACGGCACCCTCTGACACTTCACCATCTTCCCCATTTAAGAGTATGAGCGGAAGCTCAGCATTCTCCCTGATCTTCCCGTAATGAATCTCGTACCCGGAAACTGGGGAGCTTATTCCTGTTGATGCAGGCATAAAGGAACCGATCAACCTGCCCACAGTCTTTTTATCTTCGTAAGTGGTTGAAATTTTAAGAAGTGATAGACCTTTCAAAGTTTGCTCTCTGCCCTTCCCGAATAAGGTTATATCTCTGCCGAGAATCTGATAACCTCCGCATATACCGAGGATCCTTTTTCCTTTATGCGCTGACGCAATTATCTTTTCATCCAGACCGCTTCTCCTCAGATAATCAAGATCCGCGGGCACATTCTTGGAACCGGGTAGAATGATGATATCGGCATTTTCAATGCTAAAGGAATTCCTCTCATCAACAAAGGTGAATGGAATCCCGGCAAACCTCAAAGGATCGACATCGCTATAATTCTCCATGTGAGGGTACCGTATAACCGCAACACGGGAATGATGTTCTCCCCTGAAGTGGTAATCGAGTGAGTCTTCGCCCGGAAGGATTATGCCCTCAAGGAAGGGAACAACGCCAATGAACTTCTTTCCAGTGAGTTCCTCAATCTTTTCTATCCCGCCAAGCAAAAGGGACGCGTCACCCCTCATCTTGTTGATGATTATCCATCTCACCAGATCGCTTCTCAGCATTAGTTTAAGAGTACCATATATGGATGCAAAAGAACCTCCCCGTTCAATGTCTGAAACAAGAATTGCGGGCGTATCGTATAAAGAAGATATCTTTATATTGGCATAATCCCAGTCCTGCAGGTTAATCTCCGCTGTGGAACCGGCTCCTTCTGCGATGACCACATCATAGTTCTCTATGAGGTGATCCAGATCTCTTTTGATAATGCCCGGCAATTCATTCATCATAAAACGATGGTACTCATCAATGGTCATCACGCCTCTACTCATACCATCTACGATAACCTGGCTTTTTCCCTCGCCTTCAGGCTTCAGGAGTACTGGATTCATCTGATATTCGGGATCACTTCTTGCAGCCATAGCCTGCAGCCACACAGAGCGAGATATCTCTCTTCCTTTATCTATGGCGATCGAATTGAGGGACATATTTACCGACTTAAAGGGTGCAACGTGAAACCCTATATCACTCAGATGGCGACATAGCGATAGTGCAATGCTCGTTTTACCTGAAGAAGATGATGTGCCGAGCACCTGAATTATCTTGGGCTTCTGCTTCACCCAAACATTAGGGAAAATGAATTATTAACCTTATTCACTTTCTCTGCGATCGGGGACTTAAAGGATGCAAGGAGATGGCTGTACTCACAGTAGCAAGATTACCCTTCAAAACTTTAATGCTGCACGAGAACCCTGTACATTATCACGAAGATTATTCTTTTAAAAAAGGGATTTTATATGTTTATCCCTTTAACAGGCAGGTCGCTTATGATTGCATCAGAAGAGAAAAGGAACGACTTCTACCTCATTCGCTTCCATAACATGATGAGGGTGTACAGCAATGCTCCTTACGGTGGGGGAATTGGCTATTCCATTGCGTATATGAACAGGCATGTGCCCCTTGATTACTGCACCGATCCGGATAAAGAAATAAGAGAGTTTCTGAGGATGAATTCCCTGGAAGGAGATAGTATCACCGTGACCATGACTGCGTGTGATGTTGGCCGATACCAAAAGAGAACAATTTCCGGGAAGGGATTCACCGTGGTGATCATGCTGACCGCCGGGGCCGGAAATTCCCTATCTATCGGTAGCACTGGGCGAAAATCACCAGGAACCGTGAACATATTTGTGGCCACCGATGCCAGCCTGAGTGATATGGCATCTCTCAATTTATTTCAGGATATTGTGGAAGCAAAAGCCCAGGCTTTTAACGATGCCCAAATAAGAGATAAAGACACAGGAAAAGTATCACCGGGGACTTCGACTGACACCGTATCACTCTTTGTGGGCAACAGATCCAGGAACTTCAAGTATGCCGGAAGGTTGAGTGATATAGGAAAGCTTACATCTGAAGGGATCTATGATGCTCTAAGCTTAATTATTTCAAAACCATGTCTCTAGCGTTATGCAAGATGCTGTAAAAATTCATCACGGCGGTGATGTATGGGGCCTATCTCGCTCAAGAGGTACAGATCCAGAATCTATCCTGGATTTCAGCGCCAGCATAAACGACTTTCTCCCCCCTATTGATCTACTTGCCAATATTACAAACACATCCCTAAAAAACTATCCTGATCCTGATGTTTCTCAGTATCTCGGAGGTCTTACACGATACACATCACTAACAAGCGAAGAGATCGCTTTTGGTCCCGGCTTAACATATTTCATTCACAGACTCGCGGAATTATTCTCCGGGAGAAAAATCCTCTTGCTGGAACCGAGCTTCCTTGAATTCAAAAAGGCATTTTCTGTTCATAACGCATCGGTGAAAACTGCCTCCTCATCAACCATAAACAGCATGGAAAAGATGATACTTGATCACCGCCCAGAGATTATTGTAATAACGCGGCCAGAAAGCCCGACTGGAACCTTGATGCCTTTTGTCGGCTTTGAAAATTTCCTTACCCTTGCTGAGGAAAATGATGTAACAGTAATAGCAGATGAGGCTTTTCTCGATTTTGTCGGCGTGGAAGAGTTGAAGCGATCCGCAGCGCTTATAAGAAAGCATGACAGACTTATTCTTGGTCGTTCCCTCACAAAAATTCTCGGTATTCCGGGTCTCAGAGCTGGCTATCTGGCCTCATCACCAGCCGTCATTGATGAAATCAGAGAAAAGATGGAGCCCTGGCCCATCTGCCAGCCAGCACTTGATGTCGTAGGTTCGTTCGATTATTCTCTCATTGAGGAGTCGGTGGCTAAGATGAAAAAGGCGAGGGATTTTCTAGAGAGGGAGATGATTGGAAGGGGATTTCAACCCGTGGCAAAAAGCTCTGTGAACTTCATATCCTTCAGAATTCCCGATTCGATTGATCCGGATGCGCTTAATCTATATCTGATGAAGAACAACATCCTTGTCAGGTTCCTTGATGACTACAGGGAATTTGGAAACCGTTTCATCAGAATTGCAGTGAAAAAAGAGGAGAAATCTGCTAAGCTCGTGAATTGCTTGGATTCATTCATTCGGGTTAACATCTAAAAGATTTCAATGAATTTTTCTTTCCTTGCAATGGAGATCTTAGCGTTATCGTTTGTGATCGATCTCATACTTGGAGATCCCCCTAATATAATCCACCCCGTTCACTGGTTAGGCTTGTTTATAGAGAAACTTGAACGTTTATTCATAGATTCCAGATACCCGCTCGCTTCCGGCGTATCTTTTGGAATTGTTATAATTTCATCGGTTGTTGTTGCCGTTTTTCTCGTTCTCAAAGTGATGTCACCCATATTCATTCTTAACCTCATCATTTCCGCTACGATGCTGAAATTCACCTATGCTAGGAGATCCATGGTCAAGCATATCAAATCAATCCTCTCAGATCTAAAGGAGTCGAAAATAAAAGAGGCAAGGGAGAAACTTTCCATGATTGTTAGGAGAGACACCTCATCTCTGGACGCCCACCTAATATGCAGTGCATGTATAGAAACCATATCAGAGGGTTTCGTTGACGGATTCCTCTCTCCCGTTTTCTACTACGGTTTCCTTGGAGTTGCGGGCGCATTTCTGGTAAGGACCGTGAACACACTTGATTCCATGATTGGCTACCGGAACGAAAGATATGAGAAATTCGGAAAGTTTTCCGCTATTGCAGATACTGTACTCAACTTCATTCCGGCCAGATTGTCTGCCTTTCTGTTTGCAGTTTTTTCCAAAAAAATCAGGAATGTTTTTTCCTCTCAATTCCGAAAGAGTGCCAGATCTATTGAAAGCATAAACGCCGGGTGGCCTATGCTCTCAATGGCGATTGCAACGGAGACTCGGCTTGAAAAGAAAGGGGCGTACGTTCTTAACCCCTCGGGACGGGAGCCTACAATTCGAGATGTGGAAAGGAGCCTTCGCATATTCAACGCCAGCTCTATTGTGTCACTTCTCTTCACAGCAGGCGAAATTATTTTCACCTACTCGTTAATAATGGGTACATGGGCATTCTAACGACCAACAGTGAGATCATAAAGGAAATAGAAAGAACTCCAGACGAAGAGATCATGTTTATTCTTCTGGCCGGAACCACCGAAATATCCTCCATCCCAGGACTTTCGGCAGCGGGTGTCACACCAGAAATTACCCGGCTCACCCCGGCTGTTGATGCCGAAATATTGATGAGTGGAAGATGCAAGAGTATGGATGAGCCTCCTATGACTCCTGAGGGTATACCAACCCCTGCGGTCGTTACAAAGGGCGCCCTTAATCTCACAGGTGTTAGACCTATGGTTATTGATTCTGGATTCGCCCTCTATCCCGGGGTGCCGTTCATCTATAGTGGCACTGGGGCCTCAGGAGATCCGAGAAAAGGAGCTTCTCTGAAAAATTTTGATACCGCCTACCATACAGGGAAATATGTGGCTAACCTCCTTAATGGTAAATATAGGATGACCTTTCTGGCAGAATCCGTTCCTGGCGGAACAACAACCGCTATGATGGTTCTCAGAGCCAGAGGGTTCGAACTCCAGACCAGTAGCAGCATGCCTGACGATCCTGTGGATCTAAAGGAGAACCTATGGAGAGAGGCTTTCATGATGAGAAGAAATGTAAAGCCTGGTTTTATGGAAGCAGTCCGGCAATACGGCGATTACACCATGGTAACTGCACTCGGTTTTCTCTCTTCATACAGAGGGATTACTATACTCTCCGGTGGAACTCAGATGGCCAATATTTTTTCACTTTTCTCTCAGTACAGTATCGAGAATGATATCAACCGGGAACTTTATCTCGCCACCACCTCTTATATTTATGACCACAGGCCGGACACCATAAAGAAGCTCATCCCAGAAAACAGAATAATCGTGTCTGAGATCTCCATGTCAGAAAGCAGGTATGATGGGCTTAAGGCGTATGACCACGGACATGTCAGGGAGGGAGTGGGCATGGGTGGAGCTTACCTGCTTTCATATCTAAGAACTCAATCTGACTCGAAGATTCATAAATCAGTGGATGATCTGTATCAGACTTTGATGTGATTCATCATTAAACAATCCAGCCATAACGCTTCAATCTCTACAGGTATAACGGAAGGCCTGATCCCAACGCACAGTATAAGGATATGAAGATTATAACAGAAAGCCTCACCATCTCTCCATTCAGTGCCGCCAGATCGCCGTTCACGCCCCCAAAGGATAAGTACATTCTCCTTCTGAAAATATATGTGACGATCAGGGTGATCAACAGTGCCGGGAAAGCAACTCCAGGCAGAATAAGAAAAATCAATGCTATAGGGGAAAAATTCCAAATCAGGGATCCACCCCAGCGTTCCGAAATAGATTTCTCAAAGAAACGTCCAAGCCTGGAGGTTTCAATAATCCTTGCACTCTTAAAAAATACGATAAAGGATAGCTTTGACATGATCTCTGCCAGGATCACAGCTATTGCTCCACTTATCGGAGGCAAATACGAAAGAAAGGCAACCATCAATAGATACAGTGAAAAAGCAACACCTATGGCTCCAGCACCAACATTGTGATCTTTCAGAATTTTTAACTTTACGCTTGTGGTCGTCCTCGCCATAATGGCATCGCCAGAATCGAGAACACCATCAAGATGGTTAAATCCAGAAAGAATAAGCACACTTATCACTGCAAGAGAGGAACCGACAAATGAGTTCAAGAAGGTGGCACCAAGAAAATAGAGGAGTCCCGAGATGCCACCAAGAATCATCCCTATGATGGACAGGAAATAGACCATTTTTCCCCTCAGCTCAGGTGACCTCACCGGAAACACAGTGAAAAAAGAGAGACTGCTTCTTAAACCATCCATCTGGGGAACTATATGAAATTTCTATATTAAGACTCTATTTGATCTGGTTGCTGATATGCAAAAATTGCTCTTTGAGGTCTTTCGGTTATTACAGGATCCATTTTCCAATGTCTCTACACAGGCTGAGGGGAATCCAGACCAAAAAACACAATTCAACCAAAAGCATCGCTGTGATGAAACACTTCATCCCTCCCGCTCTTCCTGCTCAGGGCACCTGATTGATGAAACCTACTGTATTTCCAGCTGTGAAAAGAGCTCACATATGATGCCGTCAGCCTGGAATGTTGATATCTGTACCAGACGGCCGTGTTGTTTCATGAATTGAAAGCCAATAGAGTGCATGATTAATTGTGAGGTAATTATTAAATAAAAGACAATAATATAACCATGTGGTGCTTCCTGAAATATGGTGAGAGATCATGGACAAATCAATTTATGCGGGAGTTGAGAAGGTTCTCGATAAGGAAGTTCTCGTCGAGCTCGATCTCGGTAGCAATACTCTTTTCGACATTTTTTACAAGGCAATCGGTAGATTTCCGGTCAACATATCCTCAATAGGAGAACCCGTTATTGATGCCATCATTCCTGAGGATTCACCGAAAAAGATTGAGAATCTCGTTGAGAGATACGGTGCCTACAGAGTTGGCAGGAGCTTCGTTGTGAGACACAGAATAGGAGCTGACCTGTTCAAGCATATATCGAAATTGAGGGGTGAGATAAAGAGCCTCATTGGATACGGATCATTTTTTGATGCCGGTCGCGTGAAGTTGTACGTCAGGTTCCACAGTTCAGAACTAGATAAATTTACCAGAATTCTTGGGAGGATCATGGAGTCGGAAGAACTTTCAAAAGTACTGACTATGGTGTATTTGAGAGATTCACTGGGCGCACTCTCAATTCTGGATGAACTGAACAGGGTTTCAAAACTTTATGTGGTTACCTACCGAATAGACAGGGTTTTATCCTCCCACCAAAGTTATGGGGTGGGTTCCAGATTTGAAATGCCACTCAGTATAAGAGAACAGAACAACACTTTCAAGACCATTGTGTACAGAAAAGCAGAGGGATCAAAAACGGGCTATGAATATTCCGTGGAATATGTTAACGATCCTTTTCTGAATAATATCGCCGGAGAGTTGGATAGAAGCAACATACTCAGGATCGTGGCATTTGGCAGAGTGAATAGTGATAACATCACCATTAGCACATTCTTGCTCGAGTCACAGGTCGATAGCTTTCTAAGATCCCTGTACAGTGTTGTTAAGAATACTCACACTGAAGGGATAATTTTGACCGGTGTCTATCCGTATGATGAAATACGTGAACATTAACATGGCATCTGAATCCAGGAAACATGCATAAAATTAAAGAAGTTTTTACGGGATGTATCTACCGGAAAATTCTGCATGATACGTTTGCGGTTAAAAAGTAGCCTCCCATAAAGAAAAAAGCATGTCGTTGAAATATGATTGAAACGACTGATTACTTTATTTCAACTTTCTTTAGCTTGGGCTTCTCACCGGGAGATTCCAACTTTAGGGCCTTTTCACTAATCTTGATAACGTCACGGGACACGGTGGTAATCTCATGAAAGATCTTTCTGGCAGCTGAAAGCATACCGTCAGGAAGCTTCACGCGAATCTCAAGAACAAAATCAGTGTCGGAGCGCTTATCGACCATTCATTCACCTCAGATCAATATTAAGAAACCCATTATTAAATTCTGCTGAAACGGGTTGCTTTGAAGCCATTGTCTGCGGTAAATAGAAAACCCGTCTCCAGTTATCAAGCTCAATCACGAGTTCTCCGCCCTTGTTGTAAAGCCTCATCCTCTCCTTTGTAGCAAATGGTAGCCTAAGTTTCACCCGGTATCCACCAGGAGTCTTCGAGTACTTTATGGGTATGTTACGGGTAAATATTCTCAGGGGGTTTTCATTCCCATATATATGATGCCCAAGTTCTCTAAGGTTATCAATTCCGTTGGGCTCTGTTTCAGAAAGATTCGCCCTGAACATCTTCACGTCGTGAAAGGCATCCTCCATCTCCTTTATGATTTCACTCTGAGTGTTTCTCCATTTTTTGAAAAACGGCCCAGTATCCTGCTGGTAGATTTTGTTTACTATAACAGCATCTATTGGATAGCCATAAAGTAGTAGATAGGTGAAAGCCCTCTTTGTTTCGTTAAGGGACATGCGATCAGGAGTGGTAACGAGCCTGATTGAAGTCACGTCGTTATCCGTGAGAATGTTTTTTACATCTCTAAGAGATTTGTAGAGACCCTCCATACTGCTAAAAATTGAATCATCTGGTAGTGGAATATTGGTAAATGGTTTCACGACCGGCCTGAAGATCTTTGCAGTTGTCCTGCTAATAGGAAACATCTTTTCCATGTACCAAGACATTGCCTCGGGAAAGGATAAAAGTTTAAGCGATTCACCTGTTGGGGCACTATCCATAATAATAACATCGTACTTTTTGGATTTTACATAATCATTCACATAAAGAAGCTCAGATGCCTCCTCGAAACCGGGAAGTGTGGCTATCTCCTCTGAAGATATGGGATCCAATCCCTGAGAGCTGAAAAGGGCGGTGAGATAATTCTTGAGGTTCTCCCAGTGGTGGCTTATTGCTTCTGTAACGCTTATTTCTTGTCCGTATAGATTTTCACCAATTTCCATGATTTCAGATCCTATATCAACACCGAAAGCATCGGAGAGACTGTGTGCTGCGTCTGTTGAAACAACAAGTGTATTAAAACCAGTCTCAGCACAAATTATTGCAGTAGATGCGGCCACACTAGTTTTACCTACTCCACCTTTACCGGTATAAAGTATTACTCTGGTACTTTTTGGGTGATCTTCATTGCCTGTGTTTTTCTTCTTGGATCTCATTTCTAACAGCGACTACAGTATAATAAAACATTTAAATATAGAGCCTGTCTTCGTTTGAGATGTACGAATTATGCATATTGAGAGTAATCAGAACGATCAAGGTAATGACCCGGGATCTCATGAAAAAAGTTCTTTTGACTACGTTAACATGGCGATGTTAGGTTGAGAGTCGGGGAGGTGGTCGATCCTTTTCCTGACCCGAGAGGTCGTATTTGGGATTAGCTACCCTTCGTCTTTTCATGGTACAGTGAAACAAGGGTGAATAGAAGAATGTCGAGTTATCTCCGGCTTTAAACTCTCACACACCACAAAGGAGGTGGTTGGGATCTATATCGGTTTGAGACTGTGTGAAAATTTTCGGAATACATCTCTTCAGGTGAGATAACTTGACAGTAATTTCACATTTCTGGAGTTATTTATTCTCCAGTTTTCTATTATTGCTGGAATTGGATTATGCCTATCCGGTTAATGCAGGATAATTCTCAGAATAATGTGGTATTCCTTTTGCTTTCCGGGATCTTAAAACTCTTTTTCCCATACTTCACCCTGATGGTCCTCTTCATATTGTATGCAGGGGAAATGAGTCCGAATTCTCACTTAACCTTATCCTTCCCCTTCAGCAGTGTATAGCCAGAACATTGCCCTCTTCATGGTTCCGAAGGGTTCTTCCACAGAGGATTTGCGTTTCTTTATCTTTTCATGTCCCTTTAGCAGCATCTTCCTCCTGTGCTGATCCACAATTTTCTGATGTTCCCATCTGAAGATCCACCTGCCCCTTCTGGATTCCGTACAATATGATCTGTCCGGGATGAATCACATGCAGTGGTGGCATATATCCTGAACTTTATGCCTCTCATTGTTTTCTGGTTCCCTGTGTGGTGAACTCATTTCCTTCTGCCATGAATGGATATCCTTCTTTTCATCGTAGATGAATCTTGGCTCATGGAATTCCGGTTTCGGAGTTCCTGCCTTCCTGTCAGGCATTCCATGCTTTGCTTCAGGGATGTAGGCATCAATGCAATTATCTGCAAGTGATTTTACATTCTTCATGGAGAAGTAGCCCTTATCAGAAAGAGATTCGATCCTCTCGGATCCGGGGAATTTCTTTGAACTTTCCGCTAATGGTACAAGAGAAGCATAGTCTGTCGGATTGTTGGTTTGTTGTGAGACACAATGAGATTATTCCTGTCATCAACGGAAATCTGTCCGTTGAAGCAGACCTCCATACCTATGCATGTTTCCATAAGTCTGGCATCAGGATCCGTAAGGGACATTTCATCAAGACCGGATTGATCCATGGATTTTTTAATCTCCCCCAGCTTTTTCATCCTCTTTTCCATGGATAAGATCTTTTCCTTCATGTTGGTTATCTTCACCTCATCCTTTTCCTTCTCATCATTCTCATCCATCTCTTTCAGGTATTCACTGATCTTTTTGTCCATCCCTGCGAGCTGCTTTTCCACAACGCTCCTCATGTGGTTTCTGTTTCTTGAATTCCATGCTTTGATCTCTGTTCCATCTAT
>WAQW01000032.1 GCA_015520045.1 Thermoplasmata archaeon | reverse complement strand
TAGATGTACAGAAGCAGTTTTACCATTAAGAGCAATTGTGGCCTCTCTACAGCGGCTAAGGAAGTTGGTGCGGCGATTGTCTCAGTTTATGTCTATCCAATGAGTGATGGGAAAAATTTTGTGTTCTCCTTTACGACGAGTTCTGACATCGATGCTCTGAGGCACTATCTCTCCAGCGATTTTTTGAGTTACAAAATTTATAGAGGGAAGAGTGCGGTATTCATTCAGGGGATTAAACAGGGACATGGAATGATTAATTCCATAATCGGTTCTGGCGGTGTTCCCCTTTTTCCTTTCGTTGCCAGGGGAGGCACCGAATCCTTTGATTTCATCACCTATCGCAGGCATCTGATCGATGAAGTTATTGATTCGGTATCAAAACACAACGAAATAGCCTTTTCAAGCTATGATAGTCTTCGCAACGACGATATTCTTTCTGTTCTGGGCAGGAAGAACAGTGTTATATTAACCAAGGATCTTACGGATATAGAGAGGAGAGTCATAAGAAAGGCATACAGATCCGGCTATTTTTCGTGGCCACGTGATTACAGGCTTGATCTCATGGTGTCCGATTTTAGCCTGTCAAAACCCACCCTTCTCTATCATATCAGGAACGCTGAACGAAAGATCCTCAGCATGATAATGGACCAGAACTGATCTGCATCATACGCTTGTTTCAGGCAAAAGCGCCTCTCCATATCATCTCACCCACGGAGTAATTGTTTTCCCGGTGATGTTGGGCAACACTTCTTTCTCGTCTTGCTGGAACTGCAGCATGGAAAATCTGAATCAGTCATACCCTTCACCTCTGAGATGTTACATTTTCAAACCAGGATGAACAATGGGATGTCCCAGAGTACGGGTATCCTTCTAGCGAGTTAGATGTTGGATTATTATATGCTTTCGTTGGTTATCAGATTATGATAACAGACGATACCCTCAGAGAGGGGCTTCAAACACCAGGGATATCCTTCACTTTCAACGAGAAACTGAAGATAGCAACCATGCTTCACGCAGCGGGTATCAGAAGGGGACTGGTTGCCTACCCTTCCGCCCATTCATCAGAGGTTGAAATAACGAGGAAGATCGTGGAGGAGAGACTTTTCGATGAGACCTACGGACTCGGTAGAACGGTGAAGAAGGATATAGATCTCATCGAGAGCACGGGTGCTAACATCTCCCTGCATCTCCCGTTTCATCTGGATGGCCTTGATGAGATCGTGGAGGCAGTCAGGTATGCCTCACGTAAGGGAAAGCTAGTGGAGGTCGCAGTGGTGGACATCGTTCAGTTCAGTGAAAATGAGCTTGTTAAGATCTCTAAAAAAATATCTGATGCAGGAGCTGATGTCATTCAGCTTCCAGACACCAGAGGTTCTGCCACACCCAGAAAGATGAAGAGCCTCATATCCAGTGTGATAAGGAACCTAGATGCTCGAGTGGAGGTGCACTGCCACAACGATCATGGCGGAGCTGTTGCCAACTCCGTTGCCGGAGCTGAGGTTGGGGCTGACTATGTTGACACCACCATCTATGGTCTCGGAGAAAGGAACGGAATAGCAGACACCGTCTCAACGATTTCTCTGCTCAGGGATGAAGGTTTCGGTATCGACGTGAATCTCAAGGAACTCGGCAAACTTTACGAATACCTGCTGGAGCTTATATTTCAAAAGATCGGCCCCACTCTCTTCGTGAATAATTTTCCTGTGTTTGGAAAGAACACCACCATTCACACAGCAGGCACTCACGCTGCATTCTCATCAGTTTTCAAGGGTTCAAATTTTTCAGTAAACGTCTATACGGGCAGATCAATGATAAGAAACATACTGGATGCGAATGGCATCCAACTTGAAGACAGCAAACTGGAGAAACTTGTCAACAGAATAAAAAATAACGCCGTTGAATCAGGGAGAGCTGTGAGCATCAAGGAGATAGTGAAAATGTCGGAGGAGATTTGATGTCGCTCGTTCTTGAATTAGGACACATAGTTGCGGGTCCTACCGCCGGTCTGATACTCTCTGATCTGGGCTATGAAGTTGTGAAGGTGGAAAAACCGGGCGAGGGAGACATAGCAAGAAGGCTGACGAACCAGAGCGCCGGTGCTTTTCCATTCTACAACAGGAACAAGAAGAGCATATGTCTGGATCTTAAGCAGAAGGAGGGGAGGGAGATATTCCTGCAACTGGCCAAAAAGGCTGATGTTGTGATAGACAACATGGGGTACGGGGCGATGGATCGGCTTGGCCTTTCATACGAAACACTTTCCGAGCTTAACAAAGGGCTGATATACCTATCGCTGAAGGGTTATGGCAGGGGAGTCTACGAGAAGAGGAAATCGCTTGACTATCCCATTGAGGTCCACAGCGGACTGGCCTACATGACCGGGCTCACAGGAAGGCCAATGAGAGTTGGGGGTTCGCTTGTTGATATGAGCGCCGCGATGTTTGGGGTTATTGGTATCCTGAACGCCATGATCGAGAGGGAGAGGACGGGAAGGGGGATGTTTATAGATATAGGCCTGTTTGAAACTGCGGCTTTTTTCATGGGACAGCATCTCGCAACATACCAGGTCACGGGTTCACCACTGAGACCCATAAATGAGGAGGGTTTCGCATGGGCCATATACGATTTCTTTGAAACCAGGGATAAGCAGAAGATCTTCGTTGCAGTTACGACGGACCTTCAGTGGAAAAAGTTCTGTGGGGCCCTATCACTGAATGTATGTGGGGACCCATCCCTTGAGAGAAATGAGGATAGGTTCAACAGAAGGGATCTCCTGATTCCCCTTATCGCATCCAGAATTAGAGAGATTGACTCCCGGGATCTTGTCGATCTGCTCTCAAGAATCAATATAGGCTACGCATTCCTCAACAGACCTTCCGATCTCCTCAATGACCCCCATGAGAAGGAGAAACTGATAACCGAGCACTACGCAGGGAAGGTTATCAGGGTGCCCGGTACTCCAGTTATGCAACGTTATGTGAAGGACCCCCCGGAGCTAGGTGAGAGCTCTGAAGAGTGCCTCCGAGAGCTCGGTTATTCTGAGAATGAGATAAGGTATTTCAGAGAGAAAAGGATAATATAATTCCTCATGAATTCTCTCTTTCTGAACTCCTAACAATGCAGATTCGTGAAATACCTAACATTGCAGTTCCTATGGGTCCCATTTCAAAAATTTTGAGATAGAAACGGTTTCTGTGAGACCCCATATCCCCGGGATAACGGCTTCTCTCCACCGTTTTTCCAATGTTCATTCGCTTTCAGGGATCAGACGGAGAACCGGAAGAGGAATGTGCGATCAACCGGAAGCTTGTTAAGTTAAGAATACACCCCCGAAATCTTCCCAGATTGTTTTTAATTCTGTGTGGCAGAATTGCTCATAAAGGATAAAAAAATCGACATTAAAAAAGAAAAATTGAGAATATGCAAAGTGATATGAATTCACTGTGCTATTTCTTCAACCACCCTTCTCGTTGTGTGTGGACCGAGCACTATGAGATCCACCACACAGATAGCAACGAGTAACCATATGAAGTAGAATATAGCGAGGTTGCCGAGGGGTTTGATGAATGCCGCTATGAACAGGACGAGAATGGCAGTTGAGATTCTGCTGAGAGAGTAGGTCAACCCAGCAGCTGTGGTTCTCAACCTGGTGGGGAAGATTTCACCCTGGTACTGATGCATGAAGTTGGAGAAGTTCCAGAGGGAGAATGTGGTAAGGAATCCCAGCACAACGGCTCCAAGGAGTGTGTGAACAGCTACGAACAGAGTACCGAATATCCCTCCAAGGATTGCAAACCCAATGATGCCCCACTTTCTTTCTATCTTATCTATTATGAATATGTTGACTATACTACCAATCACGAAACCGGAGAATATTATAGCTCCAAAACCCAGGGGATTGTTAAACCTGAAGCTGTGTATCATTATGCCGGGGGCGAAGGTGACAAAACCGTAGAATATACCTGACTGAAAGAACTGAAAGATCAGCATCATGATAACTGTCCTTCTGGTATCACCTCTGAAGAGTTCAGCGTAAGAAGATTTCTTCGTAATGATCGGTGTTTCCCTCTCTACCGGGGGAAGCTCACTGAGTTTCTCATCCCGCTTCACCCTCTCCTCGATGTTTTTCATAATCTCGTCAGCTTCCTTGTATCTGCCCTGCATCTCCAGCCATCTTGGGGATTCGGGCAACCTGAGCCTGATCGCCCATACAGTAAAGCCGGCGATACCCATTATCCAGAGGGGAATCCTGAAAGAAAAGAATCCAAGTCCCCTTGTGAGAGAGGAGATGTACAGGATGAATGGCCCTGCGGTTGCAGCAATCGTGTATATCACAGCTAGTTTGGAGCCCCTGTGTTTTCCTTTGAAGATTTCCGTTCCATAGGAATCCACAAGAGGAAACTCACCACCAACTCCGATACCCCCTATGAACACGAAGATACCAACGAGTTCCCAGGAGGGCATAAACCCTGCAACCAGCATGCCACCTCCAAAGAGCAGCTGGTTGTAAAGGAAGACGGTTCTTCGCCCCCTCCTGTCCGCGAGTCTGCCGAAGAATATCGAGCCCACAAACTCACCCACGAAAAAGAATGCTGGGAGAGCGTATTCTGAGAGGAGACCGCCGATTGCGAAGTAGGCTGCTACGAGTCCCAGTATCGCCCCATTTCCCAAAAGCATCAAGCTTTCGGCCCATTCACCGCTTGTGAGCATGAGAAGGAAATTGCGGTGAAACTTGCTGAAAGGCAATCTCTCAAGTCTATCTGCCACGCTACCTTTGTAATCCTTTGCCCTTTCCATAAAAAAATATATGGTCTTAGGAGTATTTAACAATCTATACTAACTGGTTAGAAGAATGCTGAGATGTGATAGCATATCGCATTCATACTCCAGATATGTCGTATTTTAGCCTTTCTGGATGAAGCGTATAGTTGGCGTAAGTTAGAAACCAGGCCGATATGTATTCTGATCTCACAGATAGGAAGGAAAGATGAGGTGGGGTGTATGCAAGGTTACCATACCACGCAGGATGATTCTGAAAGACTCATATAAAACGCAACATCACAAAAAACTCTCTAACCACAAGAAACGGTTTGAGAAGCAGGGGTGCCTGCATTTACGGGCGTAGTTAAAAAAGAGTGATTTCTTCCACGCTACGCCTCAGCAGGGATGGCCGATCATCACCTGTAGGAGAGGTACAGTCTGCATCATGATCCTCACACCTCCCATATGACATCAAGAGAGATCATCCCTGGGACCATCTGCGTTGTACTCACCCTCAACGACCCGGAGGAGAGGTATAAGACCCGCCCTAATCCGCCGTCCTGCATCCGTCAAAGAGTATAGGATGCTCCCGTCTACGCTTTCTTTCCTTATCAAACCGAACTCCTGCAAATCCCTCAATCGACGCGATATTATGGTACTGCTGGAATACGGTATGCTGTTGAGAATTACGTTGAAATTTTTCTTAACCGGTACCGAATTCCCTATTATTGCAAGCACCAGAAGAGTGTATTTCTTGCCCAGCAGACTCAGAAGCGAAAGAGCTGGATCCAGACATATCTTCATGTCTCCATCATCTATCATACAGGCCCTGGCCCTGTTACTTATTCGCCTCTCCTCATACTCTTTCCTCATAATTTAGCATAAACGAGCAAGTAAAAAAATATTTACTTTCCCCTATTAATACAGATCTGTAATACATAGCCATGGACAAGAAAAGAGTGAAACTGAGGATATATGGAATGACCTGCGATGACTGCGCCGCCACCATCAGTGGGGAGCTTGAGAAGCAGGATGGAATCCTGAAGGCAAACATCTCGTTCAAGGAACACATAGGCTATGTGGATATAGATGAGGGAAAACTCAATCCTGAGCAGATCCTCAAGAACAGGGCGTTCTCAGAGGCTTACCCCTACAGGGCGATCATTATGGAGGAGTAGACCATGAGCGTGCCAGCTGATCCTGAAAATTTTGATCTTGTCATCATCGGAAGAGGAGCTGCCGCCTTCTCAGCGGCCATAAAAGCCTCGGAGTTGAGTGGTGGCGAGATGACCATTGCTATGGTTGGCTACGGCCCCCTCGGTGGAACGTGCGTTAACGTCGGTTGCGTTCCCTCCAAGTACCTGCTTGAGGCATCCCACAGGGTACACAATCCCCTCCATCCCCGTATGAAAGGTATCTACGGGACAGAGGTTCGCCACAGTTTCTCCGAGGTGATGGAAGGTCTCAGGCAGTACGTCAAAAATGCAAGAGAGACCAAATACACCAAGGTTATTGAAAACTACGACAATGTTACTGTATTCGAAGGAAGAGCGAGGTTCACAGGTAAGAGAACCGTTGAGGTTGTGGATATCGACGGAAACAGCATAGGTACCACGAAAGGCGCGAATGTGCTGATCGCAACGGGTTCACATCCATCTGAACCCCCAGTAGAGGGTCTCAGAGATGCAGGGTTTTTAACGAGCGACACAATCTGGAGTATAAACGAACTTCCGTCTTCGGTAGCGATAATTGGTGCCGGCTCCATCGGACTGGAGATCGGCCAGGCACTCCTTCACTTCGGTTCACGCGTGACGGTGGTTGATGTTCTTGACACACTGTTACCACAATCGGAGCCGGAGATACGATCTTCCATGAGGCAGCTGCTCGAGAGTGAGGGGATGCTCATCCATCTTAGTTCGAGAGTTACCAGGGCAGGCAGATCCGGCGAGCATAAGTTCCTCGATATATCCACTCCAGATGGGCTGAAGAGAATCGATGTGGACGAGATAATTGTGGCCACAGGAAGAGAACCAAACACCCGGCATCTGAATCTTGAAGCTGCCGGTGTTGAAACCGACGGGCATGGAGGGATAATCACCGATCTCTCCATGAGAACCTCAGCACGTGGTGTGTACGCAGCCGGAGACTGTATTTCCAAGGGCCTCTTTCTTGAAACTCTTGCTGCAAGGGAGGGTGTTGTTGCCGTGGCCAATATGTTCGGTGAAGGTATCTCCATAGATTACAATTCTACGCCCTGGGCTGTCTTCACACAACCACAGATAGCTGGAGTGGGCGCCACGGAGGAGAAATATTCCAGAGAGAATGGACCGTGTGAATCCTGTCTCTTATACACATCTCC
>WAQW01000031.1 GCA_015520045.1 Thermoplasmata archaeon | reverse complement strand
GGTGTTGTAAAGCAACACTTTCCCGTCAGATCCGGATCGCTTAAGATTATATTCAGGATATGTGAATACCTGCTGAAAACATCATACTGGTATCTCGGCTATCAACGAAAATTTGACAGTCTCGTGATAGGTATTTTTAATAACTTTCTCTTATCATGTTCCATCGCGATTCATATGGTTCAAGAAAAAACCTGGCCAGTCGCTCTTTTCGTGATATAACATCGGGAAAGCTTGATTGCTGATAGGCGTGAAACTTTTTTTCGGAGCCTGAATTTTCAGGATAGGAAGAAAAGATCTTTTCGTGCGGCAAATCACAATATCATTCTCATAAAGTACCACATGTGAAGGCATATCATTATTCAACCTGGAAAGTGATTCTCCAGAACTCTCGGTGTTCGCATCTCGGGGATGTTTACAGTTTCATAAAGGGTTATGACGTCCACCAGAGATCGTGGACGGTTCAGCACAGTTGATGCTCCTCCCATTCTTTTAAAACTGGTATTCACGTTGCCATGCATTCTTAAAAATATAAAAATGGAGATAAAACTTGAACAGTTAGGGATAAAAAGTATGGTGAGTGGATATCAGTAACCACGGATCTCCTTCAGCGTTCCCTGCTTTTTTATCAGGATTATGGCGAACAGAATTGCCACGATCCCAATAATTGTGAAGACGAGGAATCCGGTTGCGTAACCCGGATTGCCATAGGCTGAGACAAAGGCCGCCATAGTTGGGGGTATAAGGAGACCACCGGCCGAGCCGAGACCACCCACCCATCCTGATGCACCGCCAACAGATGAGATTGAGTATTTGGGTACCAGCTTATAAACAGCCGCGTTGGCAATGCCCATACCTATCGCCATGATGATCTCACCGCCCACACTCACTCCAAAGACCGAGCTTGAGATCATGATTAGACTTCCCACAACGAGAATCGCGTAGGATATTATGGCAACCAGCTCACCACCAAGCTTGTCACTCCAGACCCCACCGGGAACCCGGATCAGAGCTGTAACCAGTGAAAATACTATTCCGGTGAGGAGACCTGCCTCGATCGGTGATATCCCCATGTAGTTCCTCCAGTATGATGGGAACCACTCAGTTAACGCCTCGAAGCCACCGAAAGATATGAAGTACATCACAACGAGGAGCCAGACCCTCCATTCCCTTGCAGAGTCCTTAAGCGACTTGGCAGCATTGCCGGATGGAAACAGCTCCAGGCCGAGATCTATGGAAACTTTCCGGGCCTCCTCCGGAGATGCCTTTTTCTTCTTCACGATCTGGAAGTAGTAGCTGTCATAGCCTATTATGGCAAATATCACTATCATTATGGCAAGAAATATCCCCCACGAGACGTATGACAGAACTATGCCCAGACTTGCGAGCGCAAATGGAAGAATTGCCGTGAAAATGCCTGGAGCCGCGTTACCGAAGCCTGCATAAGCGCCGAGAGCGAATCCCTGCTTATTCTGCGGATACCAGTAGGAAACGTACGTGATTCCAGAGGAAAAGGTGGAAACACCCGTTCCTGCAAGGGCACCGAAGATCAGAAGAAGTATATAGGCAGTTCCGGCGTTGGTTATAACGGAGGCAAAGATCTCATTTATGATGAAACTCAGCCCGAAAACACCGATAACAGCGATGATGAGCTGGGTCAGCAGAATGGGCTTTCCCCCATATTTGTCTACCCAGGCCGAAAAGGGTATTCTCAGGAAGGCCCCCGTTACCATGGGAATGGCCACAAGCCAGCCCACCTCCTCAATGGAAAGGTTCAGCTGCTTGGCTATGTGATGCGCACTGACTCCAAAGAGGGCAACCGCCGCGAAACCAGCAAAGAAGGCTATGGTTCCAGCAACAAGACCAAACGACGGTTTTCCTCTCAGGTTAAATTTGCTATACAAAGAGCTCTGTTCAACCATCGGAAAGACAGTTTGAAAGCATATAATAAATTTATCAAAAGGGCAAAGACGCACTGTCGGAATTATAGCGTACTTACCATTATTTTGATTATATTAGGTAATAACTACTGATGCACTTTATATTTCTTATATGATTTTTTTGTCCTCAATTACGGGAAACACTTCACATCCTCCGGATGCATCTGGAACAGGTTTGAACAGCCTCTACAGAGTTAAGGAAAGAAATTAACCGGTCATGGCAGGCTCTATTTCTATATATGCATGGATTTATGTGGTCATCAGGTGAAAAAATGGTAAACGTGATAGTTGAGCATGTGTGGGAAGACAGCAGCAAAGAAGAGGCTTTCAAAGTTGTTGGAAACATCGTTAACATGCAGAAGGAGAGCAAGCTGCCAGAGGGATTCAAACTCCTCTCAGTGCAGGTCATCTCATCGAAGAACAGGGCCATTTGCAGCTGGGAAGCTCCGAACACGGATTCCCTTCTCTCTCTTGTGAAGCAGGTGAACCCACCAACAAAGTATGAAGTGGTGGAAGCCCAGAAGATATTCTGATATTTCCCCAACTGAAACCTGAAAATCTATTTTTATATTTTTCAAACCGTTTTGCCTGGTTTCGGATCATATAGAAACAATTCTTCCATTCTATGCAGGATCTATCAGTTCAAGCTTCAACAAAGCCAGGATATGTCTTTCTTAACGGATCAAAGCCAGATTTACCTTCATACCAACCAATAAGCTTTTTATGTTTAAAGTAATTATAAGGATGGTGAAATTATGGTTGAAGTGTGGAAAGAAAAGAATGAACTGAAACCAAAGGGGCTGGATGGAATTTCTGATAAGCAGCTGGAGTATCACTTTGAGGCCCACTACAAGGGCTACGTTAAAAAACTCAATGAGATCTGGGAGAAGCTACCCTCCGCAGACAGATCAAAGGCGAATCAGAACTACTCTGAATTCAGGGAGCTTAAGAGTGAGGAGTCTTTCAATTTTGATGGTTCCCTGCTCCACGAGTTATACTTTGAGGGTCTCACCGAAAAGAAGCTGCAAATTCCGGAAAGCTTCAAGGAAGCCGTTAAAAAGGACTTCGGCAGCTATGAGGCCTGGCTTGAAGATTTCAAAGCCACCGGGATCGCTTTCAGGGGCTGGTCACTGCTTATATATGATTTCACAAGCGGTAAGCTGAGAAACATTGGCGCTGATGCGCACAACTCAAACGCAATGTGGAATTCTATTGTCATCCTCGCTATGGATGTGTACGAACATGCGTATTACGTTGACTACGGTCCGAAAAGGGCACCGTACCTGGATGCTTTCCTTAAAAATATCAACTGGGATGTGGTATCCGCCAGACTTGAAAAAGCAAGGAAGATGTACGAAATCTTCAGGCAGTGATGGGGCTTAATGGAGCTTCTTTACAGGGTAAAGGAACTCCTCTCATCGGACACTGCGACGCTAATTGAAGGGCGGGTGCAGGATTTCAGGCGAACGGGTGATTCGTCTGATCTTATTATTTTTTCAGAACTTTCCTTTTGTGTTTTGACTGCCAACACATCTGCTGATCTGGGAATCAGGATGCAGGAGGCAATACCGCCTGAGGGTTTTGCCTGCTGGGAGGAGGATGTTCTTCGCGATGCTCTCAGGAGATCCGGTTACAGGTTCTACAACACCAGAAGTTCGTTTATTGTTGAAAACAGGTGGATTATTCCAAGGCTGAGAGAGCTTTTGACCTGGGCAGACCACTTTGAGCTCAGAGAGTACCTCACCAGAAACCTCAGGGGAATCGGTTACAAGGAGGCTTCCCATTTCCTCAGGAATGTGGGCATCTTTGATTTTGCGATACTCGACAGGCACATTTTGAAGATCCTGTCTAAATATTTTCATGTGGAGGTCCCGAAAACACTCAGCAAAAAGAAATATCTTGAGATTGAGAAACTTTACATATCATTTTCAGAGAAGGTGGGTCTCCAGCCGGGTGTTCTAGACCTTTATCTATGGAGAATCGATACGAATACGGTGATGAAATGAGTGGCCTCAAGTTATCTGAGTTCCAGAGACTCGATATTAACTACCATTACTATTATGGAGATCTATACAGCCTGATGGAGAGAGCTGGCGCTTCTGTGGCATCAACTGTAAAGGCGAAATATGGAACAGGAAATGCCATTCTTGTTGTGTGTGGCCATGGAAACAAAGCCGGGGATGGTCTCGTTGCAGCGAGAATCCTCAGCGAAGGAAACGATGTTACCGTCATACTCCTGAGGGGAAAGGATTCCATCAGGGCGCATGAGGCCAGAACAGCACTTGAGAAATACAGGGGAAAATTCGCTGATCCAAACGATCTCGACAGAGAAATAGAGAGGGCCGAGATTAT
This sequence comes from Thermoplasmata archaeon, assembly GCA_015520045.1. GTDB lineage: Archaea > Thermoplasmatota > Thermoplasmata > Thermoplasmatales > Thermoplasmataceae > WAQW01. The sequence goes on along the minus strand of WAQW01000031.1, from coordinate 13,675 downwards.
CATCGATGCAATGCTCGGAACCGGTATCTCCGGAAAGCCAAGGCCTCCTTACGATACTGCCATAGAAAAGATTAACACCTCCGGTGCGAAAAAGGTCTCTATTGATGTGCCATCCGGATTTCTAAGCTCTCTGGCCATAAAACCTGACGTGACGGTCACGTTTCACGATGTTAAGGAGGGAATGACACCAGAAAACTCAGGTGAGATTGAGATTGTTGATATTGGGATCCCACACAGTCTTTATGGTATGTCAGGACCCGGTGATTACATCTACTACCCGGAACCTAAGAGTAACTCCCACAAGGGTATGAACGGAGTACTCGGCATTATAGGTGGCTGGACCTACCACGGCTCCGCAGTGATCGCTGCTATGGGTGCCCTCTCCATAGGAACCGATCTTGTGGACGTTATAGTTCCGCCCGATAAGACCAGTATCATCGCATCATACTCACCGGAGATCATAGTCAGAAGCTTTGGTGAGAGTATCCTCCTTGATTCAGCGGAGAATATCAACAGGTTAATAAAAAGATACTCAGCGATGCTGATCGGCCCCGGTCTTGGTAATGACAGACAGATAAAAAGGCTATTCACAAAGATCGTCCAGAACGTCCGGGTTCCCTGCATCATAGATGCTGATGGCATCAGAATGCTTGCGGGAGAGCTTCCGCTTTTCTCCGGAAAGAAGTTCATATTCACGCCCCATGAGGGTGAGTTCAGGACACTCACCGGCATGGGAGCGAGCGAGAGGAATGCCGTGGCATTTGCAAAAAAGTCTGGAAGCATTGTGGTTCTCAAGGGAAGGGAGGATATTATCACGGATGGCCACGATGTTTTCAAAACGAGCGGAGGTAACGCCCGCCTCACCATGGGAGGCACAGGAGATTTGCTCGCGGGAATAATCGGAGGCCTCATATCCAGGGGTATGCCGGCCGTGGAAGCTTCCAGGCTCGCCACCTTCGTGGAAAAGAAAACTGCAGAGGAGCTCTTCAAGGAGAAGGGTTACTGGTATTCCGTTTCGGACATGATCAACAAATTGCCCTTTGTGATGAAAGAGATCAGGGAGTTCACCGGCAGGTAATATCCGGGCTTCCATCAATCCACTGTGGTAGTCTCTCTTATCCAATTCCCGTGCGCGTATGAATCGTGAGTATGTGTTTCCTCTTCTTTTATTAAAATGCGTGACCCGGTGTTTCCATGCATTGTTAGACAAACGATCCGGTTGAGAGGATCCTGTGTGCAATTAAAACACTAATAGAGTGGGGAGTGTAATTTATACACCACACTTTTCACTGCGTGTACTTGACACAGGGAACAAAAATCTTAACAATATTGAGGTTCTATGCGCTTAAGATCTGACATGATGGTTTATGATACCACGCACCTGATAGAGAATAAGCTTTCCTCGCTAACAGATGATTTCGTTGCCCCCTCGTTGGTGCTGGAAGAGATAAAGGGCGGAAAACTGAAGGATTACATAGACTCCATCAGAGATCAGATCAGGGTTGTGAATCCAGATCAGAAGAGCCTTGAAACGGTCATCAGAGCCGCGAAGGAAACTGGAGATTTTGACAGGATGAGTCTCACAGATATTCACGTTGTGGCTGTCGCTCTCATGATCGGAGATGCCACTGTTGTCTCCGATGACTACGCGGTTCAGAACGTCTGCAGCCATCTTCATGTAAGATTTAGTGGTGTTAAAATCAGAACCATAAGAAAGGAGATCGTATGGAAGTGGAGATGCACAGGATGCAGGAAGGTGTTTGATGAATATGTTTCCAGATGCCCCGTATGCGGCCATCCCACCAGCAGAATTTCTGTTCACACAAGGGATGCTCTTTCCGGCGATAGCCAGCGTTGATCGTCTGGCCTTTCCATATGAAACAACAAGCTGGAAAAGTTATATACCTTCTTTTTAATTCAGGTCTCTGCTAATGAATATTAAGACGGTTACAGCCCTTCTTATTACGGTTTCGATGCTGGGTGTTACCCTTGCGGTACCTGTGGCGAGTGCTGATACACCGCATCTGAGCCCTCCAACAGGACCTCTTCCATCAGTTACGTATTACACCGCTACAACTCACTACACCGTCTCCGGGAATGAGTGGAGAGCTTTCTTTGCCCATGTATATGACAATAAATCATACGTCACCTTTAATTGGGCAAACAACACCACACAGTTCCTCATCCTTTTTGACCTGGGTTACAGGGGATTGAATCACTACGGTCTCGAAATTTTAACCGCCCTCTCAGAGATAGGCTTTCCATCTGTGAAGAACATGACCATTGCTTTCAACAAGACCAAGAACTTACCCTCACTTGTGAAGGGCTACACCAACATAGAGGCTCTTGATGCAGGCGCTTATCCTGGCTTCTCATGGTCGGTTCCACAGATCAAGCCGGCGTATCTAGAATACCTCTATGGTGGGATCATTCTCTCCATAGTGGCGGCGACCTTTGTTTTGTACTATATATTCAACAGAAAGAGGTAAGCGGGCGTAAGGCTGTTAATTAAATATGGCTGAATTCCATGTTAGCAGGGTGATCAGCAATTCCAACATTTTTCGTGGACCATATGCTTGGTAGGATGGCACGGTGGATAAGATTTATGGGCTATCATGCCACCTACGCTGATAATTCCATGACGGATGATGATATCGTTAAGTATTGTAAGGAGAGGGGGCTGATCCTTCTGACCAGAGACATATCCTTGGCAGAAAGAGCAGAAAAATCCGTTCTGATTGAATCACCACACATAAGGGATCAATTAATGCAGTTTCTCCGGATATATGGTGTTAACAGAGAAAAACTCATGAAAATATGTCCCGTGTGTGACGGTTCGCTCGAGGAGGTTGATAAAGATCTCGTGCAGGGTGATCTTCCCAGGGGGGTTCTGCTGGAAAATGAGGAATTCTGGAAATGTAATAGATGCGGGAAGGTTTACTGGCATGGCACACATTACAGGAGAATCACTGATGAGATAGAAATATTGGTCGGTGCTGCAAATGAAGACGAAAAGAGGTGATTCGCAAATATCAATCTGGATCGATGATGCCGATGATCTGTGGTATCTCAAGAATATTCTCACCGTTGGTGATCTGGTAACCATGCGCGTGATGAGAAGACCGGAAAAGAGGGAGGATGCCCTGCGTTCCAAGGAGGAGAAGAGAGTTCCGGTCACCGTAACGGTGAGGGTGGAAAGCATAGAATTTCAGGAATTTTCCAGCAGACTGAAGCTTCTCGGCATCATAACGGAAGGCCCTGAAAATATTGTGGGAGAGCACCAGTCGCTTATCATTTCTTCGGGAGATGACCTTAAAATCCAGAAGGATAGCTGGTCCAGGATTCAGCTTTCACTCCTTCGGGAGGCGGAGAACAGATCCCTTAAGAACGGGGGAATTTTTGTGGCTCTGGACGATGAGAATGCGGAAATAATGGTGATGAGGTCTTATGGCATTCAGGTTCTGGCAACCATAAGGTCTGGCAGGTCCGGGAAGCTCTACGAGAGCAGAAACACAGAGAAGGATTACTTCAATGAGATCGCGGATTCCATTTCCAAGATTTCGGGAGAGATTCAGCTGATCACCATTATAGGGCCTGGTTTTACAAGAGAAAAGCTGCTGGATTTCCTCAAAGCGGACGTTCGCTTCACGGACAAGATAATCAAGAGCTACCCCGCTAACAGAGCCGACGAGGTGGCAGTTTATGAGTATCTTCACTCTGAAGACGGTATGAAGTCTTTTGCAGAAGCAAGGCTCTCCAGGGAGAATGAGTTATTGTCGAAATTCATGGCGGAGTTGAGCAGGGATGGCATGTATGCTTACGGCTTCGATGATGTTATGAATGCATTGAGAATGGGGGCTGTGGATACTGTGATTATTGCTGAATCTAAATTACCTGCTGAGGAAACTGATCAGATCTCGAGGGAGGCAAAGAGCATCTCCGCAAGGGTGTACATTTTCAGTTCAAGCAGCGAACCGGGAAAGATTGTTGAGAAATTCGGTGGATACTGTGCCATACTACGTTACAAGATCGCCAGATAACGGTAACCTGCATGTGAATGCCTCTCCACCATCGGTGTGATAATAACTAAAAAAGAAGTTAAATATAATTTGAAGAGTTATGGGTCTGCCCGCTCCGATGGTGTAGTCCGGCCAAGCATTTCGGCCTTTCGAGCCGACGACCCGGGTTCAAATCCCGGTCGGAGCATTTTAATAGAAATCCAATACTCTACTGGTTCCTTGTTAATTTTAAATTCCTTAGTGTGGATCTCCCCAACATGCTGTGGGTAATTTTTTAATCCACTGTCATTAAGGATATGGATGATTAATAGCCCGGCTTTGAGGTTTAGCCACAGAATCCCATTGTAAAGCGGAATAATGCACTTTAGATAGTTTATTTAACTAATATGCTGCACCATCTTTCGAGAATGCTCTTACCCACGCTATCGTGAAGAGAACCGCTTTTGAAATATTTAATTACTTCTATGATACCAGCGTTCCAGGCACTTATCCACTCAGGCTTGTGTCAACTTTAAATTTCACAAATATCGAATACCTAATGAAGATAAACTGCTCAGGATAAAATTCTCAACCAATGTAGCAATATATGAGAAATATAACGCAAACTTTTAATCTCTACGATCTGTTTGCGCGCCTGGCTCTCTTCAATCTTCTTATTTTCTTCTTTCTCCATTTCCAGCGCATCTTTCCCCGTTTTTTCCAATCTCGTGAACTTCTTTTCAAATATCCACCCCATGTTTAAGGAATGTAGTATCTTTCTGGGTATATTGTAATAATATTTATATCCCTTGTTTATTGAATCCAAAGTTGAGGATCTTCTGTGCGAGTGCCCTATTCACAAGCTCGGAAGTATTATCATCAGATTTTACATGTTATTTTTCAGTGAAATGGGTAGATGTGATTCTGTTTTTATCGATGGCCACATTCTGGTCACTCAACTACATATTCTTGAAGATTGCTCTGGCCTTTCAGGGCCCTTTTTTCATACTCACCCTCAGGGTTATATTTGCACTCATCTTCACTCTACTTCTTTTCTTCAATAGACTGGGCAGACCCTCGAGCCATAAGTCCATCCTAAAAATCCTGATATTTGGCAGTTTGAATTTAACTCTCTTCATGAGTTTCTGGTTCATCGGGGAGACCATCGTGTCAGCAGGGCTTTCTGCCATTCTCGTTTATACATATCCACTCTTTGTGGTTATACTCTCACGACTTTTTCTGCATGAAAGGCTGAACAGAATGAGCATTACCGGTCTTGTTGTTGGTTTTCTCGGTGTCATCATAATATTCTCAAACTCATCAATAAGTGGAACCACCCTGGGAATGGTTCTTCTCGTTATGGCGGCTCTATCATGGGCATCCGGTACCATATTCTACAAGAAGTTTCTCTCCGGAGAGAATCTGTGGACGGTTAACACCCTCCAGTATATCTTTGCCATTCCGGTGGTGTTCGCAATGTCCATTCTGACCGGAGGGATAAATACATCAGAGATACTGAACCCAACATTCCTTATGATAGTGATCTACATGGGAAGTTTGGGAACAGCGGTTGCGTACACCATATACCTTTTCCTCTACAGGAGGTTCAAGGCCGCATCAATATCCTCTTTTTTCTATACTGTTCCAGCACTCTCCCTCCTTTACGGACACTTCATCATATCTGAGACAGAGGGATTGCAGACCATTTTGGGATTTGTTGTGATATCCATAGGAATACTGCTCAGCTCCAGATCCGTTGTGGAGGAGGAGTCCATAAATAAATGAGGAAACTACTGAATCCAGACAGATTTTATATTTGTAAACTCCAGAAGACCGTACCTGGAGAGCTCTCTTCCAATACCACTCTGCTTCACACCCCCGAACGGCAATCGGGGATCAGATGTAACTATCTTGTTTATGAAAACCATGCCTGACTTTATATCCGGTATCATATTTTCAGCTTCCTCCGGGTCTCCCCAGACCGAAGCCCCAAGACCAAATGGCGTCTCGTTTGCGAGTTTCACGGCATCTTCCTGAGTTTTGAATTTCTTCAATATGGCAACAGGACCAAAAACCTCTTCGTTGTATATTCTATCGGTGACTGCTATGGTTGGTGGCACTATCCTCCCATCGGGTGATCCGAGAATCTCCACATCACCAAGTTTTTTAAGATCATCAATCTGCCCTGTGACGGTTTTCGTTTGCTCCTCCGATGAGAGGGGACCAAGCAGGGTTTTTTCATCAAGCGGATCCCCTATGTTTGTTCTCTCAAATTCTTCCTTAAGTGCCCTATGAAAGTCGGTAAATATATCCTCATGAACTATGAACCGCTTGGATGCAATGCAACTCTGGCCATTATTTTGAAGTCTTCCAAACGCTGCATTCCTGACTGCATTCTCAATATCTGCAGATTTCAGGACTATGAACGGATCGGATCCTCCCAGTTCAAGCACATGCTTCTTAATGTGTTTTCCAGCCTCCTCTGCTATCTTTGAACCGATACTGGTTGAACCGGTGAATGACGCTGCATCAACATGTTTTATGAAATTAATGGCCCTGGAACCCCTCACAACAATTGATCTGAAAAGCGGTGTATTGAAAATTTTCTCTATCTTCAAACTCGTTCCAGTAACTATAGAAGCATGCTTCAGCATAACAGCATTACCGGCAGCGAGAGCCGGAACGGCAGCCCTCATCACCTGCCATAGAGGAAAGTTCCAGGGCATTATTATGTAAACAACCCCAATCGGATCAAACCTTATATATGATTTTTTAGCCTCCGTTTCAACATACTCATTTTCCAGAAATTTTTTAAAATTTTCAACGGCATAATCAACAAGCCTTATTGATTTATCTATTTCAGCCACACTCTGTGCAATGGGTTTTCCCATTTCAGATGACATGAGTTTAGCTAGTTTTTGCTTCTCTCTCATCAGGGATGGTTTCAGAGTATCAGACAGATAGTCGATCCTATCGTCAATATCATTCTTCCAATATCGCTGCTCATCCCTGAGCTTTCCAATAATGTTCAGAACCGTATCCTCAGAAAATTCCTCATATTCATCCATCACCTCACCGGTGTATGGATTTCTCGTTACAATAACCATAGTCTCTCAATACATCATGGGATAAAGCTTTTTTTCACTACCATGTCTGATATAGGATAAAATTCTCAATAAATACCAATATGAAGAAAAATATTTTAAGATACACCTAAAGTATGAAATTGATCGCATACAAAAATGTAACAAAAACAACAGTATCTTATACTTTTACCCGATAATCAGAAAAAAAGAGGGAGGGGGGTATATTTCCACTGGAACTCCTCAGGGGACCAGCCTCGGTTTGTGAACTGACGCTGTTAACATCTTACCTCTTGTGCTTATATCCACAACCGTACCAGATTTATAGAATTCTCTATCGATATATCCAAGAGCAATGGATTTCTTCAGTATTGGTGAATATGTTCCACTTGTAACTTTACCTATCCTTCTTCCGTCTTTATATATCAGATCACCATTTCTTGGAATAATTTTTGAATCAACTATGAAACCTCTGAACAACTCCTTCTGAGATTTCTTCTTCTCAAGCATTGCAATTTTACCAATAAAATCCTTTTCAGTATCCACCACAAAGGATATGGAAGCTTCATAAGGTGTTCTATCTGAATTGAAATCAGTTCCTGATAGTAACATACCCTTCTCCATTCTCAAAGAATCCCTGGATCCTAGACCACACAACCTTCCATCAATTTCCCTTATGATTGAGACTGTTTTTTTCCACAATTCTATCGCATCCTCATTCGGGACAAGAATCTCAAACCCCTTTTCTCCGGTGTAACCAGTTCCAGATATAATCACATCCCTATCTGATGTTATGGAATTTGGAGAGCTGCCCTTTTCAAGAATAAAGGTAAAGCTTTTCGGAAAGACATTATATCCCAACCTCTCACTCACTTCCCCACTCAGAGGTCCCTGCACTGCAACACACGATATTCTCCTGGAATAATCATTTATTTTCACATTGTATCCTTCCGAATTGTGCTCAACCCATCTTTTTATTGTATCGGTTGTTGCAGCATTTGGAACAAAGAAGTACCTGTCGTCTGATAATCTGTACAGAACGGTATCATCTATCATGAAACCTTCATTGTTAAGAAAGGTTGTGTACATGGCTGTACCATCCTTTAATTTTGAAATATTGGAGGGAAACAGCATATTCACAAAATCATATGCATCCTTCCCTGAGATCACTACATCACCCATATGGGATACATCAAATATGCCAACCCTTGTCCTAACAGCCATATGCTCATCAATAATGCCCGTGTACTGCAGAGGCATCTCCCATCCATGAAAATCGATTATCTTGGCACCGCTCTTCACATGCTCATCATATAAAACCGTCCTCATTATATCACATCCCTCACATACCATTCTCTATTTCTACTGGAAATGTACCCCTCCCCCTCCACAAAACTCAGAAAGTAGTCGTGGATAAGTGTGCTGTTGGTCAGCTCAGGGTGAAATGTTAAACCCAATATTTTACCACTTCTCACCATAACAGGGGAACCTTCGTAAGTGGCCAGAATATCAACACCATCACCAACATGATCGATAACAGGAGCCCTTATGAAAACACCCTCAAACCTGCCTATGTTCTTTATGTTAAGATAATCTCTGAATGAATTGATCTGTCTTCCATAGGCATTTCTCTCTATTGAGATATTCAGGAGATTCATCCCCATGACCATGGAATCTCCTGTACTTCTGGAGAGTATGATTATCCCGGCACAGGTACCCATCACAGGCATCCCGAGACGTGCCCGCTTGATGATGTTTCTGTACAGACCATATTCCTTAATGAGCTTGTATATGGTGGTACTCTCACCGCCGGGTATGATCAGGGCTGATATTTTGTTCAGATCCTTGAGGCTTTTTATCTTCACAGGGCTTACTTCCCGCTTGTATTCATCCCTCAACCTGTGAAGCATCTCTATATGTTCTGAAACATCTCCCTGATATCCTATAACTCCCACAAGCACAGGATGACATTACAGGAAGGTTTAATAACTTTTAATACAACACACCGGGGAAGGAATTCTTAGTGAACCTCTTCGCTTCTTGGCGAATATGCTCTTAATGAATGTGATAAGGCTCAACAAAACCTTAACATATCATTCAATGATGTTAAGGCAATGTCGGATCAGAGCTCAAAAAACTCCATACTTGAATTCTTCACTGAGAAGGGTATACTGCTCTCTCCCAACGCTCTTCAGATAATCATAAAACGAAATCTTGGGAATCAGGTTATGAATTTGCTGAGCCCTGACATCATTGAGTCTGGTTATCTTTCGGAGAAGGATGTTCTCAATCTGATGAAGCGATCCTCCCAACCTCATGTGGAGGAATATGAGGTCAACATACAGGACGTTACGGTTGGCAGCTCCGTGGAGGATTTCAGGGGTTACTTCGTAAGCAGATTTGAGAAACTCAGGAAGATAATCCTCACATCCATGTCTATGCTCGGATCTGTTGATATAGAATCCGCGAGGAAATCCCCGGAAAGAAGGGTCAAAACCGTTGGTATGATATCCTCTGTTGGCACAACAAAGAACGGCCACCTGAAGTTAACCATAGAAGACCTCAAGGATCACATGGACGTGATCATCATGAAGGATAAGATTAAACAGGGTGAGGTCTATCTTCAGGATGAGGTTATCGGTGTTGTGGGCTCCCTTTCATCCGGATCTGGAAGGAGAGTGATCTTTGCTGATGAGATAGTGAGGCCCGATACACCGTCGAGGATAGTGGATGATAATGGTGGTGAGCCTGTATACGTTGCATCTCTCTCCGATATCCATGTGGGAAGCAAGGAGTTCAGGAAAGATGAATTCAGGAGGATGATAAAGTGGATCAAATCATCCGCCGAGGATTCTCAGCAGCTGAAATATCTGATTCTTAGTGGCGATGTGGTCGATGGTATCGGTGTGTATCCTAATCAGGAAAATGATCTTGATATAGTGAACCCAACTGAACAGTACGAACTTCTCGCCGAGTTGATCTCCGACATACCCCCCGATGTGATGGTTTTCGTTATACCGGGGAACCATGACGTCGTGAGGATCCCTGAGCCTCAACCTGTCTTCTCGAAGAAAATAGGATCCATGTTTCCACCGAATGTAGTTATGCTGCCAAATCCCTACACACTCCATCTCGAGAAAAAGAGGATCCTTGTGTATCATGGCATGTCACTTAACGATATGATAGAACTCATTCCAGGGGCCTCTTTTGATACGGTCGGACCAGCAATAGAGGCTCTTCTCAAGCGAAGGCATCTTGCTCCCGTTTATGGCGGAAAAACTCCACTGATCCCAACACCCGTGGACCATCATGTTATCGAGGAGGTTCCGGATATCTTCATAACAGGGCATGTGCATTCTCATGCGGTTGGATGGTACCGGGGAATAAGGTATGTAAACTCATCTACGTGGCAATCCCAGACGGAGTTCCAGAAGATCATGAACTTCAGCCCGAATCCATCCATACTGACGCTCTTTGATCTTAATTCCCGCACCACGCTGAAAAGGGATTTCAAGAAGAGAGAGGTTCTGAACTGAATGCGTTCATAAACGTAAACTTCTCTGGTCAGCGACGCCCTCCCGTTTCCTATGAGTTCAACAGCTGATGCAGATAACGGCTTAACATGGCAGCTGGCAATGCTTTTCGCACATGGAATTCTGAGGGAATATCCTCAGAACAGTTTCTTTATGATCTCTCCTATCTCTTTTTCAAAGACACTCAGAAAATCGTTCAGCGCCTCATTCTTTATGGATGTGGGTGTGGCGCTCAACCCGATGCTCGCCGTCACCTTCGCCATCTTCGCCATGCTGTCGTATTCCTTTATCCTGGATTCTATGAATTCCTTGAGGGCATCGGCGAGTGCCTCCTTGAGGCTCGGAGACTCGGTGATCTGTTTTCTGATGTACTCTTTTATAACATCCTTGATTATGTCTCTCAGAGCTTCAAAGTAAAGCTCTTCTGAAGGTAATGTTGTCAGGAACTCTTCGAACCTCTTGTTAAACTCCCTTTTCACAGAGAGGTATATACTTCCTAAAAGATAATGTTAACTGTTTTGCCCGGATCAATCGGAAAAAATTTTCACGCCGAATATCTCGTAAATTCTCTTATCAGAGAACAGCGACAGCGCCTCGAATATCTCCGGGCACTCCTCCTGCGCGTTTTCACCCGATATGTAATCTATTATGCACGTTTTAGCAGAAACCACAGAATCACCTTTCTCAACCGTGGCGTTGAATATAACCTCCTCAAACCATCCAAGGAAGTTAGAAGTGGCCTCCAGATACTCCTTTGATGGGTTGATATCAAAATCCGGATTCTCCACGACCTTCACCATCTTGATGTATTTGTTCTTGATCTGTTCTATAAGGGTACTGCAATCCATTCAATAAAGTATAATTCTTGTTTCTATTAATTTTTTGGTACAGTTCCCAACGCCCATGGTATGATGAATTCTCCTGCCATGCGCACACAAAGAGCTCCATATAACTGTTGAGCGGCACTCTCTCACTATTGCTTCCTCATTTTTATGTACCTGACTCCATCCGGATCAACATCGTAGTACGCCCTGTTGTTCTCAACCATGTTTTTCATTGTTACCCTTACTTCCGGTACATTCAATCCCTTCTTTTTTGCAACGGATATTACATTCCGCACGCTAAGGCCATCACACTCCTTGAGGAAGGATTCAAGAATTCTGGCATCCTTCACACCCCTCAATTTCCGTGAGATCACTGAGATCAGGATGAGCGCTCCAGCCACCACCTGACCGATAATCCCTACACTGAAAACCTCAGTATGCTTTCTTATGGATATATTTCCATAGGTTATCTCAACGTCAACACTGTTGTATCCTAATGGTAGAATGCTGAGAAGGGAAAGGCCCGATCCCCTCTCTTTCCCGTTGACATACCAGGAAACCTCCATTCCCGAGGTGTTGATCCCGCTAAGTTTAACGGTTATGTGCTGCAGGATAAAGAGATTGAGAACGGATACTTTGTTGCTGTACAGATGAGGAAAGTGTTTTACGCTCACATGGAAAAGTGACGTGTTTTCGTTTCCGCAGCGGTCCACGACAACCAGATCAACCGTGTAGTTGCCATTATGGTCGAATTTAAGGTGATGGGTAAACACATTGCCCGCTGAATAGTTTTTGTACATTTCCAATCCATCGACGTAGATGGCAATAAACCACAACGGGGCCCTATCTCTAACAGATACTGCGATGCTGATGCTTGAGGATGTTGTGTTTTCCTTCTGAGGATGGAGGTAGCTTATGACGGGTTTTCTGTTAAAGAATATTACGGTAAAGGATGAGCTGTTGTAATTCATTGAATTGGAAAAGACTTTCAGGGTAACTGAATAACGCCCATTACCATGGTTCAGATAAATGGTTCCGTTCCAGTTTTTGTAATTCATTGTCCATGTGGTGTTGTTAAATTCCACCGTGTATCTGGCATTCTTGATTGGGTTGTGGAATCTGATAACGCTTACGTTCCTGTAAAGGATCCCATTGTCAGCAGCCGGGTTCTCCGGGATGGTGTTATTCACAAGAAACTCAAACCGTGTGGTTGTCGCAAGATGGCTGAGGCCGGTTGCCCTGATTAGAATGGTGTAGAGACCATTCATTCTCATGGAGAGGTTGCCTCCTGAGATGGTTATATTGATACTGTTCCAGCCGGATCCTGCTGTTAGCAATGAACCACCGGGCCGGAATATCTTATAGGAGATCAGAGAAGAAACGTTTGATGTAACTTCATAAAAGAGTGTGTTGTTTACAGAATTTCCCAGAAAAGAATATGCCCGGTCTTCAGAATGAGATACCGAGATCCCTGGAGCAAATGTGATAATGGTGAAACTGGCGGACCCGATGGTGATGGAGCTGCCATTGTCAAGATGTGCCAGAACTGACATATCATATCTTCCATTGCTAAGCGAGAGGTTCTGATGAGTTGCCGTTGTATTCACACTTACGCTGCTGGCAAACCCGGAGATCTTTATCGTATAGAGGTATGCATAGTTGAGTGCTGACCAGTTAACATTGATGTGGGTGGTGTTGAAATACTCTCCATTCCAGACGCTTATCCGGTAACGATCGGGGTCATTCCATATGACAGTCTCGCTGTAGTTGTATTTGAATACCCTATCCGCTTCATCGATCAGAACAATGGATACGCCCATCCTTCCAGAAAAGTTCCCGGACATGATGTGAAAGCTTCCATTACCGGTTTTCAGAGAATAGTTCATACCGAGGTAGCTTACATACATACTCTTTACACCGAGAGTCCAATTCACAGTATAGTTCACAACAGTGGAATTTGAAACGAAGCTCTCGTTCTGGAGGGAATCATCAAGTGCGGGAACTCCGTTGTCAACTATTGAGGCAACTCTCTTGATATCAGAATAACCTGCCAGGTTCGTTGCCGTGATCTCCATGGTATAGTGTCCATTGGGAAAGAGCGTGCTGTTTATACTCACATTCTCATTCCTTGATACAAATGTAACGTTGTCAATTTTTACATAAACAGAATATGGGAGAGAGGAGTTAATCCCTATATGAACGACGCTTCTGCCCGTAAGGACATAGTGGTTTTCATG